>DASQXS010000323.1:0-16913 GCA_035639615.1 Gaiellales bacterium | reverse complement strand
CTCTACGCAACGGCGCTCGACGCCGTCCCGGACCGGTTCCCGCACCGCCTCCTCGCGGGGGTCGTCGACGCCCGCAGCTCGGCGCTCGAGGATCCGGTCGAGCTGCGAGGGCCGGTGCGGGCGCTCCTCGACCGTGCCCCTGCCGGCGTCACGCTCGTTCCCAACGGCGACCTTCAGTTCGTGCCCGAGCCGATCGCACGCGAGAAGCTGGCCCGGCTCGGCCGCGCCCGCCACGACCTGCAGGAGGCGGCGGCATGAGCGTCAGGTTCGTCACCCGCGAGATCGGGAGCCTCGCCAAGCCGCCCTGGCGGGTGAAGGCATTCGCCGGCCGGCGGCTCGAGCCCGCCGACATCGAGCACGCGAGGAGCTGGGCGGAGCGGCTCGGCATCGCCGGCCACGAGGAGCTCGCAGCCCTCCTCGAGGGTGGCTCGTTCGGGCCGGACGAGCTTCGCGCGATCGACGACTGGGCCGCTCGCTATGCGATCGCACTCCTCGAGCGGGCCGGGCTTGACGTGGTCTGGGACGGCGAGCAGCGCCGCACCGAGATGTACGACCACGTGATCCGCCACGCCCGCGGGTTCGAGGCCCGCGGCACCGTTCGCTCCTTCGACAACAAGTACTACTCGAAGGCGGCCTGCGTCGGGCCGCCGTCCGTCGAGGCGGCGTACGACGTCGACGAATACTCCTTCGTCGCGGCGCACACGGATCGTCGTCCGAAGGCCCCGTTCACCGGCGCCTACACGCTGGTCGACTGGTCGTACGACGAGCAGTACGCGCCGGCTGAGCGCGTCGGGGCGGGCCGGGCCGCCGGCGCGGATGCCCGCCGCCGGTTCGTCCGAGACGTCGCCGAGCACGTCGTTCGTCCGAACGTCGCCGGGGTCGTCGTCGCGGGCGCCGGCTGGGTGCAGATCGACGAGCCCGCTGCGACCACCCGGCCCGACGAGGTGCCGCTCGTCGTGGAGGGATTCAACATCGCGCTCCGCGGCATCGACGCCCGGGCAAGCCTCCACATCTGCTACTCGGACTACCGCTGCCTCTGGCCCCACGTCCTCGACCTGGAATCGTGCTTCGAGCTCCAGCTCGAGTTCGCAAACCGCGACTCGCGCGAGCTCGGGACTCGCGCCGAGGACCGCCCCGGTTACGCCGAGACGCTGGCCCTTCTCGCCCGGCACGGCGGCCCCGGCATCGGCCTCGGCGTGCTCGACATCCACTCGAACTTCATCGAGCCCGCCGAGCTCGTGCGCGACCGGATCCTGTATGCCGTGGAGGCGCTCGGCGATCCCGAGCGGGTGGCGGTGAACCCGGACTGCGGCCTTCGGACACGGCCGTGGGAGGTCACATACGAGAAGCTCGCCCGGATGGTCGAGGGCGCACGGATGGCCGAGGCCGTCCTGAACCGCGCGGCGTGACGACCGCGGTTGCCTGGACGAAGGATGACCCGCTCGGGATGGAATACGCCGAGGTCGACCTCGGCTCCGACCGCATGCGCGCCGCCGGCGTGGCGCTGGGGACAGATCCGGTGGCCTACCGGCTCGACTACGAGCTCGAGACCGCGGCCGGCTTCGTCACGACCGCGCTTCGCCTCCACGCCCGCGGCGATGGGTGGAGCCGGGAGCTTCGGCTCTCGCGCGACCGCGCGGGGTGGACGGCCGAGGCCGGCGGGCGAGGCGCGGCGCCGCTCGACCCGCTCGGGGGCGACCTGGGCCCGCTGGCGGGCGCGGTCGACCCGGACGTCGAGTTCTCGCCGCTCTTCAACACGATGCCGGTGCTGCGACACCGCCTGCACGAGGCCGGCGGGCCGGAGGACTTCGTGATGGTCTGGGTGTCGGTGCCCGAGCTCGGCATCCATGTGTCCCCCCAGCGGTACACGTTCGTGCGCGCGGGGGCGGACGGCGGCGCCGTGGTCCGGTTCGAGGCGACCGGCGAGGGCGAGGACTTCACGGCCGACGTCGTCTTCGACCCCGCCGGGCTCGTCGTCGACTATCCGGGTATCGCCAGGCGAGTGCGCTGATCCTCCGCGTCGGGCGGTGCCATACTGCGAGAGGAGTGGTGGGCACGAGGATCATGGTCGTCGAGGACGATCCCGAGCTGCGGACCCTGCTTCGCCGCGGGCTCGCCGAGGAGGGGTTCCTCGTGGACTCGGTCGGGACCGCGGCGCAGATGTTGGACCAGGCCGCGACCCGCGGCCCTGACGCCTTCGTCGTCGACATCGGCCTTCCCGACGCCGACGGCCGGGACGCGTGCGGGGCGCTGCGCGTGCGCGGTGTGAACGCGCCGGTCCTCTTCCTGACGGCCCGAGACGCGCTCCCCGATCGGTTATCGGGCTTCGCGGCGGGTGGGGACGACTACCTGACGAAGCCGTTTGCGTTCCAGGAGCTCGTCGCGCGCCTGCGTGTACACCTGAGGCGGGCGGGGGCAGATCGGGTCACCGGCGTCTCGGGGCTCGCCATCGACCCGGCGACGCACTCGGCCCGATGCGACGGGGTCTCGGTGCGCCTGACGCCGATCGAGTACCGGCTCCTGGCGCATCTGGCGTCGCGTCCGGGCGAGGCCGTTCGCCGTGCCCAGCTGATCGAGGCGGGGTGGCCGTCAGGCGCGATCGTGCGCGCCAACACCCTCGACGCCTACGTCGCCCGTCTTCGCAGGAAGCTGCGGACGCTGCCCACGGGGGCGCGGGTCACGACCGTTCACGGCGTCGGCTACTCGATCCGATGAGGCGGCTGGGAATCCGCGGCCGGCTGCTCGGCGCAGCGGTCGCGTCCGTCACAGTCGCTCTCTGCGTCCTCGTCGTCGCGTTCAACGTCGTCCTCGGCCGGCGGCTCGCGTCCGACACCGACTCGCTCCTCCGGGCCAGGGCGGCCGCGGAGCTCTCGGGTCTCCGTCTCCAGCACGGGAGGCTCGTCCCGCGAGACCCGTACGAGGCGGCTCCAACGGTCTGGGTGTTCGCCGGCACGCGTGCGATCGAGATCCCGTCCGCGCCGGCGGTCGTCGGTCGTACGGCTGCGGCGATGGCGGGGGCACCGCCCGGGTTCCGGGACGTGGCCGGCGAGGTGCGGCTGCTCTCCGTCCCGGTGGTTGACGGCGGAAGGCGAGTCGGGACCGTTGTGGCCTCCGTCTCGCTCGATCCCGCGAACGACGCCCGGGTGACGGCGCTCGTCGGCTCGACGGCCCTCGGTGCGGCGTTCGCGGTGGTGTTCGCGCTCGGCGCTCGGTGGATCCTGGCACGAGCGCTCCGCCCCGTGGCGCGTATGACCGCCGAGGCGGCCGAGTGGAGCGAACACGACCTCGACCGCCGGTTTCAGCTCGGACCGCCTCACGACGAGCTGGCGCAGCTCGGCGCCACGCTCGACGACATGCTGGCCCGGCTCTCGGCGGCGCTCACGCGGGAACAGCGCCTCTCAGCCGAGATCTCTCACGAGCTGCGGACGCCGCTCGCCCGCATCCAGACGGAGACCGACCTCGCCCTGCGGCACACCCGCAGCCAAGCGGAGTATGCCGAGGCGCTCGCCGCGATCCGCACCAACGCCGAGCGGATGGCGGCGATCATCGACACGCTCATGGAGGCGGCCCGGCGCGAGGCCGAGCAACCTGCCGCGATGTGCGACGTTCGTGCCGCGGCGGAGGCTGCGGCGGCGGCATCAGCCGCGCTGGCCGCCGAGCGCGCGGTCCGGCTGGAGGTGGTACCGGGCCCCGCTCCGGCACGGGCGCGGGTGGAGCAGGCACTCGTCGAGCGGACGCTGGAACCGCTGCTCGAGAACGCCTGCCGCCATGCCCGAACGAGGGTCACGGTCGCCGTGGCGGTCGTCGAGGACCGCGTGCACGTCACCGTCTGCGACGACGGGCCGGGGATCGCCGTGCCCGAGGTCGAGACGGTCTTCCAGCCGGGCACACGCGGTGCCGCATCCGGCGGCGCCGGGCTCGGCCTGGCGCTGGCGCGGCGGCTCGCTCGGGCCGCAGACGGCGAGGTCGTGGCGGACAGCGGCCCCGGCGGCCGGCTCATCGTCATCCTCCCGGCTGCGGGCGGGCCGGTCAGGCGAAATTCAGGTCGTCGCACCTAGAGTCAGTGGCTGATGCGCGCACTCGCCGGTGGGCACGCGGTACGCCGCCTCGCCGCGGCGATCCTCTTCGGCTCGATGCTCGGCCTCGTCCCCGTCGCGGCCGTCGCTCGCTCCACGTCGCCCCACGCCATCTCCGAGTCGGCTCCGTGCGGGTCGCTCGCCGGGGCCGAGCCACAGATCCGGCACGTGATCCTGATCCCGGAGGAGAACCACTCCTACCGCGAGATCATCGGCCACGCCGCGTACATCACGTCGCTTGCGCGCCGCTGCGGCCTGGCGACGAGATACCGCGCGCTCAGCTATCCCAGCCTCCCCAACTACATCGGCATGACCAGCGGACGCATCCCCGCCTCCGTCGCGCACAGGGACTGCCTCCCGCAGGCCGGCTGCCGCACGTCGGTCCCGAACATCTTCCGCCGCGTCCGGTCGTGGCGCGTCTACGCCGAGTCGATGCCGACCCGCTGTGACCGCCGGGACGCCGGCCAGTACCTGCCCCGGCACACCGCTGCGCCCTATTACACCGTGCTGCGGCGCTCGTGCCGGCGGAAGGACGTGCCGCTCGGGCCGGTGAGCTCGGGGGCCTTCGCCACGGCGCTTCGCACGCAGACGCTGCCGCGGTTCGCGCTCGTCGTTCCGAACGCGACACACGACATGCACGGCGGCTGCGTGTCATGCGGAGACGCTTGGCTTCGGAGCTGGGTGCCGCGGATCGTCGGGTCGAGGTCGTACCAGAGCGGGCACACCGTCATCATCATCACCTGGGACTCCGACGACGGATGCTGCGCGAACCACATCCCGACCCTCGTCGTGAGCCCCTACACGAAGGCGGGGACGAGGGCCGGGAAGCGGTTCAACCACTACTCGCTCTTGCGCGCGATCGAGGCGACGCTCCACGTGCGCTACACCGGCGCCGCGGCGACGACGCGGCACCGGGGATTCGCGCGCGCATTCCACCTTTAACGTGGGGGAACCTATGGTGCCCCCACGCACCCCCTCCTTCCCGGCCAGGGCTAGGGCGCCGTGTAGCGGATGAGGCTCGCCACCTCCGTCTCGCCGCGCGCGGCCACCTCCTTCACCTCGCCGATTCCGCGCACGTAGTACTTCTCGTCGATCACGCCCGGCTCGAGCCGTGACCACTCGAGCGTGCGGGCGGCGCGCGTATACGCGCCCAAGGGGACGCGGACGGCGCTCCTCATGTCGACGACCCAGTACTGGTCCTCCGCATGGCCGGCCCAGTACTCCTGCCGGTGCGCGTCTCCAACCTGCGGGTGGGCGGTCATCATGATCCCGGGCCGGGCGCCGTGCTCGCCGGCGAGCCAGGAGCCGCTCCTGTCCCAGGTGCCGTCGGGGTTCCGGGCCTTCGTGGCCTCGCCGAAGTACCAGACGTTCCCGGCCCGGTCCTGGGCGTACCAGTCAGTGGTCGCTTCGAGCACGGCGCCGTTGTGGGTCGCGACGTCCGAGACGGCGGTCGTGGCCACGCCGAGGATCGTGCGGGTGTGGTGGGTGACGCGCACGACGTCGCGCTGGGTCTGCCCGTCCTTGACGCCGGTGTAGACCCAGACGCTGCCGGGGCGGTAGGGGAGGTAGGGGTTGCTGATCGTCCGGACGAAGCTCGTGGGGTCGATGCCGGCAGGCGGAGCGGTGTGCCCGCCGGCGCCGAGGAGCACTGGGGTCGCGGCGATCGCCGCGACGATCGCGGTGGCCGCGACGATGCGCGGCCGGGTTCGGAGGGTCATCGGGCCGGCTCCTTGGTCGGGTTCGGGCTCGACCGTAGCCATGCCGATCTGAAAGGCCGGTGAAATCCGCAGAGTGGGTTTCTCGCGCTAGCCGGAGCCGTCTGCCCCGATCGGCGTCTCCTCCATGAGCGCGACCGTGTTCCCCTCCGGATCCTCGAGGAACGCCATCCGCCCCTCGACATCCTCGAGGGTGTAGACGGTCGTTGGCGGATGGGTGAACTCGACGCCCCGGGCCGCGAGCTCTTCGTACGCTCGATCGAGCCCGTTCACGCGGTAGTAGACGGCGGCGGTGGTGCTCCCCGACCCCGGCTCGGCCGCCGCCAGGAAGAGCCGGACGCCACCGCAGTCCAGGAAGGCGATGCCTTGCTCCGGAACGTCGAACAGAAACTCGGTCCCGAGCACGTCGCGGTAGAAGGCCACCGCCCGGGCCAGATCCTTGACGTTGATGCGGATCTGTCCGACGCCGTCGAGCGACACCCCCATGCCTGTCACGCCGGCCACCCTACCATCGGCCCGATTCTGAACGGCCGATGAATTCCGGGCGGCGAATTGCGGCGCGGAGGCGGGAACGCCCGTACGATCGCTCAAGGAGGTGGTGACACAGTGCGCGTCCTGGTGGTCGAGGATGCCCCGCGATTGCTCGAGATCCTGGTGCGGCGCCTGCGCGAGGACGGGTACGTCGTGGACGGCGCCGCGACCGGCGAGGAGGCGGTGCGGCTGGCCGCGACCATCGCCTACGACGCGATCGCGCTGGACATCCGGCTGCCCGACGTCGACGGCTTCGAGGTGTGCCGGCGCGTGCGCGCCGCCGGGTCGTGGTCGCCGATCCTGATGCTCACGGCCCGTGATGCGCTCGAGGACCGCGTTCGCGGTCTCGACACCGGCGCCGACGACTACCTGACGAAGCCGTTCGAGTTTCCGGAGCTGTTCGCCCGGCTGCGGGCGATCGTGCGGCGGGGCGCCGCGCGCCGCCCGCCCGTCCTCACGGCGGGCGACCTGGAGCTCGACCCGGCCGCGCACACCGTGCGCAAGGGAGGCGCCGAGGTCGACCTCACCGCCAAGGAGTTCGCCCTGCTCGAGTACCTGATGCGCCACCCCGGCGAGGCGCTCACGCGGGCACGCCTGGTGGAGCACGTGTGGGACTACGCGTATCAGGGCGACTCGAACGTGGTCGACGTCTACGTCCGGCACCTGCGGACGAAGCTCGATGGCGGGTTCAGCCAGGCGAGGATCGAGACGGTGAGGGGGGTGGGATATCGGCTCCGCGCCGAGGCTCCGGCTGCGCGTCCCGCTTAGGGCCCGCCTGACGCTCGCGTTCGCCGCCGGGATGGCGGTGGTGCTGGCGGGCGTGGCAGCGTTCGTGTACGGCCATCTCTCGGGCGACCTGAACGCGTCGGTCGACGCCGGGCTTCAGTCCCGCGCCCAGGTGATCGTCGCGAACGCAGCCCACGCCGCCCCCTCGCTCGGCACCAGCCGCCGACCGCTGATCGACGCCGACGAGGCGTTCGCGCAGGTGCTCACCGCGTCGGGGCGGATCGTCGAGACGACCCCGGCGGTGGCCCGCGCCCCGCTTCTCAGCTCCGCCGACCTGGCCGGGCTCCGCGGCCCGACATTCGTCGACCGCCGGCCGCCCGGCCTCGACCCGTCGCGGCTCCTCGCCGTGCCGCTCTCCGGCGCCGAGGCCGGTCGGGTGGTCGTCGTGGGCGCGACACTCAGCAACAACCGGGAGGCGCTCGACCGCGTGCTCGTCCTCTTCGCGGTCGCGTTCCCAGTGGCGCTTCTGGTCTCGTCGCTGATCGGCTGGGCGCTCGCCGGGGCCGCGCTGCGCCCCGTCGAGCGGATGCGGCGGGAGGCCGCGGCGATCTCGGCGTCCGATCCGTCCCGCCGGCTTCCCGTTCCCGAGACGGACGAGACGTTGGCCCGGCTCGCCGAGACCCTGAACGTCACCTTCGACCGATTGCAGGAGGCGCTCGACCGCGAGCGCCGCTTCGTCGACGACGCAAGCCACGAGCTGAGGACGCCGCTCACCGTGCTCAAGGCCGAGGTCGATTCGGCGCTCACCGGCGACCGCAGCCCGAGCGAGCTCCGGCTGGCGCTGGAGGGCGCCGCCCAGGAGGTGAACCACCTCGTCCGCATCGCCGAGGATCTGCTCGTCCTGGCACGCGCCCACGGCGGCCGCATCCCGATCCGCGCGACCGACGTCCCGCTGCGCCCTCTCCTCGAGGAGAGCCGGGCCGCATTCGCGCACAAAGCCGAGTGCTGCGAGGTGCAGCTCGGCGTCCACGCGGACGACGTCGTGGTGCGAGTGGACGCGACGCGGATCCGGCAGGCGGTCGACAACCTGCTCGAGAATGCGCTCCGGCACACGCTCCCAGGCGGCGAGGTGCGCGTCGCCGCGACGGCGGCGGGCGGCGTGCTCTCGATCGAGGTTCTGGACACGGGGCCCGGCTTCGACGCTCACGTGCTTCACCGCGCCTTCCAGCCGTTCATGCGCGGGACGAACGAGAACGGGGACGGCGCCGGCCTCGGGCTCGCGATCGTGCGCGCGATCGCCGCGGCGCACGGCGGCAGTGCGACCGCGGCGAATCGGCAAGGGGGCGGCGCGCGGGTCGCGCTCAGCCTGCCCGCGGAGGTCATGTCTGTGGAGAGTCCGGCGTAAACTAGGCCGCGTCCTGCGCCAGCGCCGCCGTGGTCAGGTCGGCCCACTGGATCGCCTGCAGGAACGCGTCGCGGAGCCCGCGGGGGCCGGCCACGGGCCACCCATCGAGGTAGTCGATGACGAGCCGGAGGCGGTCGCCGTACGGCCCGCCTCGGCGCGTCAGCGCGGCCACGACCTCGCCGGTCAGCGGGAGGCCGTCGCAGACCGCGTCCATCGGCGCGCCGAGCAGGGCGTCGAGGGTGGAGAGGAGCCCGACCGTGAAGTGCGCGGACGGGTCGGGGTCGCCGGCGGCCGAGGCGACGAGCTCGAGCATCTTCGCCCGCGTCGTGGCGATCCGGGTGAGCTCGTTCGAGCCGGCGCCGGCCCTGGTCATGGCGAGGAGTGTGGCGAAGTTCCGCACCTGGCGCTCGCCGATCAGGAGGATCGCCTCGCGGATCGAGCCGATCCGGCGCGGCGGCGCGACGGCCGCCGAGTTGATGTAGCGGAGCAGGCGCAGGCTGGCACCCACGTCGCGGATGATGACCGCCTCGAGGTCCTCGAGGGTGCTCCCCGGCCGCTGCAGCTCGGCGAGGAGCTCGACGCTCGTGCGCTGGTCGCTGGGGATGCGCCGGCTCGTGGCCGTCTCCGGCCGGCCGAAGACGTACCCCTGGAAGTAGTCGAACCCGAGCTCCGCGCAGCGCTCGAACGCGGCGGCGTCCTCCACCTTCTCGGCTAGGAGGCGGACGGGGTGGTCGCGAAGCGCCTGGACGTGGGCTTCGAGGCGGCGCTCGCCGAGCGCCAGCACGTCTAGCTTGACGATGTCGGCGACGGCGACAAGCGGCACCGTCGCGTCGGTGAGGACGAAGTCGTCGAGCGCGATCGGGTAGCCGAGCGCGGACAGCTCCCGCAGGCGCCCGGCCAGCAGGGGCGACGTGTGCGCCCACTCCAGCACCTCGAGCGCGAACCGCTCCGGCGGAAGCAGCGCCACCCGGTCGGACATGAGGAACTCGAGCGACATGTTGACGAAGGCGCGGCGTCCGGCGGTGAGCGTCTCGAGGCCGATGTCCGAGAGCGCGCCCAGCATGACCTCGGCCGTGCTCGCCTCGCTCGAGGTGACGACGGCGCGGTCGGCCGTCCCGTCTCGGAAGAGCAGCTCGAACCCGACCGTCCGCATGGCGCGGTCGTAGATCGCCTGCCGGCCGATGTACGCGGGGAGCGAGCCGCTGTCCCGCGCAGCCGTGGTGTCGCTTCGTGTCCTCACGTCGATGTCGTGCCGATTCGCGCCGGCCCTCGGGCGGCTGGGACGGGCCGGCGGTGGGCTCTCCTTGAAGATCGCCAAAACGCGCTTCGGCTCCATCGCCGGTTTGCGCGACTGCCATCGCCGAAATGCGGTAGGGGCGGGGGGTGCGGCTCTGTCTTGACACTCTCTGCGGCAGGCCCTATCGTCGAGCCTGTCCGTACAGGAGTACGACACGGGAGCCGCGATACTGTCGCAAGGGAGGATCGATCGCGAGTCGCCGGTTCCGTTCTACTTCCAGTTGGCGGCCGTGCTCGAGCACGAGATCACCTCGGGCCGCTGGGAGGCCGGAGCCCGCATCGCCTCCGAGCCAGAGCTCGGCGCCGCCTTCGGCGTCTCCCGCTCGGTCGTCCGCCAGGCGCTGCAGCGGCTGGAGCAGGAGGGCCTGATCGTGCGTCGCAAGGGCCACGGAACGTTCGTTGCCGAGTCGCGCCCGCGGTCGTGGCTCCTGCAGTCGGCCGCCGGCTTCTTCCAGGACGAGGTGGATCGCCGCGGCCGGAGGGTGACGTCGCGCATCCTCCGGATCGAGGTCGCCCAGCTTCCCGGCTGGGCCGCTGACGCGCTCGACCTTCCCGACGAGAGTGCCGGCGTCACCATGGAGCGCCTGCGCTGGCTCGACGACCAGGTAGCGCTCCACGTGTCGGACTACCTGCCGGAACGGCTCGCGGACACGGTGCTCGGGCTGCGCGACGACCCCAGCGAGTCGCTCTACGAGCGGCTGAAGCGGCTGGAGGGGCTCGAGGTCGCCGGCGGCCGGCGGGCCGTCGAGGCCGCTGCGGCTGGCCCGAAGCTGGCCAAGCTGCTCGAGGTCGAGCCCGGCAGCCCGCTCGCGTTCATCGAATCGGTGCTCTGGGACCGCGACCTGGTGCCGTTCCACTGCTTCCGCACGTGGCTTCGCACCGACCGGATCCGGATCGAGATGGAGGTCTCCTCGGCCCGGCCCGGCGCGACCCCGCGGCCCTCGCCGGCGGGCGCGGCCTCCGCTCAGCCCTCCTTGACCGCGTAGCCGCCGAGGCCGCGCTCGAGGAGCGCCAGCGCCCGGTCGGCCTCCGCGTCCACCTCCCGGGCCAGGCGCGGGTGGCGAACGCCGTCGTTGACCCGCCGGCGCGCGTGGGCGACGAGGCTCCGGTGGACGCTCATCATGGCGCTGGCCGCGACCCATGCCTCCACATCGGTTGCGGCGGCGCCGTGCTCCTCGGCGAGGAGCGCGGCCAGCGACGCCGTATAGCCGGCGAAGATCTGCTGCTCCCGCGCGAGCAGCGCCGGGCTCTCCGAGATCATCCGGCTGACCGCCGCCAGGCGCTCGCGGGCGTCCGCATCCTGGCGGGCCAGGAGCCCTCTCGGGGCACGCACGAACCGGGCGAACGCGGCGAGCGCCGGCTCGCCCGGCGACCGCGAGCGGACGGCGTCGAGGAGCTCCGCCTCGAACGCCTCGAGCCGGTAGTAGACGAGGTCCTCCTTGGTCGGGAAGTAGTTGAAGACCGTCTGCTGGGACACTTCGGCCTCGCGAGCGATCTCGGCGATCGTCACCCGCTCGAACCCACGCTCGACGAAGAGCCGGCGGGCCGTCTCGGCGATCAGCTCCCGCGTGCGCTCCTTCTTGCGTTCGCGCAGGCCGGAGGCGTGCGGTTGCTCGATCGTCACGATCTGAAGTCTATCAGCTCAAAAACTATTTGCGATATAACTTTAGAGTCGCTACAGTTCTGTGGAACGGGAACGCGAGAAGGAGGCGACATGGCCCAGACCCAAACAGTTCCGCACGAGCCCAGGACCGCCTCAGTGGTCATGGCGTTCGCGGCGATCGTGCTGGCGATGCTCCCAGCGGTGCTCGACCAGACGATCCTGGCGACCGCGCTTCCGGTCATCGCCACGGATCTCGGCAGCCTCAGCGACGTCTCCTGGGTGGTCACCGCGTACGTGGTCGCCGCCGCGGCGACGACGCCGCTCTGGGGCAAGCTGGGCGACCGGCACGGGCGGAAGCTCCTGCTCCAGGTCGCGCTGGCCGTCTTCCTCGCAGCGTCGGCGCTCTGCGCGGCGGCGCAGGGCATCGGCGAGCTCGTCGCCTTCCGGCTGGTGCAGGGCGCCGCGGCCGGCGGCCTCATGACCCTGGCGATGGCCGCAGTCGGCGACCTGGTCGCTCCGCGCGAGCGTGGGCGCTACCAGGGCTACATCGCCGCGTCGTTCGCCGTCGCCACGATCGTCGGCCCGCTCACCGGCGGGACGCTGGTGGACCACGCCAGCTGGCGCTGGGTGTTCCTCGTGAACCTGCCGATCGGCATCGTGGCGCTCGCCGGGCTCAGCCTGCGGCTGCCCGCACCCGCGACCGAGCGGCCGGAGGCGCCGCTCGACGCCGTCGGCGCCGGCCTGCTTGCGGGCGCGACGAGCGCGCTGCTCCTGGCGTGCATCTGGGGCGGCGACCGGTACGCCTGGGGCTCGGCGCAGATCCTGGCGCTGATCGCGGTGACCGTCGTGCTCTCCGCCGCCCTCTACGTGCGCGAGCGGCGAGCGGCCGACCCGATCGTGCCGTTCCACCTCCTGCGCACTCGAGCCGTGGCGATCGCGAGCTCGGCCCTCTTCCTCGGCACGGCCGCGCTCTTCTCCGTCACGGTGTTCGTGCCGCTCTTCCTGCAGACGACGACCGGCGCGACGGCGACCGAGGCCGGGCTTCTCCTGGTGCCGGCGATGCTCGGAATCACGGTCTCGACGGCGCTCTCAGGCCGTAGCATCGCCCGCACCGGGCGCTACAAGCGCTTCCCGGTCATGGGCCTGGCGCTGATGACGGCGGCGCTCGTAGTGCTCGCGGCGCTCGCTCCGGCGACGTCGCGGGCGGCGACCGCGGTCGGCCTCGCGCTGTTCGGGCTCGGGTTCGGGATGGTCACGCAGATCCTGATCGTCGCCGTCCAGAACAGCGTCGACCGGCGCGAGCTCGGTGTCGCCACGGCGACGACGGGCTTCTTCCGTGCGCTCGGGGGCGCCGTGGGCGCGGCGATCCTCGGTGCGGTCTTCGCCGCCCAGACGGGGACACACGCCTCCACCGGCGGCGTCCACGGGCTCGCGCCCGGGCTCCGGAGCGACATCGTCGACGGCGTCCAGACGGTCTTCCTGATCGCCGCCCCGCTCGCGGCGGTCGCGCTCCTCGTCGTGCTGCGGCTGCCCGAGGTGCCGCTGCGGACGTCGGGCGGCTCGTCAGGAGGTGGGTGATGGCGCGCTCGACGGTGCTCCTGCGCGGCGACGAGACGGGCGGCCGGGCGGCGGTGGCGGAGAATCGCCTCCCCGCCCGATCGCCGGGGCCGCGGCTTCATCATCACGCCTTCGCCGAGCTGTTCTACGTGCTCGAGGGCGAGATCATGGTGAAGCTGGGCGATGAGCTGCGGACGCTCCGCGCGGGCGACCACGCCGTCGCCCCCGGCGGCGTCCCCCACACGCTCGCCAACCTGAGCGACGCCCCGGCGCGGTATCTGCTCGTCCTCTCCCCGGCGGGGTTCGAGCGCCACCTCGCCCGCCGGGCGGCGGAGGCGGAGGGGCGCGAGCCGCCCGAGTGGGCGCTCGCACCCCCGCCGCCCGTCACCTACGTCGGCCCGCCGATCGGCGACGAGGGCACCTGACTCCTTGACGGCCTCGGCCTCGTCATTCATGAGACTTGCCACGGTGTCGACGACCCGGCATCGTACGGGCGGCTTGGAGACCCTGTTGCTGCACCGCCCCATGCGAAGCTCGATCGCCGCCTGTCGGGCATGACGGCGCTCGTCGGCCTCGACATCGGGACGAGCTCGACGAAGGCGATCGCGATCGCCCCCGACGGGGCGATCCTGGCCCGCGCCCAGGGCGAGTATCCGGTGAGCACGCCCCG
This sequence comes from Gaiellales bacterium, assembly GCA_035639615.1. Lineage (GTDB taxonomy): Bacteria > Actinomycetota > Thermoleophilia > Gaiellales > JAICJC01 > JAICJC01. The sequence goes on along the minus strand of DASQXS010000323.1, from coordinate 3,334 downwards.
CCCCGGCCACTCCGAGCAGGACCCGGAGCTCTGGTGGCGGGCGGCGGAGGCGGCCCTCGCCGGCCTGGGCCGCGACGACGTCGCCGGGATCGGCCTCTCCGGCCAGATGCACGGCCTGGTGCTCCTGGACGACCGGATGCGGCCGCTGCGGCCGGCGATTCTCTGGAGCGACCAGCGCACCGGCGTGGAGTGCGCGGAGATCGAGCGCACGGTCGGCTTCGAGCGCCTGATCGAGCTCACCGGCAACCGGGCGCTCACCGGCTTCACGGCGCCCAAGCTCCTCTGGGTGCGCCGCCACGAGCCGGACGTCTACCGCCGCATCGCGCACGTGCTTCTGCCCAAGGACTACGTCCGCCATCGCCTCACGGGCGAGCTTGCGACCGACGTCTCCGACGCGTCGGGGACGTTGCTCTTCGATGTCGGCAGGCGGCGCTGGAGCGAGGAGATGCTCGAGCTCCTCGACCTTCCGCGGGAATGGTTCCCGCCGGCGCTCGAGTCGGCGGCGGCCTCCGGCGCGACGGCGGCGGGCGCGCCGGTGGCGGCGGGCGGCGGCGACCAAGCCGCCGGCGCGATCGGCGTCGGGGTCGACCGGCCGGGGTCGGCGTCGGTGGCCGTGGGAACCTCGGGCGTCGTCTTCGGCGTCCTTCCGGCGCTCGCCGCCGACCCGCGCGGGACGGCGCACACGTTCTGCCACGCGGTCCCGGGCACCTGGCATGCGATGGGAGTGATGCTGTCGGCGGGCGGCGCGCTCGACTGGTTCCAGCGCTCGCTCGCCGCGGGCGCGGCCATGGACGATCTGCTCGCCGCCGCCGCGGCGTGGCCCCCGGGGTGCGAGGGGCTCTGGTTCGCGCCGTACCTGGCGGGCGAGCGAACGCCGCACGCCGACCCGGACGCGCGCGGCGCGTTCGTCGGCCTCACGCTCCGCCACGACCGCGGCGCGCTCACCCGGGCCGTCCTCGAGGGCGTCGCCTACGGCCTGCGCGACTCGCTCGAGCTCCTGCACGGCCTGGGCCTCAGGCCGTCGGCGGGCCGCGTCGGCGGCGGCGGCAGCCGCAGCGAGCTGTGGCTTCGGATCATCGCCTCCACCCTCGATCTGCCGCTCGAGATCACCGCGACCGACGACGCCGCCGCGCTCGGCGCGGCGATGCTGGGCGGGGTCGCGGCCGGCGTCTTCCCCGACGTCGCGGCCGCGGTGGCGTCCTGCGTCGGGGTTACCGGCACCATCGAGCCGGACGCCGACTGGCGCGCGGCCTACGCGGAGGGCTACGCGACCTTCGGCCGTCTCTACCCGGCGCTCAGGGGCGCGATGGGTGAATAAACGGAGTCAGACTCCTCTGATGCACAGTCGTTGTAAGGCCGCGTTTCGCCGTGCATGAAACCAGCCTGGCTGGTTCTATGCACCCGGCCGCCCATGGCGGCCCATGAATCAGAGGAGTCTGACTCCGTTCATGCACGAAGGTCGACCACCCGCACCGCCTTGCCCGCCGAGCGTTCGATCAGGTCGGGCTCGAGGACGTCGACGGCGACGGTGACGCCGAGGCTCTGCTTGACCAGCGACGCAAGGCGCTCCTCCGAGCGTGCCCGCTCGTCGGCGGAGGCGGCGCCCGGCCGGGCCTCCACCCTGACCGTCAGGTCGTCCAGCCGGCGCGGGCGGGCGAGGACGAGCTGGAAGTGGGGCGAGAGGCCGGGGACGCGCAGGATCAGCTCCTCGATCTGCGTGGGGAAGAGGTTCACGCCCCGGACGATGATCATGTCGTCCGTGCGGCCGGTGACCTTCTCCATGCGCCGCATCGTCCGCGCCGTCCCCGGAAGGAGCCGGGTGAGGTCGCCGGTGCGGTAGCGGATGACCGGGAGGGCCTCCTTCGTGAGCGACGTGAAGACGAGCTCGCCGCGCTCGCCGTCCGGCAGCACCTCGCCCGTCGCCGGGTCGACCACCTCGGGGTAGAAGTGATCCTCCCACACATGGAGGCCGTCCTTGGTCTCGACACACTCGCCGGCGACCCCGGGCCCGATCACCTCCGAGAGGCCGTAGATGTCGACCGCATGCATGTCGAGCCGCTGCTCGATCTCGGCCCGCATCTCCTCGGTCCACGGCTCGGCGCCGAAGATGCCGACCTTGAGCGACGTCGCGCGCGGGTCGAGCCGCTGGCGCTCGAACTCGTCGAGGATCGCCAGCATGTAGGACGGCGTGACCATGATGACGTCGGGCTCGAGATCGACGATCAGCCGCACCTGCCGCTCCGTCATGCCGCCGGAGACTGGGATGACCGTACAACCGAGCCGCTCGGCGCCGTAGTGCGCGCCCAGCCCACCGGTGAAGAGCCCGTAGCCATAGGCGATGTGGACGCGGTCGCCGGGGCTGCCGCCGGCCGCGCGGATCGAGCGGGCGACCACGCCGGCCCACGTGTCGACGTCGCGGGCCGTGTAGCCGACCACCGTCGCCCGGCCGGTGGTGCCGCTCGACGCGTGCACCCTGACGACCTCGTCGAGCGGCACCGCCAGCATCCCGAACGGGTAGGTGCTGCGAAGGTCGTCCTTGACCGTGAACGGGAACCGGGAGAGGTCGGCGAGGCCGCGGCAGTCGTCGGGCCCGACCCCGGCCTCATCGAACCGGCTCCGGTAGAGCTCGACGTGCGCGTATGCATGCCGCAGCGTGGAGCGCAGCCGCTCGAGCTGGAGTGCCTCCAGCTCGTCCCGCGACGCGCGCTCGATCGGCTCCAGGTCCTCGGCGCGCGGTGCGAGGTCGAGCATCACGCCCGCCCCGGGAGGATGCGGCGGTCGGTCGTCCGGCTGCGGCCCCGGAACTCGGCGACGATCGCGTCGTCGCCGCGGCGGCCGACGGTGACGTCGTAGACCCCGCTTCGCCCGAACCGGACCCGCTCCCTGGCCTCGGCGACGAGCTCGTCCCCGGCATGCGCCGAGGCGACGAAGACGATGTCGCACCCGGCCGCGAGCGTCACCGCGTCCCCGGTGTTGCAGGCGAACGCGAAGGCGGTGTCCGCAAGGAGGAACACGAAACCGCCGTGGCAGACGTCGTGGCCGTTCAGCATCTCGTCGGTGACGCGCATCGTCGCGCGGGCATAGCCGGCCCGCACCTGCTCGAGCTCGATCCCGAGCCCCTGGCTCGCCCGGTCCCGCGCCCACATCGCCCGGGCGCACGCCTGGGCCAGCGCGTCCGCGCGCCGATCGGATCCAACGCTCACCAGGCCTCGCATGCTACGCCCCGCGAGGTGGGGTTGAGAGTCACCCGCTCGATGCTATAGCGTTCGACCGGCGGGAACGATCGATGGGAGGAGCGAGATGATCGGCAACCTTCGCCCCAGGAAAGCCGTGG
>DASQXS010000322.1:0-6751 GCA_035639615.1 Gaiellales bacterium | reverse complement strand
GCGGACTCTTCGAGCCGAACCTCGAACGCGTCCGCGGGCTGCTCAGGGAGCGGCGCGACGCAATGATCGCGGCGCTCGAGGACGAACTCGGAGACCGCGCCCGATGGAACCGGCCCGCCGGCGGCTACTTCCTGTGGTTGGAGTTGCCCGAGGACGTGGACGCGGCGTCGCTTCTGACGCGAGCGGGCGAGGCCGGAGTGACATTCGTTCCAGGGCCGGACTTCGGCGGCCCGCCCAACACGATGCGGCTTGCCTTCAGCTTCGTGTCGGTGGCCGAGATCGAGGAGGGCATCCGGCGGCTGGCGGGGCTGACGGCCGCGGCGCCTGCCTAGGACAGCTCTAGGCGGCGGCGGTCTGGCGGGCGAGGGGGCGCGGCACCAGCCGCGGCTGGCGGGGCGGCACGAGCGCCCCGCGGCTGTGGAGGCGGAACGTCGGACAGGGATCCTCGACCACGAGGGCGCACAGCCCGGCGCGGCGGAAATAGCAATCGTCACAGGTCAGCTTGGTCGCCTTGCCCATGCCCCTTCGCTCCTCTTGGTGGGCCGCCAGAACAAGGCGGGACTATAGGGGCCACGGCGGGCGATTCAAGGCTTGCCTGTGGAGAAAACATTGCAATTTCCGACCGTTTTGAATCCGCCGAAAACTAGTCATTTCTTATGATTTCACCCTATCGTTGCCAGGGCCCGCAACGCCTGTGGAAAGTTTTTCACAGCGATGATCCGGAGCCCGTCGGCATAACGCCTCGCCTCCGTGGCGTTATCCCCGGCCGGGACGAGGAAGACGTCCACACCTGCCCGGCGGGCGCCGAGCGTCTTTTGCTTCACGCCGCCGATCTCTCCCACCGCGCCGTTCGGTGCGAGCGCGCCGGTGGCTGCGATCTTCCGCCCGTGGGCGACATCACGGCCGGATTCTTGGAGGATGTCGAGCGCGAACGCGAGCCCCGCGGACGGGCCCCCGATCCCGCCGGCATCGATCCTGACGCGGAAGGGCAGCCTGACCTGGACCTGCTCCTCTGCCGAGATGCCGATGATCGCCCGCTTCGGGTTGTCGGGAGCGGGCACCGTCCTGACCGTCGCCGTGCGAGTCGCGCCACCGCGGCGAAAGCGGATCGCCACCGGGTCGCCGGGCTCGCGGCCCGCGAGTATGCGCCGGAGTTCGTCGATGCCGGAGACCGTCCGGCCCGCGGCGCCGACGATCACGTCTCCGGGCTCGAGCACCTTCGCTGCGGGAGCAGATGCGTCCACCTGGAGAACCGTCACGCCGCCGAACCGCCACTGCACGCTGTACCCGAGGGAGCGCAAGGCGACGATCGCGGCGGCCCTCTGGGAATCGGTCATGTCCACCCGTCCGATCGTGCGCTCGACGGCTCGGCTGGTCGGCGGCGAGGGAACCAGCGAGGAGCCGTCGGCACGTGCCCAGGGGAAGATGCGCTCGAGCAGCCGCGCCGGTCGCTCTCGCACGTCGACGAAGTAGATCGCACCCCCGCCCGGAGCGGCCTTCTCTTTCGGCAGGTGGACGAGAGGCGCGACCGGGTGCGCCGGGTCGACGAGGAGGACATCGTAGCCGTCCGCCGGCGCGAGCCAGAGGACCAGTGCCGCGAGGCCTACGAGGAAGAGGCCGACCGCGGCCAGACGCGCCGGGGAGAGGTAGCGCACCGATTCGAGGATAGTTGCTCTAGAGGAGGCTCCGGGTCAGGCCGCCGTCGACCGGAACGACGGCCCCGCTGACGTAGCTCGCCGCGTCCGAGGCGAGGAACGCGACCACCCGCGCCACCTCGCCGGGCTGCCCGAAGCGCCGGAGCGGAATCTTCTCGAGATCTTCCGGCCTCGGCTGCTCGGTGTCATAGGCCTCGGCGAGCCGCTCCGTCGCGATCCGTCCCGGCGCGATCGAGTTGACCGTAATCTGCTTCGGGCCGAGCTCCCGCGCCATCGTCTTCGCCCAGCCGATCACGCCGGGGCGAATGGCATTCGAGAGGGCGAGACCTTCGATCGGCTCTCGCACCGAGCTCGAAGCGATGTTCACGATCCGGCCGTGTTCGCTTCGCTCGAGGTGGGGCAGGCAGAGCCGCGTCAGGCGGATCACCGACAAGAGCAGCAGCTCGAACGCGGCCTCGACCTGTGCGTCGTCGAGCTCGGCCGCCGTGGTGCGCGGCGGGCCACCGCTGTTGTTCACCAGGATGTCGATCCCGCCGAAGGCCTGGATCGTCCGGTCAACGAGCCGTTTCAGGTCGGCGGGGTTCGTAACGTCACCCCGAACGGCCAGAGCCCCGAGTCGTTCGGCTTCGCGCTCCAGCACCTCGCGGCGGCGGGCGAACATGGCCACGTTCGCTCCTTCGCCGGCGAGTACTTCGGCGATGGCGAGCCCGATCCCCGCGGAGGCGCCGCAGACGACCGCCGTCCGATCGCTCAGGCCGAAATCCACGGCCCCGCCAGATTTGTCAGATCCCCCACATCCCCACCCGGGTGGGGATGAGAGTTCCACCCGCCGCCCGCTGCGAGCGTACCTTCGAAAAGCGCACCTGTCTGTGACTGAACCGTGCCGAAGGTGAGCCGGTTTCTCGACACCGGCTACGCGGTCGTGCCGAGGACGTCGACCACCTCGCGCACCGCCTCGGCGGATGCACTCAGCGCCTCGTGCTCGTCCTCGCTCAGGTCGAGCTCGACGATGTGCTCGATCCCACCGGCGCCCAGCTTGACGGGGACGCCCATGTACAGCCCGTCGATCCCGTACTCACCCTCGAGCAGCGCCGTGCACGGGAGCACGCGATGCTCGTCCAGCAGCACGGCGTCGACCATCTGCGCCGCCGCTGCCCCCGGCGCATACCAGGCCGACGTGCCGAGCAGTTCCACGATCTCACCGCCACCCTTCGCCGTCCGCTCGACCATCTGCTCGATGTCCTCCTCGCCCACCAGCTTGCGGAGCGGGATACCGCCCACGGTGGTCGCCGACACCACGGGGACCATCTGGTCGCCGTGACCGCCCAGCACCATCGCGGTCACGTCCTTCACCGAGGTGCCCGTCTTCCAGGCGATGAAGGTCGAGAAGCGGGCCGTGTCGAGGATTCCAGCCATCCCGAAGACGCGCTCCTTCGGCCAGCCCGAGACGTTCTTCGCCACGTGGCACATTGCGTCGAGCGGGTTCGAGACGACGATCAGGACGGCATCGGGCGACTCGGCGATCGCCGCCTCGGTGACGGAGCCCACGATCTTCTCGTTCGTCGTCACGAGATCGTCCCGGCTCATCCCAGGTGACCGTGGCAGCCCGGCCGTGACCACGATCGCGTCGGATCCGGCCGTCTCCTCGTAGCCGTTCGAGCCGACGACGTTGGGCTCGTAGCCGAGGACGGCTCCCATCTGGTCGATGTCAAGCGCCTTGCCCTGGGGCAGGCCCTCCTTTATGTCGACCAGCACGACGTCGGCGTAGTCGCGCGCGGCGAGCACCTGAGCGCAGGTCGCGCCGACGTTCCCCGCGCCGACCACGGTCACCTTGCGGCGCCGGCTCAAACTCGCGCGCCCATCGCGTCGATGATCGCGTCGGCCACCTCGCTCGTCCCGACCGCCGTCGGGTCGTCTCGCCGGGGCTTCATGTCGTACGTCAGGCTCCTACCCTCGCGGATCACCTCGGCGATCGCGCCCTCGATCAGGTTGGCGGCGCCCTCCTCCCCGAGATGCCGCAGCATGAGCATCCCCGAGAGCATCATCGCCATCGGGTTGACTTTGTTCTGGCCCGCATACTTGGGCGCCGACCCGTGAGTGGGCTCGAAGACCGCCGCATGGGTACCGAAGTTCGCGCCGGGCGCGAGGCCTAGCCCGCCGACGAGCCCGGCCGCGAGGTCGGAGACGATGTCCCCGTAGAGGTTCGGGAGCACGAGCACGTCGTACTCCTCGGGCCGCTGGACGAGCTGCATGCAGAGGTTGTCCACGATCCGGTCCTCGAACTCGACGTCGGGGTTCTCCTCAGCGACCTCGCGTGCAACGCGCAGGAAGAGCCCGTCCGAGAACTTCATGATGTTCGCCTTGTGCACGGCCGTCACCTTGCGCCGGCCGTTGCGCCGCGCGTAGTCGAACGCGAACTGGACGATCCTGCGGCTGCCGCCGACCGAGAGCGGTTTGATCGAGATCCCGGACTCCGGCGGAACGCGGCCCCCGTGCGCCTCGATCCACTCCGCCAGCTCGCGCTCGTGCGCGGAGCCTTCCTCGTACTCGATTCCGGCATACAGGTCCTCCGTCGCCTCGCGGACGATGATCAGGTCGACGTTGTCGTACCGCGAGCGGACGCCCGCATAGCTCTTGCACGGCCGCACCTGGCCGTAGAGGTCGAGCGTCTTTCGCAGCGTGACGTTCACGGAGCGGAAGCCGCTGCCGACCGGCGTCGTGATCGGCCCTTTCAGCGCGACACCGGTACGCGTGATCGACTCGAGCACGTGCTCGGGGAGAGGGTTGCCGCCGTACCTCTCCATCACGTCGGCTCCGGCCTGCTGGACGTCCCACTCGAAGGCGGCGCCGGTCGCCTCGAGGACGCGCCGCGTGGCCTCGGTCAGCTCGGGGCCAGTGCCGTCACCGGGGATCAGGGTCACCTCGTGCGCCACGGCGCGTGACTCTAGCGGAGGCGATTCGCGTGGAGCGTTCATGACCTCGCCGTTCCCGAGACGTGCGTCCGACGGCCGCGCCGGCGAAGCCGTCGCTGCCTTCGCGTCGGCATCGCAAGCGATGCCTCGGCCTGTAGATTTCCGGCCGTGAACGAGTTCAAGCCGGGGCTCGAAGGCGTCGTCGCCGTCCAGACCGAGATCGCCGAGCCGGACCGGGAGGGGGGATCGCTCCGCTACCGGGGGATCGACATCGAGGAGCTGGTCGGGCACGTCCCCTACGACAACGTCTGGGGGCTGCTGGTCGACGACGACATCAACGTCGCCATGCCGGAGCCCGAGCCGTACGAGCCGCCGGCGCTGACCGGCGATGCGCCGGCCGATCTCCAGACGGAGACCGCCCGGCTCTCCGGCGTCTGGGGACTGGGCAAGCTGAACGAGATCTCGAGCGAGCAGGCGCGCGACGACCTCGGCCGCCTCTCTGCGCAGATGATGTCCATCGTCGCCCGCTCCGCCCGGGTCGCCGACGGCCATGACGATCCGGTGCCCGAGGACGTCGTCGCCCAGGGGGAGACGGCGGCCGAGAGGTTTCTGCTGCGCTGGCGCGGAGAGGCCGACCCGCGCCACGTGAAGGCGATCGACACCTACTGGATCTGCACCGCCGAGCACGGGCTCAACGCGTCCACGTTCACCGCCCGGATCGTCGCCTCGACCGGGGCCGATTGCGGCGCTTCGCTTTCGGCGGCGGTCGGTGCGCTTTCGGGTCCCCTCCACGGCGGGGCGCCCGCGTACGTGTTGCCGATGCTCGACGAGGTGGCGGCGGCCGGCGACGCCGAGAGGTGGGTGAACGACCTGCTCGACCGCGGCGGCAAGATCATGGGCTTCGGCCACCGCATCTACCGCGCGGAGGACCCGCGGTCGCGGATCCTGAAGCGGACGGCGAAGGAGCTCGGGTCGCCGCGCGTCGAGGTGGCCGAGGAGCTCGAGCAGGTCGCGCTCGCGGCGCTCCAGGCGCGCCATCCGGAGCGCGTGCTCGCGACGAACGTGGAGTACTACTCGGCGATCGTGCTCGACGTGGCCCAGATCCCGCCGGCGCTGGCGCCCGCCATGTTCGCCTGCTCGAGAGTGGCCGGCTGGTCGGCCCACATCCTCGAGCAGAAGCGCACCGGCAAGCTCTTCCGGCCGTCCGCCCAGTACGTCGGTCCGTCGGAACGCTCGCTCACGTCAGTTTGAGCCTCGCGGCGGCAGCCGCCCGGGCCGACGAGCTCGCCAACCAGGGGGCCGAGCGCGAGCTCGCGGACCTGCGGCGGGAGTGGTCCGACGAGCTGGAGGTCGCAGTGCGCTCGGCCGACTACCGCGAGCGGGCGGCCGCCTACCGCGCGATCGGCCAGTTCCGCTTCAGGCAGAAGGAGGAGCTGCTCCGCCGGGGCCTCGAGGACGAGAGCCCGGCCTGCCGCGGCTCGGCGCTGCTGTCCCTGGAGCTGCTCTCGCGCAACCATCCGCGGACGGTGAACGCGGTGCGGCCGCTGCTGCACGCCCTGGCGAACTCCGACGACAACGCGGCCGTGCGGCGGCTGGCGATCATCGCGCTGCGGAACGGATCGCCGCAGCGCGACACGATCGTCCTCCTGCAGGGGATCGCCGAGGAAGAGGCCCTCGAGCGCGACGTGCGCCAGACGGCCGCAAAGGTCGCCGCCGGGCTCGAGAAGCGCGCTCGGGCGAGGTAGGCGTCGCTTGCGATGCCGCCCTCAGGACGCGCGGGCTTGCCCGTGCGTCCGTCTGAAATGACCGGTCAAACCGGGAGCGCTGATCCGAGACCGCTTCTAAGTCAGCCGCAGGCGCAGGCGCGGCCGCGTCGCTCCCGCCCGCACGAAGGGCAGATCCGGCGGCGGCGCCTCCATTCGAGGGCGTTCTTGCGAAGTCCCGACAGCGCCATCAGCAGTCCGGCTCCCGCCGAGGCGATGAAGGCCGCAGCGTGTGGGTCGAGCGCCATCGCCCTCCGATGATTCCTCATGCTCAGTCGCGCGAAACGTCGCGCCGGCGCGCGTGGGGGTGGCTGCGGAAGTAGACGTCCCGGCGCCGGCGGTCGCTCACGTGCGTGTAGAGCTCGGTGGTGCCGAGATCCGCGTGGCCGAGCATCTCCTGGACGCTGCGGAGGTCGGCGCC
>DASQXS010000321.1:0-11462 GCA_035639615.1 Gaiellales bacterium | reverse complement strand
ACAGGGTCGACTGATCGCCGGCGTGGCGGCGCTTCACCCGGTCGACCAGCTCCGCCCGCAGGATGTCGATCTTGCCGTGCAGCAGCCGGCGGCGGTAGGAAACCTCCTCCTCCTCGTGCACGTAGCGCTCGATCAGCGCCTTCAGATCGTCGTCGGAGATCGTCGTGAAATCGGGCAGATCGTCCATGGCGTCGGTATCCGATCGTTCGGGAGCTGGGATCAGTCTACTTCGCGCAGGCCGAATCCTCAAGCTCTGGTTGAGGGTTTAGGGCTCAGACCGCGGCCGCGACGAACTCGTCGAGCATCGCGCGGTACTTCGCCTCGAGCGCTCGGGAGTCTTCTCGGGTCTCGCCCTCGGCGTAGATGTGGAAGACCGGCTCGTCGGGGTCGGGGATGATCTGGGCCCACCCGTCCGGCTCGTACACCTTGATTCCGTCGGTGTGGTCGACCTCGAGTCCCTTCACCGCCTCGATCATCTGGCGCATGGCGGTGCCCTTGGCCTGCCACGGGCACGGCGACCGCTCGTGGACGAGCGTGCTCGACGGCAGGTCGCGCACGAGGTCGGACAGCGACCGGCCGGAATGGGCGACGACCTCGAGGATCTTGCCGATGGACATGACCGCGTCGTAGGCCGGCAGGAAGTCGGGGAAGACGTATCCGCCGCCCGAGGCGCCGGCGAAGACGACGTCGGCGGACGTGGCCGCGGCAAGCAGGTCGCCCTGGGAAGCCTTGGTCCGGCGGACGCGTACGCCGTTCCCGCGCGCGATCTCCTCCACCATCCGCGTCTCGGTGACGGGCACGAGCAGGGCGCCGTCGCGGCCGGGCGCGGAGAGCTCGCGGACGAGCAGGAGGAGGGTCGTCTCGGGCGGGATCCCCTCACCGGTCTCGTCGATCAGCCAGACCCGCTCGGCGGCGTTGTCGATCACGATCCCGAGGTCGGCGCCCACGGCCCGCACGAGCCGGGCGGTGTCGTCGACGGCGGCGGCGGTGTCGATGCCGCGCGCGGACGGGCTCGCCTCGACGAAGGCGTTCAGGGCCACCATTTCGATGCCCAAGTCACCCACCAGTGACGGCATGACGAGCGAGGCGGCCGAGAAGCTGTAGTTGAGGACGAGCCTGAACGCCCGCTCGGCGACCGCCTCGCTGTCGAGCGCGCCGAGCAGCTCCTGCACATAGCTCGCCGTGGCCCGGGTCGGATACGTGAGCGTCCCGATCTCGCCCAGGCTCACCCGCCGGAACTCCTGCCGCGAGAACGCGCGCTCGATGCCCTTGAGCGTCGCCTCGGTGGCCAGGATGCCCGGCGGCTGGAAGAACACCACCTGCACCATGTCGGGGTCGTCCGCACCAACGCGGACGTGGAGCGCGCCGACCCGCTCGTCGACGCGCATCTCGTGCCGGTTCACGGCTGGGAGCGCCACCCGCAGGTCGGAGATGTGCAGACCCGTCGAGACGAGCCCGGAGATGATCGCGCGCTTGACCATGCGCGACGCCGGGTGCGCATCGCGGCTGGTGACCACGCGGGCGCCCTTGGGGAGCGTCGTCCCGTACGCGGCCCCGAGGCGCGCCGCCACCTCGGGGGTGATGTCGACGTTGACGAGCCCGCCGGCGCCGTCGCGCCCGAAGAGCGTCGTGATCCCGCGCGACTCCCAGATCAGGTTCGTGTGGATGGCGGCGCCGGCCTCGATGGTCTTGAACGGGTACACCTTCACCTCGGGCGCGATCAGGGCCTGTGCTCCGATCGAGCACTCGTCGCCCACCGCGGCGCCCTCGTTCAGGACGGCGTGGGCGCGGACGTCGACGCCCTTCCCGAGGATCGTCCCCTCGACCCGGGCGCTGCGCCCGATGTAGCCGCCCGAGTCGACGATGCTGCGGACGATCGAGGCGCCCTCCTTGACGACGACGTTTTGGCCCAGCACCGCGTACGGCCCGATCCGGGCGCCGGGATCGATCTGGCAGTAGTTGCCGATGAACGCCGGGCCCTCGATCTGGCCCAGGTCAGGCAGCTGGACGCCGTCGCCGAGGACGACGTTGTCGCGCAGGCGGATGCCGGAGAGCTCGAGCTGGACGCGGCCGTCGAGGGCGTCGAAGTTCGCCTGCCGGTACTGGTCGAGATTGCCGATGTCCTGCCAGTAGCCCTGGACGAGATGCCCGTAGATCGGCTTCCCTCGTTCCACGAGCTCGGGGAAGAGCTGCTTCGAGAAGTCGTACGCCCGCCCGTCGGGGACGGCCCGCAGCACCTCCGGCTCGAGCACGTAGACGCCGGTGTTGATGGTGTCCGAGAACACCTGCCCCCACGAGGGCTTCTCCAGGAACCGCTCGACGCGTCCATCCGCGTCGGTGATGACCACGCCGAACTCGAGCGGGTTCTCGACCGAGACCAGGGCCAGCGTGGCGGCCGCGCCGCGGGCCCGGTGGGCCTCGACGAGGACGCCGAGGTCGAAGTCGCACAGCGCGTCGCCGGAGATGACGAGGAAGGTCTCGTCCAGAAGCTCGGCGGCGTTCTTCACGCTCCCCGCCGTCCCGAGCGGGGTCTCCTCGACCGAGTAGTGGAGCTCGACGCCGAGCTCGCCCCCATCGTCGAAGTAGCCCCGGATCACCTGCGGCAGGTACGCCAGCGTGACGACGATGTCGGTCATCCCGTGCGCGCGCAGGAGCTCGATGATGTGCTCCATGCACGGCTTCCCCGCCACCGGCACCATCGGCTTGGGCTGGTTCGACGTGAGCGGGCGCAGCCTCGTCCCCTCCCCGCCGGCCATCACGACGGCTTTCATGTCGAGTGCCCCCTCCCGTGACGTCGGTCTGGAGCTGGCGAGCGAAAACCACGCGATGCTAGGGGCACTAGGCCTCCCTGGGCGCGAGCGAGTAGAGGGCGCCGGCCGCGAGCGCGAGCGCCAAACCGGCGGCGTAGATGACGAGCGGCCACGACCCCGACGTGAGCATCAACAGCGCGAGCGAGGCCATGATCAGGGCGGTCGCGATCTTGCCGACCATGTTGACCGCCACCTTCGAGCCGATGTGCCGCACGCCGAAGATCATCGCCAGGACGAGGTCGCGCGCGAGCACCGGCACGGCCAGCCACCACGGCAGCCGACCGGCGTACCAGAGCAGGATCAGCGCCATGTTGATCAGGAGCCGGTCCGCCAGGGGGTCGGCGATGCGCCCGAATGCCGACGGCCGGTCGGCGTGGCGCGCGAGCGCTCCGTCGAGGTAGTCCGTCAGCGACGCGGCCGCGAAGATCGCCGCCGCCGCGGCGCTCCGACCGCCGTCCGCGGTGGCCAGGAGCACCGTGAAGGGCACCACGGCCACGAGCCGCGCCAGGGTCAGCGCGTTGGCGATCGGTCTCAGCAATGACGGAATTCTACCGGGGCAGCGCTCCCGCACCACGGCCGGAAATGGTGCGGATAACCACACCTCCGGCCCGGCGGAAAGCGGCTAGCCTGCACGGCCATGTCTTCGACTTCACATGAGCAGCTCGCAGAGGAACGACGGATCGCCCACACGGGAGCGCTGGCCCACTGGGCCACACGCTGCGCCCGCCACCCCTGGCGGGTGGTCTTCGCCTGGATCGGCATCTTCGTCGCCCTCGGCGTCCTGAACGGCTTCTTCCACGGCACGCTGGTGAACGAGTTCAAGGTCCCGGGCACGGACTTCCAGAAGGCCACCGACCTGATCAACGCCAAGTTCAAGGGCCAGAAGGGCGCGGCGCTCCGCGTCGTCCTGGCCGCGCCGAACGGCCAGCGGCTTGACACGCCCGAGCGCCAGGCGGCGATCGCCAAGATGCTCTCGGTCGGCGAGGCCGCCGAGAAGTCGCTCGACGAGAACGCCAAGGACGCGAGCACGATCACCGATCCGCTCGCCAAGAGCTCCCACCAGCTCTCCAACTCGGGCCGGATCGCCTTCTTCGACGTGCAGTTCGACCAGACCGGGTTCGAGCTCCCCCGCTCCGACGTCGTCAATGTCGAGGACCACCTGCGGTCGATCGGCTCATCCGCCGGCATTCAGGTCGAGTACACCGGCGACGCCGAGAGCCCGCCGCCGGAGCAGGGCCTGAGCGACATCATCGGCCTAGTCGCGGCGTTCTTCGTGCTCATGATCCTGTTCCGGGCCCTTGTACCGACGGCGATCCCGCTGATCTTCGCCATCACGGCTGTGGCCGGCGCGTTCCTCCTGCTGTACCTCGCGGCGCGGGTCACCAACTTCAACACCATCACCGAGATCTTGGTGCCGATGATCGGCCTCGGCGTCGGCGTCGACTACACGCTCTTCATCGTCACCAGGTTCCGGCAGCTCCTCCACGACGGGCTCGACCCGAAGGAAGCGGCCGCGGCCGCCGGCGCCACCGCCGGGCGCGCGGTGATCTTCGCCGGAACGACGGTGGCGATCTCGATCACCGGGCTTGCGATCATCGGCATCGATTTCATCACCAAGCTGGGCGTCGGCAGCGCCCTCGGCGTCCTGACGGCCGTGCTCCTGGCCAACTCGATGCTGCCCGCGGTGCTGTCGCTCCTCGGGCACAAGATCGATCGCGGACGGCTCGGCATGAAGCCGACCGACGACTCCAGGCAGGGCCAAGCGCGAACGCCGGTGGCCGGCTGGGGCCGGCTCGTCTCGCGGCGGGCGGCGATCGTCCTCCCCATCGCGGTCGTGGTCCTGCTCGTCCTCGCCTCGCCGGTCACGCAGGTGCGGCTCGGCCTGGCCGACGCCTCGACCGCGCCGAAGGACCAGACGACCCGCAAGGCGTACGACCTGCTCTCGTCTAAGGACGGCTTCGGGCCAGGCTTCACCGCCCCGATCCCGGTCGTGATCTCGCTCGGCTCCGACCACCAGGCGGCCACGCGGCTGGAGGCGGCGATGAAGAAGGTGCCCGGCGTCAAGGAGGTCGTCGCGCCGATCTACAACGCGAAGACGCCGGAGCAGGCGTCGGTCTCGATCGTGAACGCGTACTCGCAGTACGCGCCGCAGGACGCGCGGACGGACGACATCGTTTCGCAGCTGCGCGACCAGACGATCCCGCACGTGCTGGACGGCTCGTCGGCGCAGGCGTACGTCTCGGGGGCGAACGCGGCCTTCACCGACATCGGGAACGTGATCTTCTCGCGCGCGCCGTACTTCCTGCTCTACATCGTCGGAGTCACGTTCGTCGTGCTGGCGATGGCGTTCCGGTCGGTGGTGATCGCCACCAAGGCGGCGCTGACGACGCTGACCTCGGCCGTCGTCGGCTTCGGGCTGCTCACCCTGGTCGTCCAGCTGGGCCACGGCATGGGCCTGATCGGGCTCGACCGCACCGGGCCCATCGAGAGCTTCATCCCGCCGATCGCGTTCGCGATCCTGTTCGGGCTCTCGACGGACTACGAGGTGTTCCTGATGAGCCGAGTCCGCGAAGAGCACATCCACCACACCGACACCGTGACGGCGGTGAAGGACGGCGTCGCCGGCGTCGGCCGGGTCATCCTGGCGGCCGCGCTGATCATGTCCAGCGTGTTCTTCTCGTTCCTGCTCACGCCTGACCGCGTCTCGAAGGAGTTCGGCCTCCTGCTCGGGCTCGCGATCCTGACGGATGCGATCGTGCTTCGCCTCACGTTCGTCCCGGCGCTGCTCACGCTGCTCGGCGAGCGGTCGTGGAGCATGCCGCGCTGGCTTGACCGGGCCCTGCCGAACCTGACGATCGAGCCGCCCGGCGAGCGCGTGGAGGAGCCGGAGCGCCGCCGGGCCGCGGAGCCCGCGCCCGCCACGGAATAGCAGCCCTCAAGGGCTTCCCGGCCGCCGCCGATCCAGTGCGTGAGGATCGAGCGGGCGGCCGGGAGGCCCTACATGCGATGCGGCTCCAGCGGGCCGCAGCAGCGCGGGCCCGGCAGGTGCCCTGGCCGTCGCCGGGGCAGCGCACCCCGCGCGTAGACCTTGGGCCGCCGAGCGCGACCCGTGGCCCGAACGCGGGGCCACAGGTCGCGTTGCGGTCGGTCAGGCCAGCACGCGGTAGCGGGTCAGCATGCCGGCCGCGATGTGGTCGTTCACATGACAGTGGAAGAGCCAGATGCCCGGGTCGTCGGGCACCATATCGGCGACGATCATGGACGCCGGAAGCAGGTTCACGGTGTCCATCCGCATCCCGTTCACCGTCACGGTGTTGCCGTGCCAGTGCGGCGTGTGCAGGTCGACCTCGGTGCCCATCGCCATGACGTACCAGCGGACGTGCTGGCCTCGGTGCATGGTGATCATGGGCTGGTTCCCGAAGACGTACCCGTTGATCGAGTGCATCAGGTTCGACTCGTTGAACTCCTCGTCGTCGAGCGGCGGGAACGGGGGCTCTGCGAAGCGGTGCAGGTTCTCCTCGATGTACGGGCTCGCGTTCTCGTTCTCGACCGTGAAGAGCGCGAAGATCTCCCGGTCGACGTCCCTGGGGCTGCCGTCGGGGCGAGCCCAGCCGCGCCGGGTGATCTCTATCGGCCCCATCAGGCCGGCATAGGTATCGGCGATCTCGTCGGTGTGACCGTGATACATCCACATCACCGAGCTGCCGTCGCCGGGTGCGGGCCCGGCCCGCTCGGGCACGCGCCAGACATAGGTGTGACGGCCGCCGGTGGGGACGGCGTCGTCTGACTTCGCGGCGCCGCTGGTCGCGTCGTTGTACGGAGCGCCCTCACTGCCCTTCCGGTAGAAGACGCCGTGCGGGTGGATGCTGGTCGGGATCGAGCAGCTGTTCCGGAAGACGACCTTGATCGTGTCGCCCACCTCCGCCCGGATGACCGGGCCGAGGAAGCCCAGATACCGCTGTCCGGCGGGACGCTTCTGGAGATGATTGAAGCTGGCATCGGTGTATCCGCGGTAGATGCACTTCACGTACCGTGATCCGATCCGCCCGGGCCCGGACGCGACGAAGACGTTCGCAGCGTCGTCGAACGGCTTCCCCGTAATCTCGTTGATCCCGCGCGGGGCGTAGTCCCAGACCACCTCGTCGGCGCCGATGTAGTACGTGCGCACCGTTCCGTCGTCGTGAAAGTCGCTGCCGCCGACCGCGCCCCAGTACTGCGGGCCCTGCATGGACGTCCCGCTCATGTCCATGCCCGCCATGTCTGCGTGGCCGCCGCCGGTATGCGAGCCGGCGTACACCGGGCTCGGCGACCTGTCCCCGGTCGCGATCGCGATCGCCGCAAAGGAGGCGACGGCCGCGAGGGCGATGCCGGGGAGCGCGCGTCGAAGCGCGCCGGAGCTCAGGATTCTCATCTTTCGTTCTCCCCTCTCGTGACAGCTCGTCCTCACGCACCCGCGCACCGGCGCAGCTGTGCGGCCGGCGTCAGTGCAGGGCGCGTGCGAGCGCGGGGGGAGCGCGGCCCGAGTGGGCCCATCCGACGAGGCGGCGCGACGCCGCCTCGTCGCGCGGCCGGGGGAGCGGGATCCGGGCGCCGCGCCCGAGCGCACCGCGGCGTCGCGAGACGAGGCCGCGGACGCCGTCGGCCAGCCGCAGAAGCGCCCGGGCGATCACATACCCCGCGAGGGCGAACGGCAGCTGGAGGGCGAGGCCCGGCAGGAAGCTGGGCTCGAGCGCCGCACCGACCGGGACGCGGCCGGTGTGGAGGAGGAGCTCCAGATGCTCCTGGAGCACGAAGGCGAGCGGCGCGAGAACCGCGAACGGCGTCCGCGCGACCGCGCGACAGCGGGTGGCCGGCCAGACGCCCGCCACGCGCCCCGCCAGGCCGAGGACGACGGCGGCGACCGCGAGCGCGATCAGCGCCGGCACCGCCGCTGCGCCCGGGCCGGCGCCGTCGAAGAGCTCGCCGCGGTCGCCGGCCGGCGAGCCGAAGAGCGCGTCCGCCGCGGCGTGTGCGGCCTCCGAGCCCAGGAGGGCGAGCGGCAGCACGACGAGCCACGCGATCCGTCGGCGAGTCACATGACCGATTCTAGGAAGGCGATGTCCTGAATACAACCAGGTGAACGCATCTTCACCGAACGGCAACTCCACCATCTCAGGCGACATCGCAAATACCGCACTTCGGGGAGGGGCGCACGGCGCGTAGGAGCCTAGGATCAGCGCGTGTTGGGCGGTGGCGCGGTCAGAGTGGCGCCCGGGTGATCCCGCCGCAGTCGCACTCGCGGCCGGTCGGCTCCAGCCTGCCGAGCGACGTCGCGGCGAGCGAGGACGCGCTCATCATCGCCCACCGCGCAGACGGCGTCATTCTGCACGTGAACGATGCGTTCTGCGCACTCGCCGGCCGCCCACGGGAGGAGATCGTCGGCCGGTCGGCGGTCGACGTGGGGACCAGCGACGCCGCCAGGGTGGAGTGGCTGACCGCCCGCCTGCCGGCGGCGGGAGCCCCCGGGCACGCCCATCGGCGCACCTTCGAGACGCCGGCGGGGACGCGGCTCTACGAGGCGACCATCCACGCGATGGAGCTCGCCGGCGAGGACGTCGTGGCCACGGTGCTCCGTGACGTCACCGACATCCACGGCGGCGTGGACATGCTCGGGGCCGTCATCGACTCCGCCCCGATCGGCGTCGTCGTCTACGACCGCGACCTGCGGATCCTCCTGGTGAACAGGGCGGTGGAGCGGCTCGGCCGGATCAGCGCCAAGCACGTCGGCATGCGGCTCACGGACGTGGCTCCGGACGCCGACCCCGAGGTCGTCCCGGCGATAGCGCGCGTCGCGGAGACGGGGGAGCCCCGCCTGAACATGCCGGTGGCGGGAGCGGAAGACCCGGCCCACTCGTATCTGGTGAACCTGTTCCCGATCCGCGGCATGGGCGAGGACATCGAGCTGGTCGGCTGTGTGTTCTTCGACGACACCGAGCGTGCCGCCGCCGAGCGCATCCTGGGCGAGTTCGCCGCCATCGTCGGCTCGTCGAACGACGCGATCCTCTCCAAGACGTTCGACGGCACCCTCCGGTCGTGGAACGCGGCGGCAGAGCGCCTGTACGGGTACACGGCCGAGGAGGCGGTTGGACAGCCGATCTCGATCATCGTCCCGGAGGACCGGCGTCAAGAAGCCGACGACATCCTTGCGCGCATCGCCGCCGGCGAGCGGGTCGACCGGCACGAGACCGTACGACGGCGGAAGGACGGGAGTCTCGTCAACGTCTCTCTGACGGTCTCGCCGATCCACGACGAGGCCGGCGCCGTGGTCGCCGCGTCGGTGATCGCCCGTGACGTGACCGAGCGCCGCGCGGCCGAGACCCGGCGAAGCGCCGTCGTGGAGGCGGCGCTCGACGCCATCGTCAGCATGGACGGCCACGGTCGGATCGTGGAATGGAACCCGGCAGCGGCGCAGATGTTCGGCTACACGGCCGAGGAGGCGGTGGGCCGCCGGGTCGAGAACACCATCGTGCCGCCGGATCAGCGCGCGGCGCACCGGCACGGGCTCGCGCGCTATCTGGCCACGGGCGCCGGGCCCCTCGTCGGACGCCAGGTCGAGGTGACCGCGATGCGCGCCGGTGGCGACGAGTTCCCCGCCGAGGTGGCGATCACTCCCCTCAAAGTCGCGGGCGAGCTGCTCTTCACCGCCCACATCCGCGACATCTCCCGGCGCCGCGAGGTCGAGCGCGGGCTCAAGGAGAGCGAGCGGCACCGCCGCGAGATCCTGGCGAGCATGCTCCAGGCGGAGGAGGCCGAGCGGAGCCGGATTGCAACCGCGCTCCACGACGACACCGTCCAGGTGATGACCGCGTCGCTGATCGCCATGGACCGCGTCGCCATCGTGGCCGGACGATCCGAGAACCCTCGGCTCGGCGCCGCCGTGGCCCTCGCCCGGGCGACGCTCGAGGAGGCCACGGAGCGCACGCGCCGGCTGATGTTCGAGCTGCGACCGGCCGTCCTCCACGACCACGGCCTCGGAGCGGCGCTGCGCGTGCTCGCCGACCAGACGGCCCGCGAGACCGGCGCCCGGGCGCAGGTCGAGAGCTCCGTCGGCCGGTACGACTACGCCGTCGAGGAGCTGGTCTACCGGTCGGCGCAGGAAGCGCTCGCCAACGTCCGCAAACACGCCGCGCCGCGGACGATCACCGTCACGTTGGAGGATCGGGCGGGGCTGCTCGTCGGGGAGATCAGGGACGACGGGTGTGGGTTCGACGTGAAGGATGCGCGGTCGCGGCCGTCGGCGGCGCTGCACCTAGGCATCGACTCGCTGACCGAGCGCGTGCGCGCCGCGGGAGGGGCGGTCGAGATCGACTCGGCCCCGGGCTCCGGCACGTGCGTTCGGATCACCGTGCCGACCGCTGCCTGACGCCGTTTCGGCGGTCTGGCGGCGGGGTACGACCCGGCCGTGATCGCCACCACGCCCATCGTCGTCGTCGTCCTGATCCTGCTCGCGCTGATCTCGATCGTGGTCGTCCCCGGAGCAGCGCTGATCGCGATCCCGATCGCCGTCGCGCTCGCAATCCTGCTCGTCGCCGGGCTCCTCCGGGGAGCCGCCGCAGGCGCGCGCAGGGAGCAGGCGGGGACGGACGCCACCGAGAACCTGCCGGAGCCGCTCGAAGGCCCCGGCGAGGGGACGCCCCGGTCGGAGCGCGAGCCGAGCCGCAGCACTCAGGGATGAATCCGGCGGACAGGCACCGGCGCGGCCGCCGCTCCCACGGCGAGGATTACCCCGGCACCCCGCACCCCGACGGGCGCGAGCCCTACGCGGCGCCCGGCTCGCCCACCGAGCCCGGTGACCGCCGACCCATGAGGCGGTCCCGTGCCCGCCGCCGGCGCGGGTTCTTCGCATCGGACGTCGCGGTGCGGGCCGGCGGCGAGCCGCGCGACGAGCGGGGAGAGCCCCAGCCCTGATGCGCGAGGAGGCCGGCCGGACGATCCGCTCCGCCGCGAAGCTCGCGGCGAGATGGCCGCTTGTGCGCCAGGTGGGCGACCCGACCGCGCGAAACGGCGCGGCGACGTCGGCCCGCACGCGGGCCCTGCGGCCGCGGACGTCCGAGGCCGACCGCGTCGTGCAGTCAATCTGCCCCTACTGCGCCGTTGGCTGCGGACAGCGTGTCTACGTCAAGGGCAACACCGTCACGCAGATCGAGGGCGACCCGGACTCGCCGATCTCGCGCGGCCGGCTCTGCCCGAAGGGAGCCGCGACGAGAAGCCTCGTCGCCGGCCCGCTCCGCGAGCACTCGGTCAAGTACCGGCGGCCCGGCGGCAGACGATGGGAGGAGCTCGACCTGGAGACGGCGATGGAGATGATCGCCGACCGCGTCATCGAGTCCCGCAGCCAGACGTGGCAGTGGAAGGACGAGAAGGGCCGCACGCTGCGGCGCTCGCTGGGCGTCGTCAACCTCGGGGGGGCGACGCTCGACAACGAGGAGAACTACTGCATCAAGAAGCTCATGACGAGCCTCGGCTTCGTCACGGTCGAGAACCAGGCGCGCATATGACACTCCTCGACGGTGCCCAGTCTGGGCACCTCGTTCGGACGCGGCGGGGCGACCACGTTCCAGCAGGACCTGCAGAACTCCGACTGCATCCTGATCATGGGCTCGAACATGGCCG
>DASQXS010000320.1:0-17700 GCA_035639615.1 Gaiellales bacterium | reverse complement strand
CGTGGTCGACGGCTACACCCGCGACACGCTCCAGCTGATCGAGATGCGCTTCCCGACGTTCGTCGCCGGAATCAACGCCCACGACTCGCTCGGCCGGATCGACGTCGACGCAGTCGGCGTCCCGATCGAGTGCGGCGGCGTCCACGTCGAGCAAGGCGACCTTGTCCTGGCCGATTTCGACGGCGTCGTCGTCGTGCCGAGCGCCGTGGCCGACGAGGTCATCACGCTGGCCGAGGAGAAGGTCTCGGGCGAGAATCTCGTGCGGTCGAAGCTAGCCGAGGGCATGCCGGTGTGGGACGCCTTCCGCACCTACGGCGTGATCTAGATCGTTGATTCCATATTCGGGCGGGCAAGGGTCCGCGGCAAAGGCGCCGAAGTTGGCGTTGCTGTTGCAACGTCGACCTTGGAGGCCACGTGCACGCCGACCTCGACGCCCTGCTGACCGCACTTTATGTGCTGGTGGACGATTCCCTGCCCAAGCGGCGCGGTGGTGGGCGCCCGCCGAAGGCGAGTGACGCGGAGATCATCTGTTTGGCGGTGGCGCAGATCCTGCTCGACCATCCCTGTGATCGCCGCTTCTTGGCCATCGCCGGCTCTCGGCTCGGCCACCTGTTTCCGCGCATCCCCAAGCAGCCCGGCTCCCACAAGCGTGTGCGCCGGTTGACGCCGCTGATCGTGCGCGCCCTGGAGGCGGTCGCCTTGGACGCGCCCAGCACCGGCGACCAGCTGCGCCTGCTGGACTCGACCCCGATTCCGTGCGCCGCGTCGCGCACCACCGTCAGGCGCAGCGCCCTGGCCGGGATCGCCGGATACGGCTACTGCGCCAGCCACAGCCGCTACTTCTGGGGGTTCCGCCTGTACGTCCTGTGCACCCCCGACGGGATGCCATTCGGCTTCGAGCTGGCCCCCGCCGACGCGTCCGAACGCGACGTCGCCGCCGAAGTCCTCCAGCGCGTCCAACAGCCCGGCTCCACCATCATCACCGACAAGGGCTTCGCCGGCGCCGACTTCGAACACCTCGTGCTCGACCTCGGCTGTCGCCTCATCCGCCCCGACCGGCGCGACGAGCCCCACCGCCACGGCACCTCGGCGGCATCCGCCAATGGATCGAAGCCATCATCTGGACCGCCAAAGACAAACTCAGCCTGGAACGCCACCGCGCCCGCACCCTGACCGGCCTGTGCGCCCGCATCAGCCAACGCCTGCTCGCCCTGGCCGCCGCCATCTGGCACACCTACCAGATCGGCCACCACCCCGTCCGCTCCCTCACCCACTACGACCATTAGGAATCAACGATCTAGGGCGTCGGCGAGAGCGCAATTGCGGGGTCAGGCAGGCGATTGCGGGGTCAGGCACGCAATTGCGGGCCAGGCCTCCGGGCTCGTCCGGCCTAGGGACCGACGGGCTCGCGGAGCGGCCGTGAACACCTCCGGCTGCTCCGCCGGCGCCAAGTGCGCGGCGCCGCCGACGACGACGAGGCCGGCGTCGGGGATCCCTGCGTGGCCCGACTTCGGGGACCTGGCGCTCATCCGCCGGTTCCGCGCCGCCTCACCGCCGTCCCGGTCGTCGTGCCCGATCCAGGGTTCCCGTCGCGGCCGGCGAGCTCGTCGGCCAGCCGGCGGCCCGGTAGAGTCCTCCACATGCCACCCGGGGGCGGTACGGCCGAGCTTCTCGAGCGCGGTCGCGATTCCTATGCCCGGATGGACTGGGCCGGCGCACACGCGGCGCTCTCGAGCGCGGACCGTGCCCGCCCGCTCGAGGCGGACGACCTCGAGCTCGTCGCCACGGCCGCGTACATGCTCGGCCGCGATGAGGAGTACCTGCAGATCCTCGAGCGCGCGCACCGCCTCCACCTCGAGGAGGGGCGGACGCTCCCCGCGGTGCGGTGCGCGTTCTGGGTGGGCGCGAACCTCGCCCAGTGGGGCGAGATCGGGCACGCCACCGGGTGGCTCGGCCGGGCCCAGCGCCTGCTCGAGCGCGAGGAGGGCGAGCACGTCGAGCACGGCTACCTTCTCCTGCCGGTCGTCCTGCGGTGCGTCGCCGCCGGCGACTATGCAACGGCTGCGGAGGCCGCTGCCGAGGCTGCAGCCGTCGGCGAGCGGTTCGCCGACCCCGATCTGTTCGCGCTCGCCGTCCAGGAGCAGGGCAAGATCATGGTCAGGCTTGGCCGGGTCGACGAGGGCCTGTCGCTCCTCGACGAGGCGATGGTCGCCGCTACGGCCGGTGAGCTCTCTCCCATCGTCACCGGCCTCGTCTACTGCTCCGTGATTGCCGGATGCCAGGAGGTGTACGACCTCCGCCGGGCCCAGGAGTGGACCGCGGCGCTCACGCGCTGGTGCGACCAGCAGCCCGACTTGCTGGCGTTCACCGGCCAGTGCCTCGTGCACCGCGCCGAGATCCTGCAGCTGCGGGGCGCGTGGCAGGAGGCGCTCAGGGAGGCGCGGCGGGCCCGCGAGCGGCTGCCGGGGAGGAAGCCGGCGACAACCACTTCGGCCGATGCGCTCTACCGGCAGGGCGAGGTGCTGCGCCAGCTCGGCCGATTCGGCGAGGCGGAGGACGCCTACCGCCAGGCGAGCCGGGCGGGCTGCGAGCCGCTTCCCGGGCTCGCGCTCCTGCGGATGGCGCAGGGCGACGCCGACGCCGCCGCGGCGGCGATCCGCCGGGTCGTGGCCGAGACGACCGCGCCGGTCCGGCGCGCGCACCTGCTCCCCGCCTACGTCGAGATCATGCTCGCCGCCGGGGACCGCGCCGAGGCCCGTTCGGCGTGCGCCGAGCTCGAGGCGGTCGCATCGGGGTATCAGAGCGCGCTGCTCGCGGCGCTTGTGGCGTACGCCCATGGGCTGGTCGAGCTGGCCGACGGCGAGCCGCGTTCGGCGCTCCCTGCGCTCCGGGAGGCGGCGCGCCGCTGGCAGGACCTCGACGCGCCCTACGAGGCAGCCCGTGCCCGCGAGCAGGTGGCGCTCGCCTGCCGCGCCCTGGGAGACGACGACGCCGCGGCGATGGAGCTCGAGGCGGCCCACGCCGCGTTCGGGGCCCTGGGGGCGGCGCCGGACGCGAACCGTGTTGCCGCGCTGATGGCGCCGCCGGCGCGGCGAGGGGCGCACGGTCTCACGGCGCGCGAGCTCGAGGTGCTGCGGCTGGTGGCCGCCGGCAAGAGCAACCGCGAGATCGCCTCGCTCCTGGTCGTGAGCGAGCACACGGTCGCCCGTCACGTTCAGAACATCCTGGCCAAGCTCGACGTCCCGTCGCGCACCGCGGCGGGCGCCTTCGCCTTCCGGCACGACCTCGCCTGACCGGCCCCGGCGTTCCGCCGGCGCGTGGTCAAAACGAACCATCCGCCGTCCCAGCGAAGTTGGTGGATCCAGGCGATGCGCGCCGGTCGGAGCCGCCCTACCGTCACGGGAGTTCACACACGCACGTGAAGGAGGACCAAGTGCAGGACACCGCGACACAGGAGCGCTACGACACGGTGGTCATCGGCGGCGGGCAGGCTGGGCTCTCGGTCGGATACCACCTCGCCCGCCGCGGCCGGCCGTTCGTGATCCTCGAGGCGAACGACCGGATCGGCGACTCGTGGCGGCGGCGCTGGGATTCGCTCCGCCTCTTCACCCCCGCCCGCTTCGACGGCCTGGCGGGGATGCCGTTCCCCGCCTCGTCGCACACGTTCCCGACTAAGGACGAGATGGCGGACTACCTCGAGGACTACGCGGCGCGGTTCAAGCTTCCCGTCCGCACCCGCGTCCGCGTGGACAGGCTCTCGCGCGACGGCGGGCGGTTCGTCGTCGCTGCCGGCGGCGCGCTGGTCGAGGCCGATCACGTCGTGGTCGCCATGTCCAACTACCAATACCCCCGCGTGCCCGTGTTCGCCGCCGGGCTCGACCCGACCATCGTGCAGCTGCACTCGAGCGAGTACCGGCGGCCGTCTCAGCTCCAGGACGGAGACGTCCTTGTTGTCGGTGCGGGTAACTCGGGATCCGAGATCGCGCTCGAGGCGGCGCGCGGTCACCGCACCCTGATGTCGGGACGGGACACGGGGCACGTGCCGTTTCGGATCGAGGGGCTCGCCGCCAGGCTCATCCTGGTGCGGCTGGTGCTGCGGGTCATGTTCCACCGCGTCCTCACGGTCCGGACGCCGATGGGCCGCAGGATGCGCCCGAAGGTGCTCGCGCAGGGCGGGCCGCTGGTGCGGGTGAAGCCGTCCGATCTCGCGGCCGCCGGCGTCGAGCGCGTGCCCCGGACGGAAGGTGTTCGCGACGGCCGCCCGGCGCTCGAGGACGGCCGCGTCCTCGACGTGGCGAACGTCATCTGGTGCACCGGCTTCGACGCGGGCTTCTCCTGGATCGACCTGCCGGTGCACGGCGAGCTCGAGCCGCGCCACCAGCGCGGCATCGCGACGGCCGAGCCGGGCCTCTACTTCGTCGGACTCGAGTTCCTCTACAGCATGTCGTCCAGCATGGTCCACGGCGTCGGGCGTGACGCGGAGCGGGTGGTGGACGCGATTGCTGCCAGGACACCGCTTCCGCGGGTCGCCGGCGACGGGCAGCGCCGTCCCCAGCCTCAGGAGGTTTAGGGTTGCGGCCGTGCTGCGCCACCCCGGGTACACCCGCGAGCGCATCGCCCAGGTGGGCGAACGGATCGGCGCGCTCGTGCGCGCCGACGCCCGATCGCCGGACAGGCTCCTCGTCGCCGGCCCCGTCGACCGCATCCCGGCGGCGGAGGCGGAGCGGCTCGAGTACCGGCCGGCGGCGCTCGGGGAGCAGTTCGGGCCTCTGTGGGCCACCTACTGGTTCCGTGTGGAGGCGACCGTTCCCCCGGAGTGGGCGGGCGAGCGGGTTGACCTGCTCTGGGTGAGCCACAGCGAGGCGACACTCTGGATCGACGGCCGGCCCGCGCAGGGGCTGAACGCGACCCGCGGCGGCACGCGCACCGACGCGCTCCTCCTCGACCGCGCCGACGGCGGCGAGCACTTGGATCTTCGCGTCGAGATGGCCTGCAACGCCGCCTTCGGCACGCTGGTGGAGCGGCCGTACGCAGCGCTCGAGCCGTTCGTCCTCGACCGGTGCGAGATCGCCCGGTTTGACCGCGAGGCGTGGGATCTCCACCACGACTTCGACGTCCTCCGCGCGCTCGAGGCCGACGCGGACGCCGGCGTCGATCCGGCCTGGGCCGGCGAGCTCCTCGCCGAGCTGAATCGCTTCTGCAACGCCTGGGTCGAAGATGATCGCCTGACATGGGACGAGGCCCGGGCGATCCTCGCCCGGCTGATCGACCGCCGCAACGGCTCCCGCGTGCACGAGCTCTCCGCGATCGGGCACGCCCACCTGGACACCGCCTGGCTCTGGCCGCTCGCCGAGACCTACCGAAAGGCGGTGCGGACCTGGAGCTCCCAGGCCGCCTACCTGGACCGGTACCCCGAGTACCGGTTTGCCTGCTCCCAGGCCCAGCACTACGACTGGGTCAGGCAGCGCGACCCCCAGCTCTACGAGCGCATCCGCGCGCATGTGGACGCCGGCCGCTGGGTGCCGGTCGGCGGCACCTGGATCGAGCCCGATTGCAACCTGCCCTCGGGCGAGTCGCTCGTCCGCCAGTTCCTCCACGGCCAGCGCTTCTTCGAGCGCGAGCTCGGGCGCCGCTGCCGCGAGTTCTGGAACCCGGATGTTTTCGGCTACAACGGCCAGCTGCCCCAGATCATGCGCGGCGCCGGCATCGACCGGTTCCTCACCCAGAAGCTCTCCTGGAACCGGTTCAACCCGCCGCCGTACCACACGTTCACCTGGCAGGGCATCGACGGCTCGGAGGTGCTCGCCCACTTCCCGCCCGCGGACACGTACAACGCCGAGGCCACCGTCGCCGAGATCCGGGGGAGCGTTCGCGACTACAAGGACCACGACCGCTCCCGGCGCAGCCTTCTGGTCTTCGGCTACGGCGACGGCGGCGGCGGGCCGACGCCGGCGATGATCGAGACGCTCCGCCGCTGCCGTGACCTCCAGGGCCTGCCACGAACGGCGATGACGTCGAGCGACGAGTTCTTCGAGGCCCTCGAGGCCGATGCCGGCGAGCTTCCGACGGTCGTCGGCGAGCTCTACTTCGAGCTTCACCGCGGCACCTACACCACCCAGGCGGCGGCGAAGCGGGGGAACCGGGAGGGCGAGCGGGCATTACACGATGCCGACCTCCTGACAGCCGTGGCGGCCCGCGAGGCCGCCGCGCGGCACCCCACCACACGGCTCGGGGAGCTGTGGCGGCTGCTGCTCCTGAACCAGTTCCACGACATCCTGCCGGGCTCGGGCATCGCGGCCGTCTACGAGGACGCCGCCCGCGACCACGCCGCAGTCCGCGACGGCGCCGGTGCATGCCTCGACGAGGCGCTCGCGGCGCTGGCCGGCGAGGGCGAGGGGCCCACGCCGGTGAACACGCTCGGCGTGGCGCGGACAGGCGTCGCCGAACACCCCGGCGGCGGCCTCGTCTGGATCACGGCCCCGGCGTGCGGCTTCGGCGAGGTGGTGGAGGCGCCTGGCCAGGTCTCGGCCACGCTCACCGGCGATCGGATCGTGCTCGAGAACGACCGCCTGCGGGCCGAGCTCGGCCGGGACGGCCGTGTCTACACGCTCGTCGAACGAGCCTCCGGCCGCGAGGCGCTCGCGGCCGCGGGGAACGTGCTGCAGGCGTACGAGGACCGGCCCACCGCCTTCGACGCGTGGGACGTCGACCCGTTCCACCTGGAAACCGTGGCCGACTGCCCGTCGGCCGAGTCATTCGACATCGTCGCCCCGGGCGGCCTGCGCGCCGAGGTCGCGTTCGAGCGGCGCATCGGCCGCCACAGCCGGATGCGGCAGGTGGTGCGGCTCGACGCCGGGTCGCCGCGGCTCGAGTTCCATTGCGAGGTGGACTGGCGGGAGCGACACATGATGCTCAAGGTGCTCTTCCCCGTGCAGGTGCGGGCGGCGAACGCCACCTACCAGATGCAGTTCGGCTGCACCGAGCGGCCGACCCACTACTCGACGAGCCACGACCTCGCCCGCTTCGAGGTGCCGGGCCACCGCTTCGCCGACCTCTCCGAGCACGGCTTCGGCGTCGCGCTCCTCACCGACTGCAAGTACGGCTACTCGACGTACGCAAACGAGATGCGAATCAGCCTGCTGCGCTCGCCGGCCGAGCCGGATCCTGAGGCCGACGCTGGGCGTCACTCGTTCGCGTACGCCGTGATGCCGCACGTCGGCGGCTGGCGCGAGGCCGGCGTCGTCGCCGAGGCCGCCCGCTTCGAGACGCCGCTTCGCTGGGCGCCGGGGTGGGCTGCGCCGCGGTCGTTCTTCGAGGTCGACGATCCGAACCTCGTCCTCGACACCGTGAAGCGGGCAGAGGACTCGGACGCGCTCGTCCTCCGCCTGTACGAGGCCCACGGCGCCCGTGGCGTGGCCCGGATGCGCATCGGCGTCCCGTTCGCCGGCGCCCGGACCTGCAACCTGCTCGAGGACCCGGCCGAGCCCGTCTCGCGGTCAGGCTCGACCCTGGAGATCCCCTACCGCCCTCACGAGATCGTGAGCCTCCTTTTGGACTGATGAAACAACGCCCGACTGGTTTTCGAGGTGGGGGATGAAGGAAGACGAAGCTGTATGAGCACGCTCCCCGGCACGCGCGTTCTCCTGACCGGCGGTACGAGTGGGCTCGGACGGGCGATGGGTGAGGCGCTGGTCGAGGCCGGAGCCCGCGTGGCGATCGCCAGCAGGGCCCGCTCGCATGCGGACGCGACGGCGGCGCAACTCGGCCCGGGCGCAACCGGACTCGAGCTCGACGTCCGCGACGAGCCGTCTGTGCGCGCCGGCGTCGAGGAAACCTTCGAGCGGCTCGGCGGTGTCGACGTGCTCGTCAACAACGCCGGTATTGGGATGCGCACCGTCAACCCGCGGTTCATGACGAACCCCCAGCCGTTCTGGGAAGTCCCGCCGAGCGGATTTCACGACGTGATCGAGACGAAGGCCACCGGCTCCTTCCTGGTCGCCGCGGCCGTGGTTCCTCGGATGATTGAAGCGGGCGCGGGTCGCCTGGTCACGATCTCGATGAACGAGTCGACGATGGTGCGGCGTGGCTTCGTGCCCTACGGACCCTCCGGCGCAGCGGTGGAAGCGCTCGCGCGCATCATGGCCGCCGACCTCGCGGACACACCAGTGACGGCCAACATCCTGCTTCCGGGAGGCGCGACCGACAGCGGCATGGTCCCCGACGACGTACCGGAAGAGGTACGCGAGCGGCTGTTAGATCCGGCCATCATGGGCCCGCCGATCGTCTGGCTTTGCTCACCGGAAGCCGAGGGCGTTCACGATCAGCGCATCGTCGCGACCGAGTTCGATCGGTGGCTGGCGAACCGCCGAGGCGCGGATTGAAAACCCTCCTATGCATCCGGTGCCGACGGCACCTCATGCATCAACGGAGTCAGACTCCTCTGATTCATGGGCTGCCTTCGTGTCACGCTCACCTGTGAATCAGAGGAGTCTGACTCCGTTGATTCACCCCGTGATCGCCTCGCCCGACTCCGGGTCGAAGAAGTAGAGCCGGTCGAGGTCGGCGGCGAGGATGAGCGGCTGCCCCTCCTCGACCGCTGCGCGGCGCTCGAGCCGAGCCCGCACCTCGGCCGGCCCGGCATCGGCGTAGACGACGAGCTCTGACCCGAGCGACTCGACCCGCGTAGCCGTCACGGCGATCGCGGTTCCCTGCGCGCCGTCGCCGCCGGCTCCGAGGTCCTCCGGGCGCAGGCCGAGCACGACCTGCCGCCCGGCGAACTGCGGCAGCCCCGGCCGGGCCGCGAGCGCCCCTGCCGGAACGCGCAGGCGCGACCCGCCGAACGCAACCGTGCACTCACCGCCTTCGATCTCGAGCCGAGCGTCGATCATGTTCATCGAGGGGGAGCCGATGAATCCGGCCACGAACAGGTTGACGGGGCTGTCGTAGATCTCGTCGGGCGTCCCCAACTGCTGCAAGACGCCGTCGCGGAGGATGGCGACCCGATCGCCCATCGTCATCGCCTCGGTCTGGTCGTGGGTGACGTAGAGGGTGGGGGCTGCGATCCGGCGCTGGACGCGGATGATCTCGCCGCGCATCTCGACGCGCAGCTTCGCGTCCAGGTTCGAGAGCGGCTCGTCCATGAGGAACGCCGCCGGCTCGCGCACGATCGCCCGGCCCATCGCCACGCGCTGGCGCTGGCCGCCGGAGAGCTGCTTCGGCTTGCGGTCGAGGAGGTCGGAGAGCCCGAGCATCGCGGCGGCCGCGGCGACGCGGCGGCCGATCTCGTCCTTGGGCATGCGTGCCATCTTGAGCCCGAAGCCCATGTTGCCCCGCACCGACATGTGCGCGTAGAGGGCGTAGTTCTGGAACACCATCGCCACGTCGCGCTCGCGCGGCGGGAGCCGCGTCACCACCCGGTTGGAGATCCGGATCTCCCCGCTCGTCACCGGCTCGAGGCCGGCGACCATCCGAAGCGCCGTCGTCTTGCCGCAGCCCGACGGCCCGACCAGGACCAGGAACTCCCCCGGTGCCACCTCGAGGCTGAGATCGTCTACGGCCACGACGCCGCCGGGGAACCGCTTGGTCACGCCCTCGAGGCTGATGGTGCCGCTCATGACGATCCCGCCAGCATGCCCGCGATGCGCTTGTTCAAGGCTAGGGCTACGAGCGCAGGCGGAATCAGCGCCAGGACGCCCGCCGCCGCCAGGATCGGGTAGTTGGTCGTGTACTTGCCGACGTACTCGGTGATCTGGACCGTCACCGGCTTCGCGTTCATCGTCGACGTGAGCAGGAGCGGGATCAGGAACTCGCCCCAGACCGAGAGCACCAGGATCGCCGCGACCGCGGCGATGCCGGAGCTCATCTGGGGGATGACGACGCGGACGAAGGCTTGCCAACGCCGGCACCCGTCGATGAGCGCCGCCTCCTCCGGCTCGGGCGGCATCTCCTTCACCTGCGTATAGAGGAGCCAGGTCGCAAGCGGCGTGAGCGTCGCCACGAACACCAGCACGAGCCCGCGCTTCGTGTCGATCAGATGTGCGTCGGCGAGCAGCTGGAAGAGCGAGATCACGATGACGAAGATCGGGACCACCATCGTCCCGACGAGCAGCGTCAGGACGGCCCCGCCGTACCGGAACCGCAGCCGGCCGAAGGCGTACGCCGCCATCGTCGCGACGACGAGCGTGACCGCCGTCGAGATCAGCGCCAGCTCCGTGCTGTTCCACATCGACCGGCTGAAGGTGCCCGCCTCCGTCACCGTGCCGCCGGCCGCGCGGCTGCTCGAGCCCTCGAGCAGGTCGCGGAACGCCTGCGTGGTCGCGTCGTGCGGCAGCCAGTGCGAAGGCACCGACGCCACGTCGCGCTGCGTCGAGAAGCTCGTGAGCACGCCGAGCACGATCGGGCCGAGCGACCAGACGACGATCAGCGTCACCGCGAGCGCCTTCAGGACGCGTCCGCGGAGCGTGGCCGTCATACCGTCGCTCTCCGAAGCACGAGCGCGTAGGCGCCGCCGAGAAGCGCGGTCAGCGCGGCCAGCAGGAACGCGAGGGCGGTGCCGTGGGCGAAGTCGGCCTCCACGAACGTCGTGTTGTAGACCTGGATCAGGATCGAGCGCGTGTTGAGGGCGGTGCCGTTCAGCACGTAGATCTCGTCGAAGATGCTGACCGCAAGCAGCGTCCCGACGGTGAGCGCGATCGCGATCGAGGGCCGCAGGAGGGGGAGCGTCACGTACCGGAACTGGCGCCAGGGGGTGGCGCCGTCGACCGCCGACGCGCTGTACACCTCGTCGGGGATGCTCTGCAGGCCGGCGAGGAGGATCAGGCTGACGAGCGGCAGCACGCCCCAGACATGCACGAGCGTGATGTAGACGATCGCGCCCCGCCCGCTCGCCAGCCACACGTGCGGCTGGCTGATGATGTGGAGCTGGAGGAGGACGCTGTTGAGAAGGCCGTTGTCGGGGTCGAAGACACGGCGCCAGAGGACGCCCGAGACAACGGACGGAAGCGCCCACGGGAGGATCAGGACGGCGAGGACGAACCCGCGCCCGCGGAACACCCGATGGAGCGTCACGGCGACGAAGATGCCGAGCACGATCTCGAGCGACACCGCCAGCACGACGTACTCGACCGTGTGACGCATCGCGTCGCGCGACGTCGGGTCGTCGAGCACGTTTCTGTAGTTGCGAAGCCCGACGTATCCGGGTTGCTCGCCGAACAGGAAGCCCCCGGAGCGGATGCTCTGACGGAAGCCGTGGATCAGCGGATAGAGGATCAGCGCCGCCACCGCCAGCATGGCCGGCGCAACCAGGATCCAGCCCAGGACCTGGGTCTCGCGGGCCGTGCGGTCGCCTCGGAGCGGCACTACTGCGTGCGGGCGGCCGCCTTCGACGCCAGCTGGTTAAGCGCGTCCGCCACGCTCATCTGTCCCTTGACGGCGGCGTTCAGGAGCCCCTGGGCATCCGCGCTGAACTGGGAGTACCAGATCGGCGCGCCCTGCGGGAAGAGCGGCGCGACGTGCGGCAGCTCCTGGTTCACGACGTCGCCGCCCTGCAGCTGACCGGTCGCGGCGAGCTGCTTCAGCGTCGAGGCGCCGCAGGGCAGGCTGCCCTGCGTCTTATAGATGGCGATCGCGGTCTTGGGCTGCTCCCACCATTCGATGAACCGCGCGGCGGCCTCCTTGTGCTTGGCCGTGACCGGGATCGACAGCCCCTCAGGGAGCCCGAACGAGGCACCCGGGCCGTCGACGCCGGGCACGAGCCCGAGCGCCGCGTGGCCGGCGATGTTCGACTGGCTGGGGTCGTTGGCGGTGGGCATGTTGCCGGGGCCCGTCGCCAGCACGATCGCGTTCTGGCCGGCGGTGAAGTTGTCGAACGCCTGGCTGTCGTCGTCCGAGACCGATCCGGGCGACACCCAGCCGTTCTTGACCGCGTCGACCTCCCACTGGAGGGCCTTGTATCCGGCCGAGTCGGGGCTCTGGAAGATCGGCTTCAGGTTGTCGTCGAAGAGCTGGCCGCCGAGCGCCAGGGTCAGCAGGTACCACGGGGTGACGCCGCCCTCGGTCGCCGCCATCGGGATCGCGATCGGGTACTGGACGCCCGCGGCCTTGAGCTTCTCGGCGTCCTGGCCGAGCTCGGCCAGGGTCTTCGGGAATGCGGTGATCCCGGCCTTCTGGAAGAGCTTCGTGTTGTACATCGAGACGCGGAAGTCGTTCGAGTAGCAGGCGGCGTACGTCTTGCCGTTCGCCGTGAAGGCCGCATCGGTGCTCTTCAGATCCGCGAGGACGGACGGCGACACCAGCCCCTCGAGCGGCTCGACCCATCCGGCGCCGGAGAACTGGCCGGTGAATGACCAGTCGAACTCGGCCACGTCCGCGATGTAGGTGCGCGCCTGGTTCGCGACCAGGAGCTTGTTGTGGGTCGCATCCCAGCCGGTGCGGACGTAGTTCACCTTGACGCCGGTCTCGGCGGTGAACTTGTCGAGCAGCTTCTGGGGCATCACGTAGGGGATGAGGACCGTGATGGTCTGGCCCCGGATCGAGCCGCCGGTGGCGGCGTTTCCGCCCCCGCCGCCTCCGCCGCCGCACGCGGCGAGCAGCGCCATCGCGAGCGTCCCCGCCACCGCGGTGAGCTTGTGCATCCTCCCGTACATCCAGGTCCCCTTCCACGCATTCCGCGCTCGCCTGCGCGCGATTTTGGCCATACTAGGGTTTCAATGGACGCAAAACAACATGTCGGCGAGCAGAAACGCGCACGACCCGGGAGGGGCGCGGCGAGCCATCCGCTCAACCCTTTGAGCGCGGACGAGATCGCGGCCGCGGCCGCCGCGGTTCGGGCCACGGATCGATTCCGGGAGCTCTCCGACGACACCCGCTTCATCACGATCGAGCTCCGCGAGCCGGAGAAGGACGCCGTGCTCGGTTGGGCGGCGGGCGGCGACCGGCCGGCGCGTGAGGCGGCGCTCGTCCTGCTCGACCGCGGCACGGGGGCGACGGTCGAGGCCGAGGTCTCGCTCCAGACGGACGCGGTCACCGCCTGGCGGATGCGCTCCGACGTGCAGCCGATGGCGGTCGTCTCCGAGCTGGTCGAGGCCGAGGAGCTCGTCCGCCGCGACTCCGGCTTCCAGGCCGCACTCCGGCGGCGCGGCGTCACCGACTTCGACGCCGTTCAGGTCGACGCCTGGCCGGCCGGACACTTCGGCACACCGGACGACGACGGCCGCCGCCTGGCCCGGTGCGTGGCCTTCCTGCGGCCGCGGCCGGGCGACAACGAGTGGGCGCACCCGGTGGGCGGCATCCTGGTCCTCGTCGACCTGAACCGGCAGAAGGTGTTGCGGGTGGACGACCACGGCGTCGTCCCGGTCCCGGCGGAGAACGGCAACTTCGACGCCGCGACGGCTGCGCCGCTGCGCGACGACATCGCCCCGCTCGAGATCACCCAGCCCCACGGGTCGGGGTTCGCGCTCGACGGACGCGTCCTCACATGGCAGCGGTGGCGACTCCATGTCGGGTTCACGCCCAGGGAGGGCCTCGTCCTGAACCAGGTCGGCTACGAGGACGGCGGCCGGCTGCGTTCGATCCTCTACCGGGCGTCGCTCTCCGAGATGGTGGTGCCGTATGGCGATCCCGGCCCCACCCACTTCTTCAAGAACGCCTTCGACGCCGGCGAGAACGGGGTCGGTGTCGCCGCGTCGTCGCTCGTCCGCGGCTGCGACTGCCTGGGCGAGATCGTCTACCTCGACGCGGTCGGCTCGGACGCCGCCGGCGAGCCGGTGCATATCCGGAACGCGATCTGCATCCACGAGGAGGACGCAGGCGTCCTCTGGCGGCACGTCGAGTGGCGCGACGGCTCGGGCGAGGTGCGGCGGTCGCGGCGGCTCGTGGTCTCGTCGTTCTCGGCGATCGGCAACTACGACTACGGCTTCTTCTGGTACCTCTACCAGGACGGCACCCTCGAGTTCGAGATCAAGCTGACGGGCGTGCTCTCGACGGGGGCCGTGGCGCCGGACGTCCGGCCGGAGCATGGCACGCTCGTGGCGCCCGGCCTGAACGCGATGGTGCACCAGCACTTCTTCAACATGCGCCTCGATCTGGACGTGGACGGGCGCGAGAACGCCGTCGACGAGGTGTGGACGGAGCCGGTCCCGCCCGGCGCTGACAACCCGTTCGGCAACGCTTTTCGGCCGCGGCGGCGGCGGCTCGAGCGCGAGTCGGAGGCGCAGCGGCGCGTCGATCCGGCCTCCGCGCGGTGGTGGGAGATCGTGAACCCCGGCGTCCTCCACCGGCTTGGCGAGCCGGTCGGCTACCGGCTCGTGCCCGGCGAGAACGCCGTGCCGTTCGCCCAGCCGGACGCGCCTGTGCGCAGGCGCGCGGGGTTCATCAGCCACCACCTGTGGGTGACGCCGTACGCCATGGGCGAGCGGTACGCCGCCGGCGACTACCCGAACCAGCATCCCGGTGGGGCGGGCCTGCCTGAGTGGACGAGCGCCGACCGGCCCGTGGCCGGCCGTGACGTCGTCGTCTGGTACACGTTCGGGCATCACCACGTCCCTCGGCCGGAGGACTGGCCGGTGATGCCGGTGGCGACGATCGGGTTCATGCTGAAGCCGGTCGGGTTCTTCGATCGCAATCCGGCGCTCGACGTCCCCCCGTCCGCGCCGCACCCAGACCACTGTCGAGACGGGAGCAGGCAATGAGCGCAGTCGAGGGCCGCGTGGCACTGGTGACCGGAGCATCGAGCGGCATCGGCGCCGCCACGGCACGCGCCCTTCACCAAGCGGGCGCACGGGTCGTGCTGGCGTCGCGGCGCGGCGACGACGTCGGGATCGAGGGCGCGCTGGCACGCCAGTGCGACGTCCGCATCCCGGCCCAGATCGAGGAGCTCGTCACCACGGCCGTCGACCGCTTCGGCGGCCTCGACATCCTCGTCGCAAACGCCGGCGTGGGCGCGTACGGCGGGTTTCTCGATACCGACTCCGCGTACATCGAGGAGATGATCGATACCAACGTCAAGGGCCTTCTCTACACGGTCCGGGCGGCCCTGCCGGCGCTGCTTCGGAGCCCGGCGGCGGAGCTGGTCGTCGTCGCGTCGATCGCGGGCCTGCGCGGGCCGGAGGGCGAGGCCGTCTACGCGGCGTCGAAGTTCGCCCAGGTCGGCTTCATGCGCGCGCTCGACCACGAGCTGTGGGACAAGGGCGTGCGCTGCTCCACGCTCTGCCCCGGCGGCGTCGCGACCGAGTTTGCGATGGGGCGCGGGCGCACGCCGGACGACCCCGACCTGGCCGGGATGATGCGCCCGGAGGAGATCGCCGACGCGGTCATGTACGCGATCAGCCGCCCGCGATCCCAGCGTGTGATCGAGGCGGCGATCCTGCCGATGAACGAGGACTCGCTGGGATGAGCCGGTTCAAGATCACGATCATCGGCGGCGGGAGCTCGAGCTTCGTCCCCGTCCTCATGCGCCGGTTCATCCAGTCGACTCCGCTCAACGGGTCGACGATCGCGCTCATGGACATCGACGCGCACCGGCTCGACGTGATGCAGTCCCTCGCCGAGAAGCTGATCGCGAGCGAGGGCGCCGGACTGACCGTCGAGCGCACCCTCGACCAGCGCGAGTCGCTCGTGGGAGCCGACTTCGTGATCGCCGCGATCTCGGTCGGCGGCATGGACGCGTGGGCGAACGATATGGAGATTCCCGGCCGGTACGGCCTCGTCATGCACGTGGCCGACTCGGTCGGCCCCGGTGGGATCATGCGCGCGTTCCGGAATGCCCCCGTCCTCGCCGAGGTTGCCCGAAACGTGGCCGAGGTAGCCCCGCATGCCTACGTCTTCAACTACACGAACCCCGCCCCGACCGAGGCGCTTGCGATGCGAGTCGCCGCGCCCTCGGTCAAGAGCTACGCGCTGTGCTCGTGCACCGGTCACCCGTCGAGCGCCGAGTGGCTCGCCGAGCAGGCCGGGGTCGAGCCGGGCGAGATCGCCATGCCTCCGGTGGTCGCCGGGATCAACCACTGCGCATCCGTGACGGAGATTCGGCTCCGGGATGGGACCGATGCGATGCCCCTCGTGCGAGCGCAGGCTACGAACCCAATCGCGGCCTGGGCGCTCGAGACCTACGGCGTCCTCCCCTACTGCTGGAGTCATTGGGTCGAGCACTTTCCGCAGATGCAGCGGCTCGAGGGAGAGTACGCGGGCACCGCGCAGGGGGTCGAGATGCGATACGGAATCCGCACGCACGACATGGCCTACGAGAAGGCTCGCGTTGCCGAGCTCGAGGCGCTGGCCGCGCGGTGGACGGCTCCCGGCGCCTCCGCCGTCACGCTGGCCGACCTGCCGCCGGGCGACGAGGACTGGGGGATCGAGGTGGTCGACATCATCGAAGCCATCGTCGAGAACCGGAACGAGACGTTCGTGGTAAACGCGCCGAACGGCGGGGCGATCCCCAACCTGCCGGCCGAGGCGATCGTCGAGGTGAACGCGGCCGTGAACGGCTACGGCATTCGCCCGATCGCCGCCGGCCCGCTGCCGGAGCCGCTCGCCGCGCACCTGCGCGGATACGTGGCCTTCCAGCAGCAGGTGGTAAAGGCGGCGCTCTCGGGTGACCGCAGCGCCGCGATGCAGGCGTTTCTGCTCGACCCGAACGTCACGGCCCGCCTGGAGCTGGAGCAGATCGGCGAACTCCTCGACGAGATGCTCGAGGCGAACGCCGAGCACCTGCCGCTCTTCCAGGCGGCGACGGCGTAAGCCCGCCGAGCCAGGTTCGTTTCAGTCAAATAGTCGAACGCCACCCGCCGGCGATGTAGATCGAGAGGGCGAACGACGCCGGCACCGTCCACGCGATCCCGATGGTCGTCGCCGCGACCCCGAGCCTCGTCGCGTGACGGCCGAGACGTGCTGGAAGGAGCACCGCGGCCACGACGCCGATCAGCGCCACCAGCTGGGCCGGGAGCACGACGAAGAACATGGTCGCCCAGCCGAACGCCTGCTGCCAGTGCCACACGTAGCTCCGGATCAACACGAGATCGAGGGCTAGCGCGGCGAGGAGGACGACCGGCAGGAAGACGTAGCCGGGGCTCCATCCAGCGGCCCTCACGCGCCGGATAACGATGGCGAGCCCCGCCGTGGCGAGGATGGCCGCGACGACGACGTGGGTCGCCTGACTCACGGCGATGTAGTGGGTCTCGTACGCGAACCGGGATCGAGTGAGCTCCGTCCCCTCGACCCTGGGGGGCCTGCGCACGCCGAACCAGAACCATCCCAGCAGGACGGCCGCTCCCGGCGGCCCGAGCATGGCGACGGCTGAGCAGATCCGGCTCACCATGGTCCCGGCATACATGGATGTGAGCAGGGACGCAAGCTGCGCTGCCAAGGGCGGTCGGGTGCATAAAACGAGCCAGGCTCATTTCATGCACGAGGAAAGCTTGGAGAACCCCGGACGCAGGGGCGTGCATGAAATGAGCCTGGCTCGTTCTATGCGCGGAGGAGCGGCGCGACCTCCTCGGCCAGGATCCGTAGGGACTCGTCGCGCACGGCCGGGTCCATGCCGGGCCAGTAGAGGCGGGCGATGAAGTGGAGGTCGCCGCCGACGGCGTCGCGAAGCGCGGCAATCCGCTCGGCCACCCCGGTCGGCGATCCGAGCAGCGTACGGTCGCGGAGCCGCTTCTCCTCGGCGGCGGGCAGCGGCGGAGGGCTTGCGGCCGGGACGGTTCG
>DASQXS010000319.1:0-3708 GCA_035639615.1 Gaiellales bacterium | reverse complement strand
GGTCGCCCTCGACGGCTCGGCCGGGTCGACGCGCGCGCTCGAGGCTGCGGCCGTGATGGCGCGGGAGTACGACCTGCCCACGCTGCACGCGCTCGCGGTCGCCGAGCCCGGGCCGCGCTTCGCCGCCACCGTCGGCGAGGTCGATGAGGTGAAGCGGGAGAAGGACAGCTTCTTCGCCGGCGTCGCCCAGCACGCCCGCGAGCAGGCCGAGGCCTCCGGGGTGGAGCTGGAAGTCGACGTTCGCGCTGGGCACGCCGCCGAGCTGATCACCCGCTACGCCAGGGGCCGCGACGCCGACCTGGTCGTCGTCGGCCCGGTGATGATCGTCAAGTAGCCGGCTCGGCGCCCTCGGCCCGCGCGGTGGCGTAGTAGGCGTCGGCCCAGGCCGGCTTGTCGACGTCGTGCCCGCCCGCGACCGCCAGCATCGCGGCGAGGCCGCACGCCGCCGGGAGCGTCGTCACGAGCGCGAGCCGCGGGTCGGCGAGCGCCCCGCCCGGGCAGCGCAGCACCCGCGCGCCCGCACCGGCGCACACCTCCTCGGCCTCGCGCTGGAGCGGATCGTCGCCGAGGGGCAGGCTGACCGCGGCATGGCGGCCGTCGAGGGCGTACATCGCCGAGGTCGCGCCCTCGCGCGTCTCGACCCCCTCGCAGGGGACGCGGGCGACCTCCTTCAGGAGCAGGGACGCCTCGAGCGCCGCAGCCCACCCGGGCCCGGCCGAGAAGGCGATCGCGGCCGCCGGCACCTCGAGCTCGCCCAGCTCCGCCGCCCACGCCCCCGCCTCGGCGACCGCCCGCCCGGCGGCGCCCGGGGCCGCGGCGAGGGCGTCGCGCAGGCCGCCGTCGCCCACCACCCTCGCCCAGACGGCGAGCGCGCAGGCGATCCCGCCGGCGAGCGCCTGCGTGTGGGTGGTGGCGCGCTGGCCGAGGACGATCTGGAGCGCGCGCGCCCCGGCGCGGCGGCCGATCGTGGATCCGGCCGTGGCCGTCACTGCGGCGAACGGCTGCGGCGCGGCGTCGAGCGCCTGCACAAGGTCGCGGAACTCGCCCGACGACGAGACCGCGAGCAGCCGGTCGCCGGGGCGCCACTCGAACCAGCCGCCGGCCAGAAGCCCGCTCGGGACCGCCACCACCGCGGGCCCGTCGCCACGGCCGCCGAGCGCCGCCAGCGCGAGCCCGAGGGCGACGTAGTACGCCGCGCCGTTCCCGCTCGTAACCACCCGGCGTACGTCGCGGGCGCCGAGGAGCGCGGCCGTCTCGGCGATGCCGTCGCCGGCGTCGAGCGTGGCCGCGAGCGCCGCCGGGAGCTCGCGGACGTCCGCCCAGAGCCCGGTCTCAGACCACATCACGCCGGAGCGGGGCGTAGGACGGGGCGATCCCGGCGAGCGCCGCTGCCGTCCCGCCGCCGTGGTTTCGGTACTCGTGCCTCGCGCCGAGCGGGAGGTAGCAGGCGTCGCCCGGCTCCAGCTCGAAGACGTGCACGTCCTCCCCGTGCCAGGCGCGCACCCACAGCGAGCCGGAGAGCACGTAGAGGAGCTCGTCGCCGCCGTGCTCGTGCGGTGCGGCCGCCTCGCCCGGGTTCAGCTCGTGCGTCACCACGGTCAGCCGCTCCGTGCTCGCGACGATGCCGGTGAGGACGCCCAGGTCGCGGCGCCAGACCACGTCCGCCGGACGGAGGACGCGCATCGTCGCCTCCCGCGGTGGCCCGGGCGTGCGCCCGAACGCCGAGTCGTCGGCGTAGACCGCCTCCTCGAGATAGGGGCGCGTGCGCGCATACGCGCCGGAGGAGCCCGCGGCCGGCGGCGGCGCGAAGAGCTCGAGCACCTCCAGCGGCTCGTCGCCGTGGGCGAAGGCGTGGTGCCAGGTGTCGGGCCCGAAGAGGAGCCGCTCTCCGCGCTCGACCCGGTGCACCTCGCCGGTCTCGGGGTTGGCGGCGACCATCGTCCCCGAGAGCACGTGCAGCACCTCGTCAGCCGCGAACACGGTGCGGAACTCGGGCGAGTGGCGGAACGCCCCGCCGCGGGGGAGGCAGAAGACGAGAGCGTGGATCCGGTCGGTGGATGCGTAGATCCGGTCGGCCACCTCGCCCGACTCCTCGTCGCCCCAGATGTGGCGGACGGCCGCCGCCATCGGGATCGCGGCGGGCCTGTCGAAGGAGGGGCGCGGCGACGGCGAGTAGCCCCCCGCGCTCACGGCGGGCGATGCTACCAGAGCCCTTGAATCCCACTCCACAGTCGCTATAGTCGCTTCCTTCCGGCGAAGCGGAGCGGAGGGGAGCATGAACCGGCAGCTGGCCAGGAGGAACCTCGCGATCGCGGCGGCGCTGACGGCGCTCGCGGCCGCCACCGGGTGCGGAGGCACCCCCGGATCCTCGCCCGGTTCGGCTCCGTCGACGCCCACCGGCGCCGTGCAGAAGTCGGGCTTCCAGAAGCTCGGCCCGGTCTCGATGACCATCTGGTCCTACGACAACCAGGATCCGGGCCTTGAGCCGGTGCTGAAAGAGCTCTCGGCCAACTTCGAGAAGCAGTACCCGAACGTGAAGATCACCCTGGTCTTCAAGGACTTCAACAGCCTGGTGAACGTCGTCCCGCGCGCACTCGCCTCGGACTCTGGGCCGGACGTCACCGAGGGGAACCAGGGGTATCAGACCGACCCGGCGCTCGTGAAGGCCGGGTTGATCGTGCCACTCGACCGTTACGTCAAGGCCTACGGGTGGAAGCAGTGGTACGCGCCGTCGGCCTGGTCGATGTTCCGGTGGACGACCGACGGCAAGACGTTCGGACAGGGGCCGATCTGGGGCGTCGCCCAGACCGGCCAGAACGTGA
This sequence comes from Gaiellales bacterium, assembly GCA_035639615.1. Classification (GTDB taxonomy): domain Bacteria; phylum Actinomycetota; class Thermoleophilia; order Gaiellales; family JAICJC01; genus JAICJC01. The sequence continues at coordinate 886 of DASQXS010000319.1, read as the reverse complement.
ACGTCTTCGTGAACACGCAGAAGCTCCAGCAGCTCGGCTTCGACCCCTCGAACATGCCGCAGACCTTCGACGGGTTCAACCAGATGCTGGCCCAGATCCGGGCCAAGCTGCCGAAGGACCAGCCCGTGATCGAGTTCGGAAACAACGAGGGCTACGGCACGATCCACATGTTTGGCGGTATCCAGGCGGCCTACTACAGCGCCCAGGACGAGCGCAACTGGATCGAGCACGTCCCCGGTTCCAGCTGGGACACGCCGGGCAACATCAAGGCCCTCTCGGTCTACCAGTCCTGGGCCAAGAACGGCTACTTCAACAGCGACTACAACGCGGTCAAGTACGACCAGTCCGCGGTCGAGTTCAGCAAGGGGAACGGCGTCTTCTGGATGGGAGGCGACTGGGACGCCCCGATCATCAAGCAGGGGCTCGGCTCGAACGTCGCCGTGATGAACATCCCGCCGGGGTCGAGCGGCACCTGGGCCGGCGTCGGCGGGCTCTCGGGCCCGTGGCACATCTCGTCGCAGTTCAAGTACCCCGACCTGGCGGCCGCGTGGCTCAACTACATCATCGCCTCGCCCGAGGCGCAGAAGCTGATGTACGGCCAGCAGCAGATCCCCTCTCCGTCGAACGCGATGCCGCCGCCGTCGGGCGACCCGTATCTGGCCCAGGTGACGGACGCGTTCCGCCAGGTCGCAAACGACGACGGGCTCATGCTGTACACCGACTGGGCGTCGCCGACGATGTACGACACGCTGGCCTCGAACTTCCAGGACCTGCTCGCCGGCAAGGTGTCGCCGGCGGATATGGCGAAGAACGTCCAGGCCGACTGGGAGAAGTTCGACCAGCAGCTCAAGGGGTAGCATGGCCGAGGCACCCGCCGGCGTGGCGG
>DASQXS010000318.1:0-6421 GCA_035639615.1 Gaiellales bacterium | reverse complement strand
CGCGCCGGCCCCTCCAGCCCGCGGGAGGGATCGCCGGCGTCAAGAGCGGGCTTGCCGGAAGGGGGAGCGCCTTCGCCGCCGACCGGGACTCTCAAAGACGGGCTAGTCCGCGCGGTGGCCCGTTCGGGGGCAGCCGCAGGGCGAATAGCAAACCCGAACTACGCTTGTAGACGCTCTTCTCGGACAGTCGTGGACGCGGGTTCGATTCCCGCCGCCTCCACTTTCGTCTCAACCATGCCAGGCGGTCCTCGCCGCCGCGTTCAAGACGCGATCGCCGTGCGGCGGCCCATCGCGTGCGCGAGGCATCGAGCCCGAGCATCTTGAGGCGATCGAGGCGGCGCGGTGAGGTACCGCCTCGCGCCTTCCGCCGATCCTTCGGCAGGTGCTCGAGGAGGCGAGGTGCGGCGGCACGGCGCCTGGTCATGAGACGCGCGTGGGATACTCGGCCAATGCCGCGGTCGGTCAGGTACGCCTGGAACGGCGACGTCTCGCTGGCCTACGAGGTTGCCGGCGAACGTGACGCGGACCTCGTCCTGCTCGCCGGCGCACCCACCAACATCGACATCCAGCACGAGCACGAGCGGTACTCCGCGTTCCTTGACCGCCTGAGCCGTCGCCGCCGGCTGATCGTCACCGACCGGCGCGGCACGGGCCTCTCGGACCGCTTTTCACCAACCGAGATCCCGCCGGTTGAGATGCTGACCGACGACCTGGCGTGCGTCATGGACGCCGTGAGATCCGACCAGACGGTGGTGATGGCGCAGGGCGAGACAGCCATGGTGGCCATGCTTTTCGCCGCTGCCCACCCAAGCCGGTGCGCCGGGCTGATCCTGCTCGACCCGATCGCTACATGGCTGCGTTCGCCAGAGACGCCCTGGATGCCCACAGCCGCCGAATGGGACGGGATCATCGCCGACACGAGGGCGCGGTGGGGCACTGTCCCGTCCGGGACGATCGCGTTCCGCGACGACGCGGAGCGGGAGTGGTATCTGCGCCTGATTCGCGCCACCGTCCCTCCTGGCGGCCTTGCCGCGGAGATGAGCCGCTGGATCAAGACCGACGTCCGCGACATCCTGCCGGCGATCCACGTCCCGGTGCTGATACTGGCGGACAGCGAGGGAACCGGGTACGCCGACCCCCGGAGCGGCCGGTTGATCGCGAGCCGGTTGCCGTCGTCACGACTTGAGATGTACCGCTCGGACGGGTCGTGGTTTGGCCTCGACGCCGATCAGGTGGCCGACGAGATCGACGCCTTCTTCGACCAGCTCGGCGTCTTCGATCCGATGCTCGACCGCGTCCTCGCGACGGTGCTGTTCACGGACATCGTCGGCTCCACGGAGCGCGCCGTGGTGCTCGGCGACCGCCGCTGGGGCGAGCTCCTGGAACGCCACCATGCCACCATCCGGCGGGTGCTCCGCCGCTGGCGGGGCGAGGAGCTCGACGTTGCGGGCGACGGGTTCTTCGCCCGCTTCGATGGGCCAGCGCGGGCGATCCGGTGCGCGCTCGACATCACGAGGGAAGTGCGAGACCTCGGCATCGAAATCCGGGCGGGCCTGCACACGGGCGAATGCGAGCTGATCGACGGAAAGGTGGGCGGCCTGGCGGTGCACATCGGCGCGCGAGTCGCCGGAATGGCCGGCCCCGGCGAGGTGCTCGTGTCGCGCACCGTGCGCGACCTGGTCGCCGGCTCCGGCATCCAGTTTAACGACCGGGGAACGACGACGCTGAAGGGCATTCCCGGTCAATGGGGGCTCTACGCGGCGGACTTCCCGGCACCCGTGTGACGGGTCGCGCCAGCCGGCCTGCCTCGTTGGAGCGAGTCACCAAGCGGATCGTCGGCCACTCATGCATTCCGTAGTAGCCGACGATCCGCGGTCGGCATCGGCGGCGTCGCCTTCCCGGTGTCCCGCACGATGTCAGTGCGGTAATGACGGGACTATGCATCGGCAGGTGCTTCACCCCGGGAGACTCCCGGTTTCGTTCGAGACCGACGTTCATCCGGAGGTCTGTGGCCGTGACCGCTCGCGCCGCAGCAGCCACACCTCCTCGGCGAGTCCCGTCAACGCCTCGCTGACGCGGCCTGATCCGGCCCGCCCGCGAGCATGTCCGCCGCACGGGCCAGGTACATGCTCGCGCGGGCGCGCTCCCAAAAGGCGACCGCTGCCCGCAGCTGGGCCTCGCCCTCGGCCGTCCGCCCTGCGGAGAGATGCGACCGTGCGGCCAGGAGCCGGGCCAGCGCCTCCTCCGCCCGGGCGCCGATCGCCGCGAGCGCGTCCGCGGCCTCGTCGAAACGGCCGGCGGCGAGCATCCGCGCGGGCGCGTCCCACCGCGACAGGTCGTCGCCTTCGGGAAAGGAGAACCGCTCGGCCTGGCCAGTGAGTGCCAGGGCGGCGGCCAGCGTGACGCCCCAGTCGGAGCCGCGGATCGACCCTCCGCCGGCGGCCGCGCGGGCGAGTTCGTCGACCAGGCTCGCGACCCGGGCAGGCGCGTCCGGGCCGCCACCGGTCGCGGCCACGAGCGCCGCGTCGGCGAGCGCCGGATAGACGACCTGGGGATCACCCGAGCGGCGGCCGAAGTCGAGCGCGCTGCGGCAGTCGGCCTCGGCGCCGGCGAGGTCGCCCCGCGCGGCTCGGAGCTTCGCGCGGGCGCTGTGCGCGGCCGACTCCATGTAGTGGGGTGAACCCTGGGCCACGAACGCGTCCAGGCGCGCGAACGCCGAATCCGCCTCGTCCCAGTCGCCGCTCGAGAACGCGTGGATCCCGAGCTCGGTGTCGAACCACACGATCTGATACGGGGCGCCGAACCGCCGGGCCACCTCGAGACCGCGCCGCTGCAGCTCGGCCGCGCGGTCGAGCTCGCCCAGCGTGGCGAGCACGCTCGCCAGGTTCTTGTAGCCGCGGATGATGGCATCGGCCGCGTTCATCCGCTCGGCGATCTCCACGGCCTGCTCGATATCGGCGAGACCGTCGCGGTCGCCATGGTCGACGCGGGCGACCCCGCGGGTGTTGAGCGCGTGGCCGCGCAGTTCCTCGAGCCCCAGCTCGGCGGCAATCGCGAGCACCCGCCCGCACAGCTCGACGGTCTCCTCGAACTGGCCGCGGAGCATCGCGTTGACGGCGATACGGCTGATCACCCGGGCGACGGTCGGCGACGGCTCCGCGCCCTCGACCAGCTCCCACGCTCGCTGGAAGGCGTCCGTCGACTCGGCGGTCAGCGCCCGGTTCCAGAACCGGAACCCCGCCAGCATCTCCGCCTTGGCGGCGGTGCCAGGGTCGCCCGCCTCAATCAGCCGGTCGCGAGCCCGGCGAAGGAGGACGAGCGTGTCGTCGCCGGTCTCGGCCAGGCTGATGTCGGCCAACTCGACGATGAGCGTCGGCCAGTCGGGATCGGACTCGGGCCACAGCACCCTGGCGGCCTGGTAGTGATGCAGCGCCACGGTCATCGAGTTGAGGGCCGCGGCGCGCTCGGCCGCCTCCCGGTAGGCGAGCCGCGCCCGCCGCTCCAACTCCTCGGTCGGCCGGCCGGCGTCGCGGGCGTAGTCGAGCGCCCTCGCGTAGTGGTGGGCGAGCATGTCGGGAGCGTTGTCGCGGTCGGCCGAGAGCGACTCGATCCACTCCGCTGCGCGCCGGTGCTTGTCGGCGCGCTGGGCACGCGGGATCTGGCCGTAGGCGACATCGCGCATGAGTACGTGGCGGAACGCGTATTCGGTCTCCCCGCCCACGGACGAGCGCCGCTCGCGCCGCAGCATCTCCCGCCGCTCGAGCGCGTGCAGGCGCGCCTCGACCGCGAACCGCGGCAGGTCGGCCATCGCCGCCAGCGCCCCGACCCAGACCACCTTGCCGACCACCGAGGCGTCCTGCAGCAGCCGCTTCTCTTCGGCGGGCAGCCCGTCCACGCGCGCGGCGATCAGCCCCTGCACCGACTCCGGCACCGGCAGGTCGACGCCGGCGCGGAGCCGCCAACGGTCGCTGCCCCGGCGCAGGTGGCCGCGGTCGATCAGCATGCGCACGTACTCCTCCGCGTAGAGCGGATTGCCGGCCGCCGTGCCGAGCAGCGCGGCCTGGGTCTCCGCGGGCAGGACCGCCTGCTCGAGCAGGTCGGCGATGAGGCGAGCGATGTCCGAGTCGGGGAGCGGAGAGAGTGACACCGTGAGCGTGTTGCGCTTCCCACCGCCCCAGCCTCGGCGACGGTCGAGGAGTTCCGGCCGTGCCGTGCAGACGACTAGCATCGGCACACCGCTCGACCAGTCGACCAGGTGGTCGACGAAGTCGAGCAGCGCGTCGTCGCCCCAATGCAGGTCCTCGAACACGAGCACCAGCGGATAACGGTCGGCCAGGGCCTCGAAGAACCGGCGCCAGGCCGACGTCGCCTCGTCATGGCGGTTGCCGTCCGTCGGACCGCCCTCCAGTGCGACCAGCGCGCGCACGTGCTCCTCCACCCAACCTGCCTCGCCCGGGTCGGCGATCATGTCAGCGACGGTCGCATGCAGCTTCTCCTGCGCCTGCTGGGCGGTATCGGAGTCGAGAATGTCCGCCTGCGCCTTGACCATCTCGCCCAGGGCCCAATAGGTGACGCCGTCCCCATACGGGAGCGAGCGGCCCTGGCGCCAGGTGATGAAGTCCGGGTCTCGGTCGACCTCCTGGAGCAGCTCCCAGACGAGCCGGCTCTTCCCGATCCCCGGGACGCCGACGAGCGTGACCAGCTGCACCGTCCGCTCCGACCGGCACCGGCGCAGGGCGTCGAGCAGGAGATCGAGCTCCTCGCTCCGGCCGACGAGCGGCGTGGTCGGCCGCTGCGCGACGTCGATGCCGAAGCGCGCCCGCGCCTGCAGCGCCTCCCACGCGACGACAGGCCGCGACTTGCCCTTGGCCTCGACCGGCGCAGCGGGGCGGTAGGTGATCGCCCGGTCGGTGGCGCGGTGGGTGGTCTCCCCGACGAGGATCCCGTCGACCGGAGCGGCGGCCTGGAGGCGGGCGGCCGTGTTGACGACGTCGCCCGAGGCCATCCCCTCCCCGGCCGCCGGGTCTGCGCCCAGGACGACCAGCGCCTCACCGGTGTTGACGCCGACGCGCACGTGCAGGTCGAGACTCGGAATCTCCTCGTTCAGGCGTTCGATAGCCGCCCGTATCTCCAGCGCCGCCCGAACGGCCCGCTCGGGATCGTCCTCGTGCGCGACCGGTGCCCCGAAGAGCGCCATCACCGCGTCGCCGATGAACTTCTCGACCGTGCCGCCGTAATGCTCGAGCTTGCGTCGCAACAACGCATGGTAGGGCGCGAGCGTGCCGCGCACGTCCTCGACGTCCATCCGCTCGCTGCGGCTGGTGAAGTCGACGAGGTCGGCGAAGAGCACGGTTACCACCTTGCGCTCCTCGCTCACCGGCCCGGCCACAAGCGGTGCGCCGCAGCTCCCACAGAAACGGAAGCCGTCCGGGATCTCCTGACCGCACTGGGCGCAGACCGGCATCGGGCTGAGTCTACGACGACGAATCCCGCCGGCGGGCCGGCTCGACCCTCCGCGGTGCCTCGACGTCGAGCTCCCGGTCGCGGGCCGCCGTTGCCATCCGGCGGTCATACGCAGCGACACCGCTTCGATGCCGGCGGCCCCTCAGGCGTCGGGCCTGGACGGCTGGTTCCATGTCCTGACGACGTAGCTGGGGAGAATGGGCGTGCGGCGGATGATGGGCGGCATGACCGCCGAAATCGGTGGAGTCGGCGAGGAACGCGGCACATCGAGCCGCGACGGACGCGTCGGCCGATGAGCCGCGAGGGGTCAGTAAGGTCGCTCCTCGCACGTGGACGCGGTCGTTCCGCCTGAGCGCGGTGGCAGCTGCCGCGAGGGGAATGGAACCGACCGGGTGTGCGGATGGCCCATTGAGAGACAAGAGTTCCCATCCTGCGACCGGAACCTCGCCCAACTGAAGGACGCGGGTGACCTAGGACCGGCCTTCTCGACGATCACCGTCGACGGGACGACCGGGATAGTGGTCGGCCCCGCGGACGAGGGAGAGGTGGACATCTACACTTCTGACATTACCGTTGTCGTTTTCGCTCCTTCCCAGGACGAAGCCCTCAAGGTGGCGTCTGCCCTTGCACCAATGAACGGTTCTGCGTCTCTCACAGCGGATGGGAACCTGCCGTCGCCAAGTCCCGGTGCATTGGCGGGGACACTCGGCTGCCCGGGCGTCAACACTCCACCATGAGCAGCCCTTGGCTCGTGCTACGCGAGCGTGGACTCCATTCGGTCTAGTCGCGTGGTTGAGTGGGTTCGGCGGCCCGAGTTCTGGGGGGTGGCCTCCACCCTCTTGGGCCTAGGCGCTCTGGTGGCTGTCTATGCCGCCACCCGGGTTACTTTACCAAGGGTTCCATGCACCGTACCGACGGCCGCCCAGCAACACGCCATCAATACCGCGGTCGATCACGT
>DASQXS010000317.1:0-4768 GCA_035639615.1 Gaiellales bacterium | reverse complement strand
TGGACGAGGCGGTGAGGGCACTCCGGCGCGGTTTTTCTCGCTATTTGCGGCTTTTTCGAGCAGGCGCGGGGATTGCCCGCCGCCACCCGGGCGTAGTACCACCGCCGAGGGAAAAGTGCCGATCATTACGAGGAGGCTGAGATGATCTGGCTGGGGACGTTGAGCGCGCTCGTGGCGCTGGCACTGCTGGCGGTGGGCACGCTCACCGCGTTGGTCTTCGCCCTCACCCGTCAGCTCGGTCGGGCGCTCATCCGCATCGACGCGTTGGAGGAGGCGATCGCCCAGGCGCCCGGCTCCCCCGCCGGCCATCTACAACGGCCCGAGGGCCTCCCTGTGGGAACCGTGGTGCCGGCGTTCGAGCTCCCGACCCTCGACGGGGGCACGGTGTCCGCCTCCACGCTACGAGGGCAGCGGGTGCTCCTGGTTCATTGGAGCCCGGACTGCGGGTTCTGTCGCGAGATCGCCGGCGACCTCGCGGCCGAGCTGGAGCCACTTCGGCGACGCCGCACCGAGCTGATCCTGCTGAGCCACGGCGACCATGGCAGCAACCGCCGGCTCGCCGACGAGCACGGCCTGCACTGCCCGATCGGCCTTGGCGACGGCAGCGGCGCCAAAGTCTTCGGCGCCCTGGGCACGCCGGCCGCCTACCTCTTGGACGAGAAGGGTCGCATCGCCAAACCGCTCGCCCTGGGCGCGCTCGAGGTCCCCGCCCTCGCTCGGGAGGTGACGAGCGAACGCAGCCGACTCGCAACTGAACGGCCGCTCTCGGAGAGCAGAATCGTGCGTGACGGCATCAAGGCGGGCGCCGCGGCCCCGCCCTTCACGCTACCCGGAGTCGACGAACGCCGGGTCGACCTGGCCGATTACCGCGGCCGGCGCACGCTGCTCGTCTTCAGCGATCCCGAGTGCGGACCATGCGAGGCGCTCATGCCGGACCTCGTCGAGCGCCAGCGCCACTACGGCCACGAGCTCGCCGTGATCATGGTGAGCCGGGGCGACGTCGCCGAAAACCGCGCCCGACGCGATCGCCACCATGCCGGCTTCCCGATCGCGCTCCAGCGAGGCTGGACCGTGTCCAAGCAGTACGGAATTTTCTCGACGCCCGCGGCCTTCCTGATCGGCCCGGACGGTCTACTCGAGCAGGACGTGGCCCGCGGCGGAGCCGAGATCCTGCACCTCGCCGACGCCGCCGTTGCGCGGAGAGAGGAGGTGAGCACCCGCTAATCCACATGCTCGGCGGGGAGGCCCGCCCAGCCTCGCCGCCACGATGGAAACGGAGGCATCTGATGGGCGACGTTCAGTTCGAGGAACTGACGAAGAAACTCGCGGCCCCGATATCCCGGCGCCGCGCGATGAAGCTGTTCGCCGCCACCGCGGCCACCAGCGTCGCAGGTCTTGCCGGCGGTGTTGGCGAGGCCTCGGCGGGACGCTGCTTCAAGCTCAAGCACCCGTGCCGGCAGAACTACGAGTGTTGCAGCTTCTACTGCAACCCGGCGACGGGCCGCTGCCAATGTCCGCCGGGGAGCAACGTGTGTCAGAAGACCGGCATCTGCGTCAACTGCCCGTCGAACTCGACGTTCAACCCGGACACGTGCCAGTGCGAATGCAACACCGGGACGACCGTCTGCGGGGACCAGTGCTGCGCTGAGGGCGAGTCCTGCTGCAGGAGCAACTACGGGTACTTCTTCTGCTCGAGCTACGGCTGCTGAGCCGAAGCCCGGACCGGAGGTTCGCGAGGGCCGTCCGCCGACGGCCCTCCGGCCCCCCGCAGGTGTCGCTCGCCTACTCGTAGCCGAGCGACCGCAGGTGCTCATGGATCTGCGCCGCCTCGCTCGGTGAGTAGACCGGCTCGTCGATCGCCGCGCCGCCCGTCGACACGGCAAGCCGTGTCGGCACGACGTCGTCGGCCAGCATGGCGATAATTGGCGGGCTGTCGAAATCGGCGTCGAGCCCGAGGAGGGCGAGGACCGTCGGCGCGATCTGGGTGATCTCCGCGGCGACGCGGCCGACTCCGGGCCGGATGCCCGGACCCGCGGCGGCCAGGATTCCGTCGAGCACGTGCTGGCCGCTCCACGCATGCGAGCCTGCGGTCTCGATGCGGTCCTGACGCGAGAACGCGTCCCCCTCCTCGTGGCTCGAGATGTCGATGAACACGCGCTCATCGCGGGGGACCATCATGAAGTCGGGGGCGCGATCGAGGAACGGTCCGTGGAAGAGCTCGCCGCGAGCGACGACCTCGAACGCGGGCAGGCCGCTCTCGGGGTGGGGAATGGCCGAGAGGGCGGCGTACAGCTCGGCGGCAAATCCCGCATCCTGGCGTGCCCCGCGGCGCTCGCCCAGGTAGACCTGCCCGCCGTAGCCGAAGCCGTAGGCCCGCGTTGCCGGCCCATCGATCGCCATGAGCGCACCGGGGTCCTCGACCTCAGGATGCGCCAGGAGGCGACGGAGGCGGGGGAACCGCTGAGAGCCGGCCCGCCCCAGCTCCAGACCCGGCACGGCTCGCGGTTCCGGCCGATCGAGGCGACGCAGGTATCCAGCCCGTTCGAGCCAGCGATTGAGGTCGAACGTCCAGTGGACGGGCCGCATGCCGTGGTCGGAGACGACGATCACCGTCGGCTCTTCGCCGAAGATCCACTCGGCGTGATCGATGACCGCCGCACAGGCACGATCGACCGCCTCGTACACACGCACCAGCTCGTCGCCCGACTCCGCGGGGGAGTGTGCCGGATGCGTCTGGTCGAGTCGATGCCAGAAGACGTGGCCTGCGATGTCCGTGCTCATGAAGTCGACGCAAAGCAGACTCAGCTCGGGCTCGAGCTCCATTGCCATGTTGCAGACGTCGCCGATCTGCTCGGCGTGCTGCGCGAGCTTCGCCGCGAAGGCTCCGGGGTCGTGCCACCAGCCCGTGGGCGTGACGGCGCTCAGGAGGTCGGGATGCGACTCGAATATGCGATGTGCGGCCGATCGGGGCGCGATCTGGGGTTGCTGCGGCCCGCCGAAGCCCGTGACGACGATGCCGCCGACCCCGTCGGCCGGGAACGTGAGCGGCACCGTGACGAAGGCCGAGCGATGGCCGGCCGCGGCGAGCAGCCGCCACAGCGGCGCTCCGCCACGGCTTGCGCTGGTCTCCATCCGATGACGCCCGCGATTTGGGTTGCTCGAGAAGCCAAAGACCCCGTGACGGCCTGGGTTGAGTCCCGTGACCAGCGACGACCAGGCCGTGGGCGTGAAGGCGGGGAGGGTGGAGCGAAGAGGCCCGTAGGCGCCCCGTCGCGCGATGTCGGCGAGCGTCGGCAGCCGACCCTGTTCGATGAGGCTCGAGACGAGCCGGTGGTCGGCGCCGTCGAGGCCGAGGCAAAGGAGCCTCACAGCGCCCTCGCGCGCCGTGCCGCAGTCGCCGGCTCAGAGCCTGGAACGTGGCGCACAGCACGAGTGTACCGTGGTCCTCTCGCACTGTGAATCCGCACGAGGAGGTACGTGCATGTCGGCCGACGATCAGCTCGGCTCCGCCAGGCGATCCGCCATGCTGGCGGTGCTGCGCGACATCGAACAGCGCGCCGCCCAGAGCGGCCCCATGGCGCCCCAGGCCGTGCTCAGCCTGGCCGAGGCGTACGCATGGCTCGAGCGTCCCGACCAGCCGCACGGAGGCCGCACACTCGCACGACCGGGAGGCGCGGCGGCCGCAGGCGCGCCGCAGGGCTGATGGCCCAGAGGATATGGGTGGTGGTTGCTATCCGTCGTTTCCCGACGGCCGCAGCCACAGGGTCGCGTGGCGCGGCTGGAACGTCTGGTCGACGACGCCGATCAGTTCGCCGCAGAGCGCGTCCAGGTCGACCTGCTCGCGGAGCCGCCCAGAGAACGCCTGCACCGCCGCCTCCGCGTCGGCGGTGCGGCGGGCGAAACGCAGGTCGATCGCATGCTGGATGCGCCGCCGAAGCGGCTGGAATACGAGCGCCACGACGAGCGTCGAGACGGTGACGGCGGCCCCGCCGCGCTGTCCCGTCGCGGACCGGGACAGCGTCCCCAGGATTGAGATCGCGCTGAGATAGACGACGCCCAAGACGGCGACCAGGCACGCGTAGACCATCGTCTTGCGGATGACGAGGTCGATGTCGTAGAGGCGATATCGGAGGATCGACACGCCCATGAGCGTCGGGAAGAGCACGAGCGAGAGAACGAAGGGAAGCGCCGCGTAATCGCCCGCGCCGGCGACCGCGAGGACGCCGGTCACGGCGAAGACGGCGGTCACGACCACGACGCCGGCGGCCACCAGCTTCACCTGCTCGCGCTCGATCCCGGTGGAGCGGCGGAACCGCAGCACCATCGCCGCCACGCCGGCCACGAAGGAAACCACGCTGAGCGGCACGCCGACCGCGCGCGCCGCGTCGACTGCGGTCGCCCACGACCCGCCCAGGGCCAACGGGTTGTGGACGTGCCGGAGCGGCGGCTCGCCGGTGAAGTCGGTGAAGCCGCTGGCCAGGCCGAGGAACGCGCCCAGGACCGCCGCGGCGACGGCCGGACGCCAGCGCGGCGTCAACGGTCGGCCGTCCGGGAAGAGCAGGAGCAGGAGGATCATCGACGCGGCGTACACCGAATCGAGCGCAGACGATGACAGCCAGAAAGCGGCCTTCCCGCCGGGCCACGCCCCGTCCTGGACGACCAGCACGTAGACGGCGTAGTTCTGCGCGAGATTGTGGCAGACCGAGAAGAAGACGGCGACGGCGACGAAGAGCCAGCCGATCGAGTGCGCCCGGTGGCGCCAGACGAT
>DASQXS010000316.1:0-12998 GCA_035639615.1 Gaiellales bacterium | reverse complement strand
AGCCCGCGTAGATCATCGTCACCTCGCTCGGCACCGGGATGCAGGCGCTCTCGAGCACCATGAGCAGGAAGACGGCCTCGAGGCCGTGCCCGGCGACGAACGTCTGGATGTGGTGGGTGAGCGACTGCACGCGCGGCGGGCGCAGACTAGATCGTCGCCCCGTCGGCCGGCGCGCCCGTCGCCGTCAGGTAGGCGCCGCACGCGCAGGTCACCGCCGCCACGAGGACGCCCAACGCGCGATAGCCGGTAACGGTGATGAGCGCGGCGCCGGCGGCGATCGAGACGGTCTGCGGCGTGCCGATGAGCGTGTCCGCCGCGGAGTAGACGCGGCCCTGCAGATGCGCGGGCGTTCGCACCTGGACGGCAGTGCCCAGCGCGACCACGGCCCACGAGAGGCCCGCCCCGGCGATCGCGAATCCGGCCAGGACGGGCGCGATCCGTGGGATCAGGAAGAGGGCGTCGCCGAGGGCGAAGAGGAGGATGCCCAGCCCCAGCGTCCGGCCGTCGCCGATCCGCCGGAGCAACCGCGCCGCCGTGACGCCGCCGACGATCGCGCCGACGCCCTGGACGGAGCTGAGCACGCCGAGGAACGCGGGCGGACGGTGGAGGCCGGACTGGAGGACGGCGAAGATGGCCGTCTCGACGAAGCCGACGACGACCATCGCGACCGCCGTCGTTACCACGATCCGGCGCAGCCCCCGGCTGCGCGCGATGTGACCCGCTCCCCCTGCGAGCTGGGCGAGGAGGTGGTGCTCCGGCGCCGCGGGCGGCTCCTCCCGAAGGTCGATCGCCGCGAGGCACGCCGCGGAGACCGCGAAGGTCGCGGCGTCGACCACGGCGACCGCGGCGCCGCCGACGAGCGCGAAGAGCGCGGCCCCCACAAGGGGGGCGCCGAGGCGCATCCCCTGGCTGAGCGTCTCCAATGCGGCGTTCGCGTCGCCCAGACGCTCCGCCGGCAGAAGCCGCGTCAGGTACGCCGATTGCGCCGAGAGGAAGAGGTATCCCGCCGCGCCGTAGACGAGCGTGACCGCGTAGACGAGCCAGACGTCGCCGCGATCGTGGACGAGCAGCAGCGAGAGGAGCGCGAGCCCCACCGCGACGTTCGTGGCGATCATCAGCGGGCGCTTCCGGAGACGATCGACCGCGAGCCCGAACGCGGGCGCGACCAGGCCGGGCGCGGCGAGGACGAAGAACACGCTCCCGGCGGCGGCGTTCGACCCCGTGAGCGACTTCACCCACACGCCGAGGACGATGTACATCGCCCGGTCGCCGAAGAGCGAGCACGCCTGACCGGCGAGCAGGAGGCGGGTGTTGCGGTCGCGTACGAGCTGTCGCACGGCTCAGTTGCCGGACGTCGTGGGCCGCAGCGGGAATCCCGCGGCGAGCGCGAGCACCGGCTTCGCATCGGGCGGGCGCCGCTCGGGATCAATGCGGTTGATGTGGGCGGTCACGAGCTCGGTGATCGCACGGCCGAGCTCCTCGAGCTCTTCGGGGGTCAGATAGAGCAGGGACTCGGTCAGGAACGCGGCCCGGCGCCAATCGGGCTCGGCCGACGGCTGCCGGCCGAGCCAGTCTCGGAGCCGATCGAGATCCCGTTCGAGGATGACGGAGGTCAGCGCCGAGGCGGCGGCCGTGGTCGCGGCATCCGGCCCGACCTCGTCCCAGCTGTGCCCGATGGATCCGCGCCGCCACGGACGCGCCCGTCCGGGAACCGGCGGCGCTTCCTCGACGAAGCCGTATTTCGCCAGCTGGCGCAGGTGGAACGAGCAGTTGGCGGGACTGAGGCCGAGGAGCTCGGCGGCCCGGGTCGCCGTCAGCTCGCCCTCCCGCGCGACGAGCTCCATGAGCTCGATCCGCGTCGGATGGGCCATCGCCCGCATGACGCGGGCGTCCGTTAGCCGGCGCGGTTCGAAAGACATGTTTCGAAATATATCTTTCGATAGCACCCAGCGCAAGATCACTGCCCGTCCCCGCCGCCCTACCTTTCCGCAGCGACGAGCGCCGCCAGGTTGCGCAGCTGGTCGCCGAGCGCGCTCTTCACCGGGCCGGCCGCGACCGCGGCCATGAGCTTCGGCAGCTCGACGTCGGAGGTGAGGGTGACCCGGCTGGCGTGGTCGCCTTCCGGCTCGATCTCGAAGACCGACGTCCCCCGCCGGCGACCGTCGACACGTTCCTCGACGAGGCGCCTGGGCGGGTCCTTCTCGACCATGCGCACCGTCATCGGCTCGCGGACGCCGATCGTCACCAGCTCGCAGGCCATGTCGCCGTTCTCGAGCACGCGCGCGTTTCGGATCTCGTCGGGCAGCATCTGGATGTGCCGGTGGGGGTCGGCGATCCACTCCCACACGACCTCGGGCGGCGCGGGGCAGGTGGTGGTGACCGTGACCCTCACGCCGCGTCGTACTTGCGCACGGTGCGGTAGAGCGTGTCGCGCTGCCGGGGGCGGAACCCGGCGTTCCGGATGTAGTGGACGAAGTCCTCAGTCGTGGCCCGGTAGGTCGTGCCGGCGGCCGACACCACGTTCTCCTCGATCATGATCGAGCCCATGTCGTCGGCGCCGAAGCCGAGGGCGACCTGGCCGATCTTCGTCCCCTGGGTCACCCACGAGCTCTGGATGTGGTTGACGTTGTCGAGGTAGATCCGCGTCACGGCCTGCATCAGGAGGTAGTCGAAGCTCGTCGGGATCCAGGTCACCTGCGGCGCGAGGACGGTGTTGTCGGGCTGGTACGTCCAGGAGATGAAGGCCCGGAAGCCCTGCATCTCGTCCTGGAGGTCGCGGATCCGGCGCAGGTGCTCCACCCGCTCCTCGAGCGTCTCGACGTGGCCCCACATCATGGTCGCGGTGGTGCTCATGCCGAGGCGGTGGGCGGCGCGCATGATGCCGAGCCACTCATCCGACGTCGTCTTCTTCGGCGAGATGACGCGGCGGACGCGGTCGACCAGGATCTCGGCACCGCCGCCGGGCAGCGAGTCGAGGCCGGCATCACGCAGCCGGGTAAGCGTCTCCGACGTCGAGAGGCGGGCCTTGCGGGCGATGTGCTGCACCTCGGACGGCGACAGCGCGTGCAGGTGGATCGGATAGCGGGCCTTGATCGACCGGAACAGGTCCTCGTACCAGTCGAGGCCGAGGTCGGGGTTGTGGCCGCCCTGCATGAGGAGGGCGGTGCCGCCCAGCGCCAGCGTCTCCTCGATCTTCTTGAAGATGATGGGCCGGGGAAGGACGTACCCCTCGCCGCGGTCGCCGGGACGGCGGTAGAAGGCGCAGAACGAGCAGTCCGTGTAGCAGACGTTCGAGTAGTTCAGGTTGCGGTCGACGATGAACGTGACGACGCCCTCGTCCGAGCGCCGATTGCGCAGCTCGTGCGCCGCCCGGCCGATCGGGACGAGGTCGCGGGAGCGAAGCAGCGTCTCGGCGTCGGCGTCCGAGATCCGCTCCCCGGAGAGCGCGCGGTCGAGCACCTCGGCGACGCTCATGCCGGCACCTCGGCGAACTCGACGAAGCGAAGCTCCGGCACCGCCTCGAGCTCGCCGGCGAGGTGGGCGAGCTCGAAGAAGCGCACGAGCCCCTGCCGCTCCCGCGATCCGAAGTGGTAGCGGAGCTTCTCGAAGTAGCGGGCCAGGAAGCCGGCCGGCCAGCCGTACTCGAGCGAGGCCTGGCGCGCGAGCGTTTCGGGCTCGGCCCGGGCGACGGCGAGCGAGCGCAGGTGGGCGCGCTCCAGCTCGCGCAGGCCGCCGTCGACGCCGTCGCGGCACGCCCACACCGCGTAGACCATGGGGAGGCCGGTGCGCTCCTGCCACAGCCGGCCCAGGTCGTAGTGCGGGGTCGGGTCCTCGAACGCGCTTCTGAGCGCGGCGTCGCCAATCAGCATGCGCGCGTCGGCCGGCTGCTCGAGCGGGACGAGCGCGATCTCGCCCAGGAGCACCTTCGTCAGCACCACCGACGTCGCGCTCTCGGGCGTGACGGCCACGGTGCGAACCTGCTCGAGCGGGCGGCGGGTGATCAGCTGGATCGAGTCGACCGCCCCCTCGGTCGAGACGCACAGCTGCGGCAAGAGCCGGAGCCGGTCTGCGTTTCGGGCGTACTCGATCGACGAGATGGGCGCGACGTCGATCTCGCCCTGGAGGAGCAGCCGGTTCAGCTCGGTGGGGACGCCCGCGACCTGATCCACGTCGACGCCGCCCAGGTCGTAGAAGACCGGCGCCATGTTCGCGTAGGAGATGCGGCCGAGCCGCAGGCTCACTCGAACGTCCTCACCCGATTGTACAGCGTGTCCCGCTGGACGGGGATGCGCCCGGCCTCGCGGATCAGCGCCACCAGGCTCTGGATCTTCTCCTCCTGCGGGGTGACGGCACCCGCGGCGTGGGCGATCTGCTCCTCCATCACCGTGCCCTGGATGTCGTTCGCACCGAAGTGGAGCGCGACCTGGGCGAGCGGCGTCGAGATCATGATCCAGTAGGCCTTCACGTTCGGGATGTTGTCGAGCATGAGCCGGGAGACGGCGATCATCCGCAGGTCGTCGTAGCCGGTCGAGAAGCGCCAGCCGCGCCGCTCGAACACCGTGTTCTCGGGGTGGAACGGCAGCGGGATGAACGCCAGGAAGCCGCCCGTCTCGTCCTGGAGGTCGCGCAGCCGCAGCAGATGGTCGACCCGCTCCTCGTAGGTCTCGACGTGGCCGTAGAGCATGGTGCAGTGGGTGGGGAGGCCGAGGGCGTGGGCGGCGCGGTGGGTCGCGAACCAGTCGTCGGGGTGCTCCTTGCCGGGCGCGATGAGGCGGCGAACGCGGTCGGCGAAGACCTCGGCGCCGCCGCCGGGGAGCGATCCCAGCCCGGCCTCCTTGAGCTCGGCCAGCACCTCCTCCCGCGGCTTCCCGGAGAGCTTCGTCATGTGGTGGATCTCGGACGCGGTGAAGAGCTTCATGTGCACGTCGGGCAGCGCCTGGTGCAGCGCCCGGGTCACCTCGGGGTAGTAGTCGTAGCCGATGTGCGGGTGCTCGCCGCCGACCATGTGGATCTCGGTGTACCCCTCGCGCTCGTGGACGTCGACCGCATGCCGGACGAGCTCCGGGATGTCCCACGTGTAGGCGCCCTCCTGGCGGGCGGTGCGGGCGAACGCGCAGAACTTGCATTTCACCCGGCACACGTTGGTGTGGTTCAGGTAGAGGTTGTTGACGAAGAACACCTCGTCGGTGCCGCCGCGCAGGCGGCGGGCGGTGTCGGCGAGCTCGCCCAGCGCGAGCACGTCGTCGCACTCGAGGAGGGCAACGCCGTCGTCGAAATCGAGCCGCGCGCCGGCGAGCACCTTCTCGCGGATCGGGGCGAGCGTGTCCAGAGACGCGGCGACGGCCATGCCGGCGGCAGTCTACTGCGGGCTCGGCGGCGCCGGTTACCGGTAGGCGTACTGCGTGCGCAGGCCCAGCAGGCCGGCGACCGTCACGAAGCGATAGCCTCGGTGGAGGAGCCGGGGCACCACCCGGCGGAGCGCCCTGACGGTCTGGGCGCGCGGGCCGCCGCCGTCGTGCATGATCACGATCGCGCCCGGATGGGCGGCGGCGAGGACGCGGTGGGCGATCACCCGGGCGCCGGGGAGCGACCAGTCGCGCGGGTCGACGTCCCACTGGATGGTGTTCAGGCCCATCACTCGGGCGAGCGCGACGACGCGAGCGGACGCGGCCCCATAGGGCGGTCGCATGAGGCAGGGGGCGACGCCGGTGGCGGCGCGGATCGCGGCCTCGGCGCGCGTAAGCTGGGCGGGGGTCGTTGCTTCGGTGAGCTCGGGGTGCGACCACGTGTGGTTGCCGACGAGATTCCCGCCGCGGACGACAGCGCGGGCTGCGGCCGGATCGGCGGCGACCGCCTCGCCGATCTCGAAGAAGGTCGCCCGCACGCCATAGCGTCCGAGCACCCGCAGCACCTGCGGTGTGTACTCCGACGGACCGTCGTCGAAGGTGAGCGCGATCCGGCGGCCGGCCCGCGGCCCGCTGAAGCGCCGCGACTCGCCGGCGGCCACGCAGCTCACCGGGCGCTCCCGGCGGATCGTCCAGGCCGCCCAGCCGTGGTCGGGCAGGCGGTCGCGGCACGTCCGCCGGCAGCCGAACCGGCCCGGCCAGGCCGTCGCCGCCGACCACCGCACGGGCCCCGGCCCGAGGCCTGCGGCGCGGTACCTGAACCGGATCGAGAGGGCCGCCGGGCCGGCCTGGGTTGCCGCCGCAGCGGTGCGGCAGATCCGGCGTGCGTGGCCGCGTCGCGCGGGCGGCCTGATCGCGAGGCAGATCCGTCGACCTTGGCGGGCGTCGCCGACGGGGACCGGGCGCCGGAGCGTGAACGTGGCCACGATGCGCCCGCCGGTCTGCTCGAGCCGTACGCCGGCCAGGTCGAGCCGCCCGCGCGCGTCCACCGGGTCGGCCCGTTCGACCTGCGGCGCGGGGCTCGTGGGGTCCAGTCCCGGCAGCAGCGTCACGCCCGGGCTCGCCGTCACGGCGTACGCGACGGCAGCGGCGAGCGCGAATGACCTGCCTCCACCCTCGACCATCACCTACACCGTAGGCGGACGTGATGGCGAACGCGTAACGGCCGCGCAACGGCATCGATACCATCGGCCCAGAGCGGTGCGGAAAGTCTCGGTTCAGGGGATCAGCGGGTCGGGCAAGACCACCTTCGCAGCCGCGCTCGCGGGCCGGCTGGGCGTGCCGCACCTCGAGACGGACGCGCTCGTCCACGGGCCCGGGTGGACCGAGACGCCGGACGCCGACCTGAAGGCCGCGATGGAGCCCGTCGTCAGCTCGGAGGGATGGGTGATCGACTCGGACTACCGGCGCAAGCTGGGCACGCTCGTCCTCGAGAACGCGGACACCGTGATCTGGCTCGACCTGCCGCTGCACGTGTGCCTGCGCCGGCTGGCGCGGCGGACCTTCGGCCGCATGGTCCTCGGCCACGAGATCTGGAACGGGAACCGCGAGTCGTTTCGGAGCGCGTTCGGGGGCTGGGACTCGCTCTTCGTCTTCGCCGTGCGCAAGCACATCTCGCAGCGGCGGACGTTCCCCGAGATCCTGGCCCGGCCCGGGCTGGCCCACCTCGAGGTGGTGCGGCTGCGCTCGCCGAGGGCGGTGCGGGCCTGGCTCGAGACGATCCCGCCAGCGCAATTCCGGGGTCAGGCACGGAATTGCGGTGCCATACCTCCCGGGCTCGGCGAGCCCTGACCCTGCAATTGCGTGCCTGACCCCGGAATTGCGCGCTATGCCCGGCGGTCGACCGCGCCGCGCACGACCGCCCGGAGCGCCGCCGCGTCGATCCGGCCGTCGAGCGTTTCGAGCTCCGCCAGGGCCGCGGCGGCGTGGCGACCCGCCTCCGCGCGGGCATCGCGGACCGCGCCCGAGCGCGCGACCCGGGCCAGCGTCGGGAGCACGTCGGCAGGCGCCGCGCCGCGGCGGATCACCGCCGCCACCTCGGGGTCGCGGCCGGCGCCCAGGAGCAGCGGCAGCGTGACGGTGCCGTCGAGCAGGTCGGTCCCAAGCGCCTTGCCGGTCGTATCCGGGTCGCCGTCGCAGTCGAGGACGTCGTCCGCGATCTGAAACGCGAGCCCCAGCGACAGTGCGAACACGCCCATCCGATCCGTCTCGGGGAGAGGCAGCCCGCCCATCCGGCCGCCGAGGAGCGCGGCGGCGGAGAAGAGGCGCCCGGTCTTGAGCCGGCACCGCTCGAGGTACTGCTCGGGAGTGGTGGCCGGGTCGCCGGATTGCTCGCGTTGGAGGATCTCGCCCTGGGCAAGCGAGAGGCAGGCGTCCGAGAGGATCGTCACGGCGCCCATGTCGCCCGTCCCCGTGAGGGCGGCGAATGCCCGGGCGAAGAGGTAGTCGCCGGCGGCGGTCGACACGAGCGGGCCGCGCGACCGCCACACGGTCGGGCGGCCGCGCCGAAGCGGGGCCGCATCGATCTGGTCGTCGTGGACGAGCGTTGCCATGTGCACGAGCTCGACCGAGCAGCCGGCGGTGACCAGGGCCGGGTGGCCGCGGCCCGAGACCGGCGCGCACAGGTAGACGAGCATCGGCCGCAGCCGCTTGCCGCCCGACGCGAGCGTGTCCGCGCCGGCGTCGGCCACCGCCCCGTCGGCCCAGGAAACGGTCTCGCGGAGCCGTTCCTCGACGGCGTCGAGATACGCGGAGAGGCCGGGAACGGCGAGGACCTCGGCGACTGCGCTCACCGCGGCACGGTCCCGACGTGGAGCGCCACCGCCCCGCCGGAGAGGCGACGGTACTGCACCCGGTCGAGGCCGGCCGAGCGCATGACCCCGGCGAGCTCGGCCGCGGGCGGAAACCTATGCACGGACGCCGGCAGGTACCGGTACGCGTCGACCTCCCGGGCGACCACCCGGCCCAGGAGCGGCACGGCCCGGTCGGTCCACAGCCGCGCGAACGGCGCCACCCAACGAGGCGGCTGGGTGAGCTCGAGGCAGACGACCCTTCCACCCGGCCGCACGACCCGCACCAGCTCGCGGAACCCGCGCTCGGGGTCGGCCAGGTTTCGGACGCCGAAGCCGACGGTGGCCGCGTGGAACTCGGCCGCCGCGAACGGCAGGTCGAGCGCGTCGCCCCGCACCCACTCGACCTGCGAGCTCTTCGCCCGCGCCGCCTCGAGCATGCGCTCGGAGAAGTCGAGCCCGACCACCCGGCCACGGGTCGAGACGGCGTCGAGCAGCTCGATGGCCAGGTCGCCGGTGCCGCAGCACACGTCGAGGGCGTGGTCGCCGGGCCGCACCCCCGTGCACCGCACGGCCCGCGTGCGCCAGCCGCCGTCCATGCCCATGCTCATGACGCGGTTCATGCGGTCGTATGCCGGCGTGATCCGGTCGAACATCTCCCGTACCTCGTCGGGGTGGAGGGTCATCGCGACCCCCAGCGCTCGTAGAGAGTGGCGTCGACGCCGGCGGCGTCGAGCACCCGTCCGGCGACGAAGTCGACCAGGTCGTCGATGCTCTGGGGCAGGTGGTAGAAGCCGGGCATGGCGGGGACGACGGACGCGCCGGCCCGCTTCACCCGGAGCAGGTTCTCGAGATGGATGTCCGAGAGCGGCGTCTCGCGGGGGACGAGCACGAGGCGGCGCCCCTCCTTGAGCTGCACCGAGGCGGCACGGTGGATCAGATTGGCCTCGGCTCCGCCCGCGATCGTGCCGACCGTCGCCATGGAGCACGGGCAGACGATGACGGCGTCGGTGCGCGAACTCCCCGAGGCGTACGGCGCCGAGTAGTCCGCCTCACCCCAGATGCGGACGTCGCCCTCGCCGTGGTCGACCACGAACCGCTCTACCGCCCCCGCGGGGTTCATGTCGCGGTCGCCGTAGAGCTCGAGCGCGACCACCTGCGCGCCGGCGCGCGATGCGACCACCCCGACATCGGCGCCGGAGGCGACGAGCGCTCGTAGGAGCCGGGCAGCGTACGGGGCGCCGGACGCGCCGGTCAGTCCGAGCATCACCTGCACGGTGAGAGCCTAACTGCCGCCGAGCGGCTGCACCGAGTTCGTCTTGAGGGACGCGATCACCTGGGCGATCTGGTCCAGCTTCTCCTTGCCGAGGCTGGCGAAGCTCGGCATGCCGGTGCCGGCCTGGGCCGCGCCGCCGCCGACCCACGCGGCGATCGCCTTCTGGTCCGTTCCGAACTTCGGTGAGCCGTTGCTCAGGTTCGCGCCCGGACTGGGCGCTCCACCCGTCGGGAACTGGTGACAGCCCGAGCATCCGTTTGCGGCGATCAGCGCAGCGCCGGGCAACTTGTTGATGTCGGGATTATTGGAGATGTTCGAGCCCGCGAGAACGCCGGGCGCGAGGCCGCCCGCGATCGTGAGCGCGATCAGCACGGCGGGTACGCTCAGGCCGAAGGCCATCCCGACCGGCCGCCGTGAGATCCGCCGGTCACGGCCGCGGTCGAGGAACGGCCACACGACGAGCAGGATCATCATGATCGTCGGAATGATGATCGTCGCGAAGATCAGCTCCCACGGGGTCTTGAAGATGCGCAGGAGCTCGAAGAGGAAGAGGAAATACCACTCCGGCCGCGGCTCGGTCACCTGCACGGCCGGGTTGGCCTTGCCCTCGTAGAGCGCGCCCAGCCAGCCGTTCTGGCCGTCCGGATGGTGCGCGTCGATCGGACCAGAGGTGGCATGCCACACGACCGCCATGGCCACGATCATGAGCACGATGATCAGGTTCACGACCGTGTCGTGGAACATGGCGTACGGGAAGAATGGATGCCCCTCCTTCTTCTGCGCGGCGAGCTCCGTCTCGTACCGGACGCGGCGGTTGATCACCTTGCGGGGCGGCGTGGCGACGGCCATCTAGTCCCCCGAGACCTCTTCGGGCGTCGGCCGCCCCGGCCACGGCGTCACGCCCAGCTTCACGACCAGCCACAGGTGGACGAAGATGAGCGCAGCTATCAGCGCGGGGATCATCAGCATGTGCAGCGCGTAGAAGCGCGAGATCGTCTGCGCGCCGAAGACGGGCCCTCCGAGCAGGAACTTCGAGATGAACGGCCCCAGGACGGGCGCCGTGCCGTTGATGTTGATCGCAACGACCGAGGCCCAGTAAGCCCGCTGGTCCCACACCAGCAGGTATCCAGTGAGGCCCATCGCCATCACCGACAGGAAAATCAGCGACCCGGTCAGCCAGGTGAGCTCGCGCGGGTACTTGTACCCGCCGTAGAAGAACACCCGGCCCATGTGCAGGAAGAGCAGGATCACCATCATCGAGGCGCCCCACTTGTGCATCCCGCGGATGAGCCAGCCGAACGTCTCCTGGTCGGTGATGTAGCGAATCGACTCGTACGCCCCGTTGGGCGAAGGGTCGTAGGTCATCGCCAGGAGCGACCCGGTGATCACCTGCATGATGAAGACGGTCAGGAGGGAGCTTCCCAGGGTGTGGAACCAGCCGGTCGGCGGCACCTTGCGGAAGAGGAACTTGCGCACCAGCGTTGCGAAGCCGGTGCGGTACTCGATCCACTCCTCGGTCTGGAGGACGAGCTGCTTCGCGTCGGGGGCGGGAATGGGCATCGACTACTTGGGCTTCGGCACGGGGCCGTGCGTGTAGGTCACGTTCGGGTAGAGGACGTCGGCGACGATGCTGGGGCCGGGCGGCGCGACCGGCTGGCCGGGCATCTTCACGGGGAAGTACGTCAGCTTGCCGTTGATGAATTCCACCGACCACCGCTGCGTGATCCAGAGCTCATCGGAGTTGCGAATCTCCCACTGGAAACGATCGAGCGGCCGGATCGGTGGGCCGGCCGTGCGCTCGCCCAGCGTGTTGTAGACACCCCCGTGACACGGGCACTGGAAGCCCTGGGAGGTCGCTTGCACAGGACAGCCAAGGTGCATGCACCGATTCGAGAACACGACGAACATCGCGTCCGACGCCAGCCAGTCGGTGTTGGTGTTGGACTTCCCCGTGTAATGAACCCAGGCCAGCCCCGGGCTCGTCGCCGGGTTCTGGGGATCCTCGATGTACGTGGCGGCGGTCGGTTGGAAGCCCTGCTCAGAGTTGAAGTCGCTTACGTTCCCCAACGGGACCGCTTTGAACGTCGCTTCGTCCGCGACCGGCCCGAGCAGGTAGGCCGTCGCCGGCACTCCGATCACGCCTCCGATCATGGCTCCGATCCCGACGGTGGAAAGGCTGAGGAACTCGCCTCTGGTCGTCCCGTCGTCAGCCACGCACGTCCCTTCGCTCGCTCACGGGCGGCGATATTATCGTCGCCCGCGGCGGAGTGTAGTAGCCGCGCGGGTCCCAGTCGACAACGTTGCGAACGACGCGTTCACCGGCTTGGAATGCCGTATTCGGGCCATCGCCGGTCGACCTTCGCGCGCACCTCGTCGCTCATCCGGATGACCTCTGGCCAGCCGCGGGCGTAGCCGTCGGCGGGCCCCTTCGCGGTGGCGTCGATGCCGATCTTGCCGCCCACGAACTGGCGCGTCGGCGCGTGGTCGAGATGGTCGAGCGGCCCCTCCGAGAGAAGCACGTCGCGGGCAGGGTCGACGTTCGCCCCCACCTGCCACATCACCTGGCCGTAGTCGTGCACGTCGACCCACTCGTCCACCACGATTACGCCCTTCGTGAGCGCGAGCAGGCCCGTGCCCCAGATCGCATGCATCACCTTCTGCGCGTGGCCGGGGAACGCCCTGCGGATCGAGACGATCGCCAGGTTGTGGAAGGCGCCCATGAACGGCAGGTCGTAGTCCACGAGCTCGGGCAGCGTCATGCGGAGCGCGGCCAGGAACAGGCGCTCGCTGGCCTTGCCGAGCCACACGTCCTCCTGCGGCGGGACGCCGACGATGATGGACGGGTAGACCGGGTCGCGCCGGTGCGTGACGCAGGTGACGTGCACTACCGGGAAGGGCTCCGCGGCCGTGTAATAGCCGGTGTGATCGCCGAAGGGGCCCTCGTCGCGCAGCTCGCCGCGCACGATGTGGCCCTCGATCACGATCTCAGCCCGCGCCGGCACCTCGAGGTCGACCGTGCGGCAGCGGACGAGCTCCACCGGCTCGCCGCGCAGGAACCCGGACAGCATGAGCTCGTCGATGTGCTTCGGGAGCGGTGCCGAGGCCGTATAGCAGGTGACCGGGTCGAGGCCGAGCGCGATGGCCACGTCCATCCGCTCGCCCATCCCGCGCCAGTCGGCGGCGGCGTCCTTGTGGATCTGCCAGTGCATCGCCGTCGTCCGGGCGTCGAATTTCTGCACCCGGTACATGCCGACGTTGCGCGTGCCCGTGCGCGGATCCTTGGTGATGACGGCGGGCAGGGTGATGTAGGGGCCGCCGTCGCCCGGCCAGCAGGTCATGATCGGGAGCGGGTCGAGCGACGGCGGGTCGACCACGACCTCCTGGCAGGGGCCCGAGCCGACCACCTTCGGCCGCGAGTCGGCGAGCGACTTCAGCTTGCCCAGCGCCCGGATCTTGTCGACGAGGCCCTCGGGCGGCGTCATCTCGAGCACGTCTGTCACGCGCTCGCCCAGCTCGTCCAGCCGCTTG
>DASQXS010000315.1:0-14352 GCA_035639615.1 Gaiellales bacterium | reverse complement strand
GAGCGATCTGCTACCCAGCAGATCGCGGACGCGGTTTGCAGCCGCCAGCCTGTCAAGGCGCCCGCCTTGACAGGTCTCGCGAGCAGCCTGCTACTCAAGCAGGCTGCGAGAGCGGCAAACGTTGCCGGTCACATCACTCGCCCTCCTCGAGCCAGGTCGTCTCGGTCCTGCCGGCCGCATGGATGGTCGTCATGAGCAGCCGGCCCGTACCGGTGTTCGTGAATCGATGCGGGACGTCCGCAGGGCCGACCACCACCTGGCCGGCACCAAGCACGATCTCCTCGTCGCCGACGATGACCGTCGCCTCACCCTCGTGGACGACGAACGCCTCGGGATATGGGTGCACATGCAGCGACGGCCCCTTCCCCGGCGTCGAGTCGACGACGAAGAACGAGACGTCGATCCCGTGGTCGGCGCCCTCGAAGAGGGAGGCCGTCGGGCTCGTGCGCAGGTCGTCCAGGCCGACGACGATCGCCATCCGGGCACCTTACCCGTGCTCGACGTCCGCGACGTTCACCCACGTCCCCGACGCCGCCGACCGCTCCATCGCCTCGCACACCGCCTGCACGCGCAGGCCGTCGCCGAAGCTCGGCGACCACGCCCCGCCGGGCCAGCCCTCGAGGTGGTCGGCGAGCTGGTTCACGAAGGACGACCCGTACCCGACGCCCTGGCCGATCGGCCACCACGACGACGCGTACGGGTGCAGCGGATGCTCGGCCCGGATGCGGCGCATCCCGTAGAGCTCCGGGTCGTCGCCGCCGTCGCCGTACCAGAGCTCGTTCAGGCGGGCGTAGTCGAAGACGAGCGTGCCTGCGGTCCCGTTCACCTCGGCCGTGAAGTCGCACGGCCGCCGACTGCAGCTGCGTGACATCTCGAAGACCCCGGTCGCGCCGGAGGCGAAGCGGGCGAGGGCGGACGAGGCGTCGTCGATCTCGACCGCCCGCATGGCGCCGGTCTCACGGTCCGGGCGCTCGCCGACGAACGTCGCCGACTGCGCCGTCACCTCCGCCACGTCACCCAGCATCCACACCGCGAGGTCGACCAGGTGACTGCCGAGGTCGGCGATCGTCGTTCCACCCATGGCCCGGTCGAAGCGCCAGTCGAACGGCGTCGCCGGGTCGGCGAACTCGTCCGATAGCCACCGGGCCCGGAACTGCTGCGGCTCGCCGACCCGGCCCTCCCCGACAAGCCGGCGCATGAGCGCGAGCGCCGGCAGGCGCCGGTAGTTGAACCCGACGGCGTTCGGGACGCCGGCCCCCTCGACCGCCGCTGCCGCCCGGCGCGCGTCGGCGTAGGTCGACGCCAGCGGCTTCTCGCACAGAACCGCCTTCCCGGCCGCGGCCGCGGCCTCGGCGATCTCGGCGTGCGCCCCGGGCGGCGTGCAGATGTCGAGGATCGCCACGTCGGCCCGGTCGACGGCGGCACGCCAGTCGGTCGCGTGATCGGCGATGCCGTACGCGGCCGCGGCGCGCTCGAGTGCGGCCGGGTCGCGGCCCGAGAGCACGACGACCTTGGGCGTGACGGGCAGCTCCCGGATGAGGGGCAGAACCCGGTAGGCGTAGGCGTGCGCCCGGCCCATCG
This sequence comes from Gaiellales bacterium, assembly GCA_035639615.1. Classification (GTDB taxonomy): domain Bacteria; phylum Actinomycetota; class Thermoleophilia; order Gaiellales; family JAICJC01; genus JAICJC01. Next base: position 12,771 of record DASQXS010000315.1, on the reverse strand, counting down.
CGCCGTAGCCGACAAGCGCGACGCCGATCTCCCTGGTCACGGGTGGGCCGCCCGCGCACCGGCAAGCGCCTCGGCCGCCCGCTCGGCGGCCTCCAGGGCGGCGATCGCATCCTCCGCGGTCGCGGCCGGCCCGGTCGACCCCGATCCGATCGCCCGGGCGAACGCCTCCAGCTGCGCCGCGATCGCGTCCAAGAAGACGCGCTCGCCCTCGGCGCCCCACATGAAGGGCTCGCGCGCGTGCCCGCGCGTCCCGATCACCTCGACCCAGCACGAGTCGGGAAGCCCGAAGCGCTGCCCAAGCGAGGCGACGCCGATCGCCCCGCCGGAGAGCTCGGCGATGAACCCGGCGCTCTCGGCGCCGTCGCTGGCGACAACGGCGGCCGCCTCGAGGCGGCCGATCTCCTGCCCGGTGAGCCAGCGCAGCTGGTCGAACTCGTGCACCCCCATGTCGAGCACGATGCCGCCGCTCGTCGCACGGAACGCCGCGGACGGCGGGTGCTCGTCCCACTGGTACGAGGACACGAAGGAGACCTCACCCAACCCACCGTCCCCGATCCGTGCCCGCAGGCGCCCGAGCGCGGGCACGAACCGGCGCCAATAGCCGACCTGAAGCAGCGTCCCGGCGGCGTCGGCCGCCTCGGCCGCGGCGCGGACGTCCTCCGCCGAGAGGCCGCAGGGCTTCTCGCACAGGACGGGAAAGCCCTTGGTCGCCAGCACCCGCACCAGCTCGACGTGCAGTTCCGACGGGGCGGCGACCACCGCTGCGTCGAACCCGCCCGCGGCGAGGAGCTCCTCGACGGACGGGTGGGTACGCATCCCCGTCGCCGCGAGGGCCGCGCGCGCCTCGTCGACCGGGTCGACGACGGCCGTCACGTCGACGCCGCGGGCGCGCTCCGCCGCCTGCAGGTGCACGCGGCCCATCCGGCCGGCGCCGACGAGCGCCAGGCGCACGATCTCGCTCATCCGGCTCCGGGTTGCAGCTGGACGACCTCCGGGAGGAAGCTTCGTTGGAACGCTCCACGATCTTCGCGCATCGCTCGAGCGGGTGTCAAGCACGGTGTTCCCCCAAAGAAGCGACTTGACTTTGGCAGTGGGGCGAGTTAGGTTCGCGGCGGCGTATGTGGAACGCTCCACTGACCGGGTCTCGCACGGGCGGTCGCAGATGAGGATCGGCCTCGTCACGGAGGTCTTCGCCGGCAGGCCGCTCGCTGCGGTCATGGACTGGATCAGGGAGCGCGCGCCGGGCGTGAAGGCGCTCGAGATCGGCGCCGGCGGCTACGCCCCGGTCGGCCACTGCAATCCCCGCGAGCTGCTGGGCGACGCCGGCGCCCGCACGCGGTTCGTCGCCGAGATCGAGCGCCGTGGCATGACGCTCGCTGCGCTGAACGCCTGGGGAAACCCGCTCCACCCGGACGAGGAGCTGGCGCGCCGCCACGACCGCGACCTGCGCGACGCGATCCGGCTCGCCGGCCTCCTCGGCGTCGACCGGGTCGTCGCGCTGGCGGGCTGCCCCGCGGCCCGGCCCGGCGACCGCGTCCCCGCGTTCGCCGCCGGCGGCTGGCTGCCCTACCTCGAGGGGGTGTACGAGTCCCAGTGGCGCGACGCGGCCGGCCCCTACTGGGGCGGCCTCTCCGATTTCGCCGCCCGCGAGCATTCCGGCGTCCGCATCTGCGTCGAGCTCCACCCCGGCACCTGCGTCTACAACGTCGAGACGTTCGGGCGCCTCGCGGCGCTCGGCGAGAACCTCTCGGCCACCGTCGATCCGAGCCACTGCTTCTGGATGCAGATGGACCCGCTCGCGGTGGTCGCCGCGCTCTCGCGGGTCGGACACGCGCACGCCAAGGACCTGCGGACGAACGCCGGCGCTCTGGTCGTGAACGGCGTCCTCGACCACCGCTGGTCCGGCGCCGACCCGGCCGCCCCGTGGACGTTCGCCGCGGCCGGCCGCGGCCACGACCCAGAATGGTGGAGCCGGTTTGCGGCGGCGCTCCGGCGCCGCGGCGTCGCAACGCTTGCGATCGAGCACGAGGATCCGGCAGTCGCGGCCGAGGTGGGGATCGTCGAGGCCGCGACCATGCTCGCGCCCCAGGCGGCCGCGGTGGGGGCGGCCTGATGCGTCTACGCCGAAAGCGGACGGACGGCGGCGGCCCGCGGCTCACGCTCTTCTACGCCTCCGACGTCCACGGCTCGGACCTGCTGTGGCGGAAGTTCCTCGGCGCGGGGAAGTTCTACGGCGCCCAGGCCAGCATCATGGGCGGCGACCTGCTCGGGAAGGCGATCGTGCCGATCGAGCACGGCGAGGACGGCCTCTACCGGCTCGAGTTCCTGGGCGCGCGCCGGGCCGTTCGAGAGGGCAGGGAGCTCGACGAGGTGACCGACGCCATCCGCATGAACGGCTTCTACCCGTGGATCGGGACGCCCGCCGAGATCGCCGCAGTCACGTCCGACGAGGGCGGGCTCGACCGCCTCTTCGACGATGTCGCCCGGGAGGAGATTCAGCGCTGGGCCGACCTCGCCGCCCAGCGCCAGTCCCCCGACGACCGGTTCGTGATGGCGGGAAACGACGACCCGCTCTTCGTCGACGACCTCCTGGCGGCGTCGGACGGCCTCGTCTTCTGCGACGAGCAGATCGTCCGCGTCGGCGACCACGAGATGCTCTCGTCGTCGTACGCGAACCCGACCCCGTGGAACAGTCCGCGGGAGCTCGAGGAGGAGGCGCTCTACGAGCGGCTGAAGCGGCTCGCCGAGCGGCTCGACGATCCCGGCCGGGCGATCTTCAACCTGCACGTGCCGCCATACGACAGCCGGCTCGACACGGCGGTGGAGCTCGACGCCGAGATGCGGCCGCGGCACCACGGCGGCCAGCCCGTGGAGATCCCCGTCGGCAGCACCGCCGTCCGCCGGCTGATCGAGGAGTACCAGCCGCTCCTGGCACTGCACGGCCACATCCACGAATCGCGCGGCGAGGCCCGGCTGGGACGAACGCTCGCCCTGAACTCGGGCTCCGAATACAACACCGGCCGCCTGCACGGGGTCGTCGTCGAGGTGGGCTCGGACGAGGTCCTGTCCCACCAGTTCGTCGTCGGATAGGAAAGGAGAGGGATGGCTACCGAATCGAGTGGCGCGCCGACGGGCCAGACGTCCGGGCTCTACGTGCGCAACGCCACCGGCCTCGTCAGGGAGGTCAAGCCCTGGCAGGCGATGGCGATCAACTTCATCACCGGAGCGCCGCCGTTCGTGATCGGCATCGCACTCTTCGGGGCGCTCTCCGGGTTCCCCGGCGGCAGCTTCCTCCTCGCCGCGGTGCTCACGATCCCGCTCGCCCTGAGCGTCGTCTACACGTTCGGCCTCCTGACGACCGCGATGCCGCGCTCAGGCGGCGACTACATCCTGGTCAGCCGCACCCTGCACCCGATGCTCGGCGTCGTGTCGTCGGTGTGCATCTCGCTCTCGAGCTTCCTCTCGATCGCCTTCGAGGCGCTCGCCATGGTCACGCTCGGGCTGGCGCCGGGATTGCTCATCATCGGGCTCATCGACGACTCGTCGCGGCTCCAGAGCTGGTCGAACACGGTCAGCACGAGCAAGGGCTGGCAGTTCGTCCTCGGCACGATCGCGATCGTGGTCGCCGGGGCGGCGGTCGGCGCGGGCTGGACATGGGCGAAGCGGTTCATGTTCACCCTCCTCGCCCTCTCGCTCGTCGGGCTCGTGATCGCGGCGCTGATCGCGCTCTTCACCTCGAAGAGCTCGTTCATCTCCGACTTCAACTCGTTCGCGCAGCCCATCACCGGGCATCCCGACTCCTACCACGACACGATCTCGACCGCGGTCAAGAACGGGGTGGACGTGAACCACGCCTTCTCGTTCGTGAAGACGATCCCGATCGTGGGCGTGATCGCCGGCATCTCGATCTACGCCTACTGGTCGACCTTCTTCGCCGGCGAGCTGCGCCAGGGCAACACGATGCAGACCGCCAACCGGATGGGGATGGCCAGCGTCGGGATTCTGGCGAGCGTGATCGTGTTCGTCGCGATCTTCTTCCATTCGTTCGGCCAGTCGTTCCTGGCGGCGGCCTTCGGCGGGGGCCTGCCCTCGCAGCTGGGCACGTCCGGGGCGTACTTCGTCATCACCTCCGCGCAGGTGAACAACACCCTCTTCGCCGTGTTCCTTGTGGCGACGTTCGTGCTCTTCTGGCCGGTGATCCTCGCCGAGACGTCGCTTCAGCCGCCGCGGACGCTCTTCGCGTGGTCGTTCGACAACATCGCGCCCAAGGCGGTCGCCACCGTGAACGCCCGCGGCGTGCCGGTGGTGGCGACGGGGATCACCATCATCCTGGCCGTGCTCGCGTACGCCTGGGCGATCTACGTCGCCAGCAACTTCTTCCAGGTGATCGTGTACGCGACGCTGATCCAACTCATCACCCACGCGCTGGTCGCGATCTCGGCAATCACGTTCCCGTACCGGCGGCCGGAGCTCTACCGCGCGTCGGTCGCCACCAAGGAGGTGTTTGGCATCCCGCTCATGGTCGTCTCAGGCTGTGGGGCGATCCTGACGACGATCTTCCTCTACTGGTGCTTCTTCCACTACTCGTTCTTCGGCCTGGCGGATAAGTCAAGCCTATTGCTGTGGCTTGGCGGCGCCGTCCTGTTCGGGGTCGTGTGGTACTACGGCGCCCGCGCGATCCGGGCCCGGGAGGGGATCCAGATCGAGCGCGCCTACGCCGAGATCCCACCCGAGTGAGGCCTCTGCCAGACTGACAACACCACAGCGGGAGGATGCGAGAATGGCCGCCGTGGACAGGCGGTCTCCGACGAGGACACGTCCGGCCAAGGCGCCCACGATCTTCGACGTGGCCGCCCTGGCCGGCGTGTCGAAGTCGACCGTCTCGAACGTGATCCGCGGCGTCGGCGGCGCGTCCGAGGCGACTCGGGCCCGCGTCAACCGCGCCATCGACCAGCTCGGCTACCGGCCGAATATCATCGCCCGCCAGCTGGTCCACCAGCGCACGAACACGATCGGGGTCCTGGCGGGAAACCTGGACAACCCGTTCCACGGCGAGATGGCCACACGGGTCGTGCAGGCTGCGTCCCAGTTCGGGATGACGGCGGTGTTCTACGACATCGAGGGCGACGGCCGCCTGACGCTCCGAAGCGTCGAGGCGCTCCTCGAGCAGCACGTCGCCGGGATCGTCTTCCTGGCGATTTTCGGCAGCTCGCCGGCGATCGAGTACGCCGTCGGCGGCCGCGTCCCGGTCGTCTTCGTCGGGCTACGGGAGGACTGGGCCGACTCCGTCGCCGTCGACGACCACGCGGCGACCGTGCTCGCGACCCGACACGTGATCGACCTCGGCCATCGCCGGATCGCCTATCTGACGACGCCCGGGGTGGAGCGGCGCACCGCCCGCGGCCGCGCCGACGGCTACCGCGCGGCCATGCGCGCCGCCGGCCTCGAACCGCGGCCTGTGGTGCGCTGGGACCCCGAGCACGACCGCGCCGGCATTGGCCGCGGCGCCCCCGGGCCGCTCGCCGGCGAGCTCGTCGGCCCGGCCGCGCCGACGGCGATCGTCTGCTCGAACGACCTCGGGGCGATCGCCGTGCTTGAGGTGGCCGACCGCCTGCGCATCAGCGTCCCCGGCCAGCTCTCGGTCGTCGGGTTCGACAACGTCCATCTTGCCGGTCTCGCCCGGATCTCGCTCACCACGGTGTCGCAGCCGCTCGACGAGCTGGCCCGGGTCGGGATCGAAACGGTCGTGGCCCGCATCCAGGGTCGCGAAAACGGCCCGGTGCGGGCGGTCACGCTCCCGGCCGAGCTGGTCGTGCGCGAGTCGACGGGCAGGCCCCGGGCGCGGCAGCGCCCGGCGGCCACAGCCTCCTGAGCTACGCGGTGCGGGCGAAGCGGACGGCGGCCCGCTCGCGGGCGCGCTCGATCTCCCGGGCCCGGTCGCGCGGCGGCGCCGTGGCGACGAGCTCGCGCAGGAGCTGCGAGGTGGCAGCCGTCACCGCCTCGACGGCGCGGTCGAACGCCGCCTCATTCACGCGCGCCGGGCGGCTCATGCCGCTGATCTTGCGCACGTACTGGAGCGCGGCGTCCCGCACGTCGTCCTCGGTGGTGGGTGGCTCGTAGTTGTGAAGCGGTCGGATGTTGCGGCACATGGGCGGGCAGTCTACCCGTGCATAAACGGAGTTCAGACTCCTCTGATCACAAAGTGGGAATGCCTGCCCCGGAGATGTTGGGTGAATCAGAGGAGTCTGACTCCGTTTATGCATCCCGGCCCTCATCCTCCACGTGCACGATCAGGACCGGGACATGGCTGTGGTGGAGGACGTGCAGGCTCACGCTCCCGAGGAGCGCCGAGGCGGCGGCGCCACGGCCGCGCGAGCCCATTACGATCAGGTCGTGCGCGCCCTCCTCCGCCCGGCGGAGGATCGCCTCGGCCGGCGAGCCCTGACCGACGATCGTCGTCACCGGCAGGTCATCGCCGACGCGCTCCCGGGCGTCGGCGATGGTGCGCTCAGCGGCCGTGTCCGCGTCCTCCTGGGTGGGGAGCATCCCCGTGTACGGCCCGGCCAGGAACCGCCACGAGCCGCGGGCCGCGACGCTGATCACCGTGAGCCGCGAGCGCTGGCACCGGGCGAGGTCGATCGCCTCGTCGAGCGCACGCGACGCGTGCACCGAGTCGTCGATCGCGACCAGGATGTTCAGGAACACCTACGCGGGAAGCATATGCTCGCTTCCGGCCGCCGAGTCCGACACGATCGCCCCGTCGCGCAGCCGCACGACCCGGGGCGCGGACTCCGCGATCGCCGCCTCGTGGGTGACGAGGACGACGGTCTGGCCGTGGTCGTCCGCCAGCCGCCGCAGGAGATCGAGGATCTCCTCCCCGGTCGCCGAGTCGAGGTTCCCGGTCGGCTCGTCGGCGAGGAGCACGCTGGGGTCGTTGACGAGGGCGCGGGCGATCGCCACCCGCTGCTGCTCGCCGCCCGAGAGCTGCGAGGGCAGGTGCGTCGCGCGGTCGGCGAGGCCGACGGCGGCGAGGAGGTCGAGGGCGCGCCGGCGGCGCTCCTTTCCCGACACCTTCGCCGTCGCCAGCGCCGCCTCGACGTTCTGGCACGCGGTCAGCGTCGGGATCAGGTTGAACTGCTGGAACACGAAGCCGATGGTGTCGCGGCGGAGGCGCGAGAGCTCGCGCTCCCCCACCGCGGCCAGGTCGCGGCCGCGGCACCTGACCCGTCCGGAGGTGGGCCGGTCGAGCGCGCCCAGGAGCTGAAGGAGCGTCGTCTTGCCCGACCCGCTCGCGCCGACGACGGCGACGAACTCGCCGGGGCGGACGACCAGGTCGGCTTCGCGGAGGGCGGCGACTCGGCTCCCGCCGGTGCCGTAGACGCGCGAGGCGCCCTCCAGCTCGTAGATCGGCTGTGTTGCTCGTTGCATGTCGGTCTCCATGTCGGGTGTCATTCCACGGTGCGGAGGGCTGCGGCGGGGCGAAGGCGGGCGGCGCGCAGTCCGCCGGCCGTACCGGCGACCAGCCCGCCCAGGACGGCGAGGCCGACCGCGGCCAGGATCAGCTGCGCATCGGCCGAGGTCGTGATCTTGACCAGGGTCGAGCCGGAGGTGACGTGCGGCTGCCCCAGGCCGAACGGGCCGGCGATGGCCGTGCCGGCGCTGGTCGAGCCGCCGCTTCCTCCCGACACCGTCGCCCGGAGCGTCCAGCCGACGGCGTTCACTGCGGCGATCCCGGCGAGGCCGGCGGCGGCGCCGATCGCCCCGCCGAGCGCGCCCTGCATCAGGGCCTCTGCGGAGATCTGGCGGACGACGCGCCACCGCGACCAGCCGAGCGCCTTGAGCGTCCCGATCTCACGGACGCGCTTCGCCACCGATGAGAGGGTGAGCAGGCAGGCGATGAGCACGGCCGCGGCCAGGCCGACGGCCCCCAGGGCGGTGCCGAGCTTCGACGAGAGGCTGCGGGCGTCGCTCAGCGACCCACCGACGCGCTTGGCGAGATCGGCGGCGGTCGTCACCTGCGCCCCCGGGAGCGCCTGCTTCAGGGCGGCGGCGACGCTAGCTACGGTGCTCGTGCTCGCGGCCCGAACCTGGAGCGCGTTCACGCGTCCCTCGTAGCCGGCGATCCGCTGCAGCGTCGCCAGCTTCACATAGACGTTCGAGGCGGTGCCGCCGAGCGGCGAGGAGGCGATCCCGATGACGTGGAAGGTCTTCCCGCCCAGGACGATGTCGTCGCCGACGGCGATCCTCTCGCTGGACGCGTACCCCGCGGAGACGATCGCCTCGTAGGCGTCGCCGGCGGAGCTGAAGTACCTGCCCTTCACGACCTGGCTCGGGGTGACCGGCGCGAGGCCCGGCTTCGTCTGGTCGATGCCGGTGACGGTGCGCGAGTCGAAGTGGATGCTGCTCGCGCCGAACGCGCCCTGGGTCTGCGGCCCGGACTGGCTCCCGCTCGGCGGCGTGCTCGACTGCGTGACCGGGCCGCGCTTGATCTTCGGCACCTTCCCGTACACGTGCATGTCGGTGAGCGTCAGCGACCCGGCGACGTCGGCGACCCCGTCGATCGCGCGGGCACTGGCGATGCGCGACGCCGGGAAGCTGAGCTGGCTCGTGGCCTGGAACGTGTCGGTGTCCACCTTGGACCCGGGCTTCAGCTTGCGGAAGTCGAGCCCCGGCGGCGGCCCGGCCTCCTTCCGCAACCGCCGCTGCTGCGACGGCGACAGGTTGCCGAACGGCCCCTGGCCGTTCGAGCTGATCTTGATCGGCCTGGTCACCGACATGTCCGTGCCGACGCCCGTGAGCGGCGAGAGCACCCTCGCCTGGGCGCGGTCGAGTCCGCTCGAGAGCGCGTTCACGACGATCACGAGGGCGACGCCGACGGCCAGGCCGAGCGCCGTCAGGATCGTCCGCGTCCGCCGCCTGCGCAGCTCGGCCATCGTGTAGCTCAGGAAAAACACGCGCACCTCCATCGAACAGTGGGTCGGATCCCACCATGAGGCCCGCGGCTGAACCCGGCCTGTGAGCGTCCTTGGAGTTCGATGAGAGCACGCAATTCCGGGGTCAGGCACGCAATTGCGGTGCCAGGCCTCCCCCTCGTCTCGCCTACGGCCCGACGTGCTCCCGGACCGCGGCCGCGAACTCCTCCGGCTGCTCCGCCGGCGCCAGGTGCGCGGCGCCGTCGAGGACGACGAGGCGGGCGTCGGGGATCCCCGCGGCGATGGTCTCGGCCTGCTCGGGGGGCGCGACCGTATCGGCGGCCGCGGCGACCACGAGCGTCGGCGCGGCGATCCGCCCCAGCTCCCCACTGAAGTCCCATTGCGCGAGCGCGTCGCAGCAGCCGGCGTAGGCCTCGCGGTCGACGGCGCAGAACGTCGCCCGGAACGCCGCCGGCACCTCCGGGCGCTCGTCGAAGAGCCGCGGCGTGAACCAGCGCGAGATGACGGCGTCGACGACGACCTCGGTGCCGCCCTCCCGAACGAGAGCGGCCCGCTCCCGCCACGCCTCCGGCGTGAGGAAGCGCGGCGCCGTGCACGCGAGGACGAGGCGGTCGATCCGCTCCGGCGCGTTCGCCGCCAACCACATGGCGACCGCGCCCCCGATCGAGAGCCCGCACACGGACACTCGCTCGAGGCCGAGCTCGTCGGCGAGCTCGATCACGTCGCCGGCCAGGTCGGCCATCGTGTACGGGCCGGGAGGCGCCGGCGTCCGGCCGTGCCCGCGATGGTCGAACCGCACCACCTGAAACCGGTCGGCGAGCGCCGGCACGACCTCGTCCCACACCTCGAGCGACGTCCCCAGCGACGCCGCCAGGACGAGTGCGGGACCGCGGCCGTCGATCTCGTGGTGCACCCTCATGCCTGTGCCGGCTGCCGCACCTCGAGCGGCGCCAGCTCGACCACCTCCCGCCGGAACGGCACCCGGTCACGGTCCTGGGCGTCGGGATCGTCGAGCTCCTCGGCGTAGCGACGGCCGTCCCAGACGGCGGCGGCGATCGTGCCGGGGCTGAGGGCGTCGCCGACGGCGCGCACCGTGGGGCCGTGGTCCGCCTCGAGCTCCGCGACCAATCCGTCCTCCGGCAGGCGCGCGGTGACGAGGAGAAGAGCGTCGCAGTCCAGCTCCTGCTCGCGCTCCGTATAGATGCAGGCGACCCGGGCGCCGTCCACGCCGGCGCCGACGAGCGTCGTCGTGGTCATGACCCTGACCCCCGCCTCGAGCACCCGGCGCTGGATGCGGTGCTGCTCCATGGTCGCCTCGGTCCACTGCGAGACGCGTGCCTCGGGCGTCACCAGCGTCACGCTGCGGCCCGAGGCGGCGAGCACCTCGGCGAGGACGCCTCCCATGTAGTAGTGGTCGTCGTCGAAGACGACCACCCGCTCGCCGTGGGGCTCGACGCCGGCCATGACGTCGTCAGGCGTGAGCACCTGCATCCCCGGGTCGAGCTCGATCGGGCGCGGATGCCAGCGGCCGACGCCGTCGGCCCGCCACCGCGACCCCGTCGCCACGGCGACGTGGTCGAAGCCGTACGAGCGGATCTCGTCGGCGTCGAGCGGGCTCTCGAACGCCGTCTCGACGTTGGCGAGCCGCCTCAGCTGGGCGCGACGGTAGTCGACGACCCGGATCCACGCCGCGAGGCCGGGCAGCCGCGCCTCGCGCGTCACCCGCCCGCCCAGCTCGTCCGTCGCCTCGGCCAGCACCACCTCGTAGCCGCGCTTCCCGAGCCAGTGCGCCGCCTCGAGCCCGGCCGGGCCCGCGCCGACGACCAGCACCTTCGCGTCCGAGCGCCTCCCGCGGATGCGCTCGGGATGCCAGCCGCGCCGCCACTCCTCCCCCATCGTCGGGTTCTGGGTGCAGCGAAGCGGGGTGATGGTGAAGTCGCCCGAGACGCAGATGTTGCAGCCGATGCACTCGCGGATGTCCTCCCAGCGCCCCTCCTCGATCTTGCGCGGGAGGAACGGATCGGCGATCGACGGCCGGGCCGAGCCGATCATGTCGAGCACGCCGTCGGTGATCATGCGCACCATCGTGTCGGCCGACGTGAACCGGCCCACGCCGACCACCGGCTTCGTCGTCAGCCGCCTCAGGCCGCGGACATACGCCTCCTGCGCGCCCTCCTCCGCGAACCGCGACGTGATCGAGTCGAAGTCCCAGTCGCCGACCATGAAGTCCCACAGATCGGGCAGCTCGCCGACGAGGCCGAGCACCTCCTCGATCTCGGCCCGCTCGAGGCCGCGGTCGCCGACGAGCTCGTCCACGCACAGCCGGCAGGCCACGGCGGCGCGCCCGTCCGTCTCCTCGAGCGTGTCCTCGAGCATCTCGCGCAGGAGCCGGGCCCGGTTCTCGAGGCTGCCGCCGTACTCGTCGGTGCGGTCGTTCGAGCGCCGCGACAGGAAGTGCTGGATCACGGTGAGCCCGTGGGCGGCGTACACGTACACCAGGTCGTACCCGGCCTCGAGCGAGCGCGCCACGGCCTGGCGGTGCCAGCGGCGGAGGTCGGCGATGTCGCGCTTCCCCATCCGCCGCGCCTGCACCGGCTCGTACCCCATCACCGGCACGTGTGTCGGCCCCATCGGAGGCTCGCGGCTGTAGAGGTTCGCGGCGACGGCGCCGGAGTAGACGAGCTCGATCCCGGCGAGCGCGCCGTGCTCGTGCACCTTGTCCACGAGCCGGGCGTGGGCGGGGATGTCGGCGTCGTCCCAGATCCTGCCCTCGATGTACGGCGCCACCTCGGACGAGTGGTGGAACTCGACCTCCTCGGTGCAGACGACCGCCCAGCCGCCCTCCGCCTTGACGCCACGCATCTCCGCATGGGCGGACGGGTGCAGGTGCCCCATGCCGTTGCAGTGCGGCACCTGGAAGAAGCGGTTGCGGGCGGTCACCGGGCCGATCTGCACCGGCTCGAAGAGCACCCCGAACCGGGGATCGGGCTCTGCCATCGCGCCATCCTACCGGCGCCGGGCGGCTCAGAAGTCAGCGAGCAACCCCTCGGGATACGGGCCGGGCTTCGTCTCGGGCGTCCCGGCATATGCGAACGCGCCGCTCGTCCACATCTCGGTCACGCCGGCTCCGTGACACAGTGCCAGCTCGGACACCGGATAGACGAGGAAGTCCGCCTGGCTCTCCTCGCACTGGTAGTAGCCGTTCGGCTGACCCGGCCACACCCCCTCGATGTTGATCCCGAGCTGCGTGAACCAGGCGGGCTCGCCCAGGGGGCTTCCCTCGAACGTCACGGAGGCGCCGAACCTCTCGTTATGGAGCCACTGCGCCTCGCGAGCATTGACGACGAACCACCCCTCGCCGGCCGGCTTCGTGCCGCCGGCGTATCCTCCATCGGCGCCTCGGGAACCATCGACGCCCGCCGTCCTACCCGCCGACCCGAAGCAACGCCTTCACGGTCGTCGCCGGCTCGTCGACCAGCCGCCGGAACGCCTCCGCACCGTCGGCCAGCGGCATGACGCTCACCCATTCCAGATCGGGCGGATGCTCCGCAAGCACGCGCAGCGCCGCCGCAAAGTCCGCACGGGTGTAGGCGTAATGGCCGCGGACGGTGATCCCGCGGCGCACCATGTCACCGGCCGCGATCGCGCCCTCCGCCTGCCCGAGCCCGACGATCGTCACCGTCCCGCCGGCCCGGACGGCGGCGACCGCGCCCTGCCAGGTCGGCTCGATCCCGACCGCGTCGATGGCGCGGTCGAACCCGGCTCCGCGGACATCCTCGACTGCAGCGTGGACGGCCGCCCCGATCCGCTCGGCCAACGCCCGCCGCTCGGCAAGCGG
>DASQXS010000314.1:0-14637 GCA_035639615.1 Gaiellales bacterium | reverse complement strand
CGCCCCGGATGCGACGTTCGAGGCCTGGGTCGCGCTCATGCTGCATACAGCCACCTGCCTGACACTCGCCGGCGACTTCGCGCCCTTCGCCGAGATCGCCCGAACATCGCTCGAGACGACGCTCGCCATAGTGGACCTCGACCCACGCCAGGCACCGGCGATCCTCGAGCCGCTCGCGGAAGGAGCGCTACCCGCCTTCCCGGATGCCGCGGCGGCCATCGACGCCCTGAACACCTCGGGTTGGCCGCTCTATGCGCTCACCAACGGATCTGCCGACCAGACCAGAAGGCAGCTGTCGTCCGTCGACCTCGGTTCCTCCTTCGACGGCATCGTCTCCGTCGAGGAGGTTGGCGCCTACAAACCCCATCCGCGTACCTACCAGCGGGTTTTGGAGCATGCCGGCGCAGAAGCTGGACGCTCGACGCTCGTCGCCGCCCACGGCTGGGACGTGGTCGGCGCCCGATCCGTCGGACTCGAGGGCGTCTGGATCAACCGATCCGAGAGGCACTGGCCGATCCCCACACCTCAGCCGGCGACAGCGGCCGACCTCGTGGCAGCGGCGGCACTCATACCCGGCCCCGGATAGCGCCCGGCGGCGCACCCGTGGATGCCCTGGCTGGCGTTATCGGCCGACCGCTAGCGGAGCGCTTCGAACTCGGCGTCGCTGAGCTGGATGTCCAGCGCGGCCAGGTTCTGCCTCAGATGATCCAGCGAAAGCGTGCCCGGGATCGGCAGGATCGCCGGCGAGCGGCGCAGGAGCCACGCGAGCGCGATCTGGGCCTGGGTCGCAGCGTGCCGCTCAGCGATCTCCGCGAGGCGGCTGCCGCCGTCGCCGCCCAGCGGATAGAAGGGGACGAACACGATGCCCTCACGGGCGCAGTAGTCGATCACGTCCTCGTGCCGGCGCTCGGAGAGGTTGTACTGGTTCTGCACCGCCGCGACGGGGACGATCTCGCGGGCTCGTTCGATGTGGTCGATCCCGACCTCGGAGAGTCCGACATGGCGAATCGTTCCGCTGTCTCGATACTCCTTGATGGTTTCGAGGCTCTCCTCGAGCCGGGTCTGCGGATCGACCCGATGCAGGTAGTAGAGATCGATGGTGTCCGTCCGCAAGCGGCGCAGGCTCTCGTCGATCTGCGCCCGCAGTGCCTCGGGGCGGCCCTCACCGGATCGATACCCGCCCTTCGTGGCGACGACGCAGTCGTCCGGAGCCGGCGCGAGCGCGGCGCCGATCGTCCGCTCGCTTTCGCCGCCGGTGTAGAGGTGAGCCGTGTCGATCAATTGGACGCCGGCGGCGACGGCATCCCTGACGAAGGCCATGTTCTCGGGCGTCATCGTGAGCCGGTTCGTGCCGAGCCCGATGCGAGCCACTTCGGTCTCGCCGAGCACGATCTTCTGCGGCGCGCTCAACGTGGTCATCGCGTGACCTCCCAGTGCGGCGTGTTCACGAAAGCCCTGGATCCTAGTGGAGGGCTCCCACCAACCCCGCGGGCCCTGGACTCCCTGTGGCCGGGCGGGCGGGCCTGGTGATATCAGTGCTCCGGCAGGACGGGGCTCAGGAGCCGCGTCCGCCTGGCCGTCCTGCCCGTGGCGTCCTCGTGCCGGTCCGCGCTCTCGAGCATCCGGACGATCGCGCGGGAGGCGAGGAAGCGCAGCGGCTCGGGCTCCCAGCTGCGGCTGCGGTGGCCGACCCACGGCAGGTTGGCGAGGTCGGTGTCCCGGCCGAGGACGAGGTCGGCGAGCGTTCGGCCGGCGATGTTCGCGGCGACGACGCCGTGGCCGGAGTAGCCCCCGGCCCACCCCAGTCCGGTGGAGCGGTCGAAGCGGATCGCCATGGACCAGTCCCGCGGCACCCCCAACGGCCCGCCCCAGTGATGCGTGATGCCGGCGCGCCTGGCCGCCGGGAAGTGCTGGTGGATGACGCGCTCCAGCTGAGCGCGCACCTCGGCGTTCCGCTCGTTGGACTCGTCGATCGGCCGCCCCAGCCTGTACGGCGCGCCGCGGCCGCCGAGCGCGATCCGCCCGTCCGCCGTGCGCTGGGCGTAGAAGAAGAGGTGGCGCATGTCGCTCACCATGACGCCGTCCGTCCATCCGAGCTCTGCCCAGAGCTCGTCCGGCAACGGTTCGGTCGCGATCATCAGGGAGTAGAGCGGCAGGAACCGGCGCCGCTGGCCCGGGAGCTCCACCGAGTACGACTCGGTCGCCTGCAGCACGATGTCGGCCCGCACGGTGCCCATCGGCGTTTCGACTCGCCGCGGCGCGATCCCGGTTGCCGGCGTTCGCTCGTGCACCGTCACGCCCAGGCGAACGCATGCCTCGGCCAGGCCTCGGGCGAGCCGCGCCGGATCGACGCGGGCGCAGTGCGGCGAGAACGTGGCGGCGAGGCAGCCGTCGACATCGACGATGGCGCCGGTCTCGGCCCGGTCGAGGAGGCGGACGTCGGCGTCGGTCAGCCCCAGCTCTCGCAGCTCCCTGTAGCGAGCTTCCAGCCGCACCAGCTGGGGCGGTGATGTCGCCACGAATAACGCCCCGCGCTTGAGGAAGCCACACTCGATTCCCTCCCGCGCCACGACCTCCCCGACCGCGTCGACGGCCGCATGCGTGGCGCGAACCGCCTTCAGGAGCTTCGCCCTGCAATGCCGAGCGCCGTACGCGCGGGCGGTCCCTGTGAGCCCGCCCGACACCCAGCCGCCGTTTCGCCCCGACGGGCCGAAGCCCGCGATCTCGCGTTCCATGACGACGACCCGCAAATCCGGCGCGTCGCGGGCGAGGTGGTAGGCGGCCCAGAGGCCGGTAAAGCCGGCGCCGACGATCGCGACGTCACACTCGACGTCGCCGCCGAGCGCCGGCCGGGGAGCCAGCGAGCCCGGCACCGTGTCGAGCCACAGGCTGCGGGCGCGGTACCGCCGCTCGAGTGCGGTCGCGTCGGGCTCGGCCGCCACGCGGCCACTCACGGCACGGCGTCCCCGGCGGGCGCGCTCGCGGCCTCCAGAACGCCCAGATCGTCTTGCGACAGATGGAGGTGGACCGCCTGAGCCAGATCCGCCAGCTGCTCCGGCGTCCGGGCGCTCGCCACGGCGGCCGCGACGGTGGGCCGTGCGATGAGCCAGGCGAGCGCAACGGCCGCGACCGGCACGCCTCGCCCGGCGGCGACCGTGTCGAGCGCGGTGAGCACGGATGTCCCGTGCTCGGTCAGGTACACGGCGGCGTCCTCGGCGCGTTCACTCGCAGGCAGCTCGCGCCCCGGCCGGTACTTCCCGGTCAGGAACCCGTCGGCGAGCGCAGAGTAGGCGATGCACGAGATGGACTCTGCTTCGCACAGCGCGGCGAGATCGCCCTCGTACTCCGCCCGGTGCACGAGGTTGTAGTGGGCCTGAAGCGCGACGTAGGGCGCGTGGCCTGTGCGCTTCGCGGCCGCGAGCGCGTCGGCGAGGCGCGGCGCCGTGTAGTTGGACGCGGCGACGTAGCGGACCTTGCCGGCGCGCACGAGCTCGTCGAACGCGGCGATGGTCGCCTCGAGGGGCGTGGCCGGGTCGTCCTCGTGCGCGTAGTAGAGATCGATCTGCTCCACGCCCAGGCGGCCGAGCGAGGCCTCCGCGGAGGCGCGGATGTTCGCCGGCGCGAGCCCCTCGCGGCCGGGTGCCTGCCCCACCTTCGTCGCGATCACGAGGTCGTCGCGGCGGCCGCGATGCGCGACCCACCGGCCGATGATCGTCTCCGACTCGCCGCCCGCGTTGCCCTCCGCCCACTCCGAGTAGGAGTCGGCGGTGTCGATGAAGTTGCCGCCGGCGTCGACATAGGCGTCGAGCACCGCGAACGAGGCAGCCTCGTCGGCCGTCCAGCCGAACACGTTGCCGCCGAGGCAGAGCGGGAACACGTCCAGCTCCGTCCGTCCGATCCGGTTCATCCGTTCTCCTCCGCCTTGCCGTCGGGCTCGGCGTCCTCCGCGGTCCTCGCCGTCGCACCCCTGCGGGCGGGCTTCCAGCCGGGCCCGGGCACGCTCCGGCGCAGGAGCTGGGTGTACGGATGTTCCGGATGCTCGAGGATCTGGGCCGTCGGCCCCTGCTCGACGGCGGAGCCGCGCTGCATGACCACGGTCGTGTCCGTGACCTGGCGGACGACGGCCAGGTCGTGGCTGATGACGATGTAGCTGATCCCCGTCGCCGGGCGGATGTCTGCCAGCAGATTCAGGATCTGGGCCTGGATCGAGACGTCGAGGGAGGCCACCGCCTCGTCGAGGACCAGGACCTCCGGCTCGGCCGCGAGCGCCCGGGCGATGGCCACGCGCTGGCGCTGGCCGCCCGAGAGGGCGCGGGGCAGCGCCGCCATGTGACGCTCATCGAGCCCGACCTGGGCCGCGAGCTCGTGAACGCGAGCGGTGCGCGCCGCCCGGGTGAGGTCGAAGTGGAGCTGGAGCACCTCGTCGATGGAGGACGCCGGCGTCTGGCGGGGATCCAGCGAGCTGTAGGGGTCCTGGAAGACGATCTGGGTCTCGCGCCCGCGCCGGCGCCGCTCCGCCGCCCGCCGGGCCGGGGCGGTGCGGTCGGTTCCGGCGACGGTGATCCGCCCCGACGTCGGCCGCTCGAGGCCGACGAGCATCCGAGCCAGCGTCGTCTTCCCGGAGCCGGACTCGCCGACGACGGCCAGCGACTCCCCGCGGGCGACCGTGAAGGAGACGTCGGCGACCGCGACGATCTCGTGCCCGCGGGCCGCGCGGCCGCGGAGGCGGAAGACCTTGCGCACTTGCTCCGCCTCGAGGACGTTCTCAGCCACGGGCTCCCGCCCGTTCGCGCGGTGTGGCGAGGGCACCACGGAGCGTGTCTGATCGCCAACACCGCACCAGGCCGCCGCCGACGGGCCGCAGGATCTGCTCGTCGGCGACGCACGGCTCCTCGCAGTACGCACACCGGTCGGCGAACGCACACCCATGTGGCGCCTCGAACGCCGACCGCGGCCTGCCGGGGATCGCGGCCAGGCGCTCGCTGGACATATCCATCCGCGGCCTGGCCGCAAGCAGCGCCGCGGTGTACGGGTGGAGGGGGCCGTCGTTCAGGGCCGTGCTCGCCTGCTCCTCCACGATCGACCCCGCGTACATCACGCACGTGCGGTCGCAGACCGCCGCGGCGAGGTCGAGGTCGTGCGTCACGAAGAGCATGGCAAGGCCGCGCTCCCGGCGCTGCTCGTCCAGGATCGCCATCACCTCCCCCTGGGTGGTGACGTCGAGCGCGGTCGTCGGCTCGTCGGCGAGGAGCAGGCGCGGGCCGGCGAGGAGCGCGGCGGCGATCATCACCCGCTGGAGCATGCCGCCGGAGAGCTCATGCGGGTATTGGCGCATGCGCCGCTCGCCGTCGTCGATCCCGACTTCGGCGAGCATGGCAACGGCGCGCCGGCGCGCCTCCGGCTCGCGGACGCCCAGCACGGTCCGCAGCGCCTCGGTCAGGAAGTCGCCGATCCGGCGAACCGGGTTCGTGTGTGCGCGCGGGTCCTGGAAGATCATCGCGACCCCTTGGCTGCGATACCGGCGCAGGTCGGCAGGGCCCATGGAGAGGACCGAGCGGCCGTCGAAGGTGATGCCGCCGCCCACCGAGGCGCCGGCGGGAAGAAGCCGTGCAATCGCCCGGGCGGTCATCGACTTGCCGGCACCCGACTCGCCGACCAGGCCGACCGCCTCGCCGGGGCGGATCGTGAACGACACATCATGGATGACGGGCTGCAGCGCACGCCCCGCCGGAAGCTCGACGCGCAGGTTCGAGACCGAGAGCAGCTCGGCTCCGCTCGGTGCCGATGCGCTCAGCACGCGGCGGTCCCGTCGGCGCGCGGATCGGACGCCGCCTCGAACGTCCCGTCCGGACGGACGGCGACGGCCTGGGCATGGCCCATCGCCTCGCTCAGACGCGGCACCACGACGGGCTCGATTCCGACCCGGGAGAGCGCGTCGTGGGCTCGGGTGGCGTCCTCCTCGATGCACACGTCGGTGCCGCCCGAGTCGAGGTCGCCGACGGTCAACCGCGGCGCTGCCACCGCGTCAGCCGCACCGGCGCCGGCATGCCGCCGAAGCAGGATCTGCGCGTGGATCTGTGGCTGCGCGTGGCCCCCCATCGTCCCGGCGATCCAGGTGGGCCGCCCGGCCTGGGCGACGACCAGCGGCATCAGCGTGTGCAGCGGCCGCTTGGCCGGCGCGATCGCGTTGGGGCTCCGCGGATCGGCCGAGAAGCAGGCTCCACGGTTGTGGCAGATGATCCCGGTGCGGGGCTCGAGTATCCCGGCGCCGAACGCGTAGAACACGCTCTGGATGAGCGAGATGGCGAGCCCGGGGCCGGCCGTGACGACGGCGACGGTGTCGCCGTGGCCGGCGGGCGCGCGGAGCGCTCCAGCGTCACCGGCTCGAGCGGTCGCGCGGTCCGCGAGCTCTGCGACGTGCTCGGCGGAGAGGAGATCCCCGACGGCGCACTCCATCGCCGCGGGGTCGGCCAGGTACCGGTCCCGGTCCCCGGCAGATTCGCGGAAAACCGACGCCAGGATCGGCGCCTGCTCCCCCATCGGGTCGTCGAGTCCGAGAACGCCGACCGTGGCCAGGATCTGCGCCAGCGAGAACCCCTGTGAGTTCGGGCCGGTCGTCAGGATCTCCTCCGCCCCGCGCGCGTATCCCAGCGCGGCTTCGAGGCCGGTCTGGTGGGCGGCGAGATCGGCTGCCGTGAGCGGGCACCCGCGCGCCGCAAGGCCGGCCAGGAGCAGCGCGGCGGTCTCCCCCGCGTAGAAGTCCTCCGATCCGCGCTCGGCCAGCCGCTCCAGCGTCCTCGCGAGCGCGGGCTGCACCAGCCGCTCGTCCCGGCGAAGCACTGGCCCCTCGGGAGCGAAGACGCCCCGCAACCCCTCGTCCGCCGTGACGAGGTCGGTCTCGGCGAGGAGTGAGCCCGCGAGCGACGGTGCGACCGGCACCCCCTCCGCGGCGAGGGCCGCCGCCCCGAGGATCGCCCCTGCCAGCGGCCGCGAGCCCCACCGCTCGGCCATGGCGTGCCACGCCGAGACCGCGCCCGGAACCGTGATCGAGCCGGGCCCGCGCTGCGGAACGGTCGCGCCCGAAGCCGGTAGCGTCGCGGCGGAGCGGCCGCTTCCGTTCACCGCGTGCGCGTCGCCGTCGTGGACGAGCGCCATCACGTCGCCTCCGAGGGCGCACATATGCGGGTAGACGACCGTCAGCACGGTTGCGGCGGCGAGCGCCGCGTCCACAGCATTGCCTCCATCTTCGAACGCCCTCCGGCCGGCCTCTGTGGCCGCCGCGTGCGGCGTGGCGATCGCATACGGGGCGCGAGCCGGCCGGTCAGCCATCCCTGAGCTCCTCGACCGCCTTCGTCAGCGCGTGCAGGACGCGCGTCGACGGCACCGGGACTCCGACCATGTCGGCGATCTCGATGACCGCCCCGGTCATGCAGTCGGTTTCGAGCGGCTTCCCCGCCTCCCAGTCCTGGAGCATCGAGGTCTTATGATCGCCGACGCCGAGCGCAGCCTCGAGCCGGCGGTCGACCGACACTGGAAACTCGACCCCGAGCGCCGCCGCGACCGCGGCGCACTCGGTCATCACTCCTCTCGCGAGCTCTACCGCATGCGGCGAGCGGCCAAGCGCTCCCAGCATCGACCGCGTCACGGTCGTCAGCGGGTTGAGCGCGGCGTTCCCGATCAACTTCAGCCACACCTGAGGCCGCAGGTCGCCGTCGACCGGGCACTTGAGCCCGCCGGCCCGGAAGGCGGCGGCGATGTCGCGGCAGCGGCCCTCGGGATCCCCGGCCGGCGTGCCGATCGAGAACCGCGTGCCCTCGATGTGGCGGATCACGCCCGGCGCCGTGATCTCGGTGGAGCAGTAGACGACGCACCCCACGACCTGTTCCGGCGCGATCGCCCGGGTGACCACACCGCCGGGGTCGACGCTCGAGAGCACCCGGTCGCCGAATCGCCCGTCGACGCCCTGGAAGTACCACCATGGAATGCCGTTCTGGGCGGCGATGACGACGGCCTCCGGCTGGAGCGCCGTCCCGATCGCGGGGGCGAGCCCAGGCAGGCTGTACGCCTTCACCCCGAGGAAGACGACGTCGGCGTCTGCGATCGCGCCGACGTCCGCGGTCGCCGGCGGGTGGCTCTCGAAGTCGCCGCGCGGGCTCAGCACGCGGACACCGCGCTCGGCCATCGCCTGCAGATGCTCCCCGCGTGCGATCAGGGTGACCTCGGCGCCTCCCCGGGCCAGTGCTGCGCCGACGTACGCGCCGATCGCGCCGGCTCCCAGGACGGCGAATCTCACCGCGCGTCGCTCGCGAGGTCGGCGGCCATCCGTCGCCGCTGCACCTTTCCGGTGGGCGTCTTCGGGATCTGGTCGAGGACGTGAATCCGGTCCGGCACCTTGAAGGCCGCAAGCGACTGTCGGGCGTGGCGGCGGAGATCCTCAGGTGTCGTGGCGGCGTCCCGGAGGACGACGGCGCCGCTGACGGTCTGGCCGTACTTCACGTCGTCGACGCCGAAGACGATCGCCTCGGCCACCGATGGGTGTGACAGGAGCACCTCCTCGATCTCGTACGGCGAGATGTTCTCACCGCCCCGGATGATCATCTCCTTGAGGCGCCCGCGCAGGCGCAGGTATCCGTCCTCGAGGACGCCCTCGTCGCCCGTGCGGAACCACCCGTCGAAGAACGCCTCGGCGTTCGCCTCCGGATTCTCCAGATACCCCGGCGTGACGCCGGGCCCCCGGATCGCCACCTCGCCCGGCGACCCGGTGGCGACATCCTCACCGGCACGGTCGACGACGCGGATCTCGGCGCCGGCCGGGACTCCCACCGACCCGGCCCGGCGCGGCTCTGGTGGGAGCGGGTTCGACGTGATCTGGTGGCCCGCCTCCGTCATCCCGTATGCCTCGACCATGGGGACGCCGTATCGGTCCTCGCCCTCCTGCATGAGCTCGACCGGCAGCGCCGAGCTGCACGAGCGGACGAAGCGCAGGGATCCCGGCGGGGAACCCTCCCGCTGGAGGATCATGCGGTGGAGCGTCGGCCCAGCCGACAGCCAGGTCACCGCATGGAGCGCAGCCTGGGACCAGAACCGACTGGGAGAGAGGCGGCGGGGGACGATCACAGAGCCGCCGGCCGCGATCTGTGCGAGCGCCGAGGCGACCAGTCCGTGGACGTGGAAGAGCGGCATCGCGCAATAGGAGACGTCCGATGCGTCGAGCCGGTAGTGGCGGGCGATCGAGCGCGCCTGTGAGGTCAGGTTCCTCTGCAGCAGCGGCACCTGCTTGGGCCTCGAGGTGGTGCCGCTGGTATGCAGCAGGAGCACGACGTCGTCCGGCCCGCCGCGATCGTCCATCGCGGCGGACCGGACCTCGCGGCCGCCGAGCCGCAGGGTGGGAGGGCGCCCGTCGGCTCCGGTCGCGACCACGTCCGCGACGGGAATTCCGGCGGCTTCGGCGGCCGTGGGGCCCGCGCGCGCGCCGCCCGCGCCGGCCAGCATCAGTCGCGGAGTGAGATCGTCCAGGTAGAAGCGATACTCCGCCTCGGTATAGGCCGGGTTCAGCGGCGCAGCGACCGCACCCAGGACCGCGAGCGCGAACAGCAGCTCGACGATCTCCGGCCCGTTCGGCAGCACCAGCGCGACCCGGTCGCCGCGGTCGACGCCAGCGCCGCGGAGGCGTGAGGCGAGGAGGAGAGCCGCATCCAGGAGCTGTTCATGCGTAACTACGGCGCCGTCGTCAGGGCATAGCAGCGCAGGTTGTGAGCCCGCGCGGGCGGGGAGATCGAGCAGGGCCTCGGTGACGGTGGACACCCTACGCCGCCGGCACCAGATGGGTGATCGATAACTCCCGCGCGCCTGGACGTCCGTCGGTGGTGAGTTGGCAACGCGTGGTGGGCTGCGGCTGGGAACCGGCGCATCGCGCAGGAGGGGTCTGCTGGATCGCAGACCCCTCCTGAACGCTGTCAAAGCAAGCTTTGACAGCTCTCGGTCGCGCCAATCCGTTCATCCAGTATTGGCCCTCCCTGCGTCCTTGCGCTGCTTGGTTCCCAGCCGCCCAGGACATCACGGGAGTTATCGACCAACCATCCGGTTGACGCGATCCGGCCGGGATGATAGCGTCGCGGTCGAATGGTCGGACCATTGGCTCAACCCTACCACAGCTCGTGAGCGGCGCTGAGGGCAACGCCGAGGCCGTCGACTGGGGCTCGCTCAACCCGCGAGCGGTGCGCCTGTCCGAATCGGTGGCTGGGCGCCTCGAGTCGATGATCGTGTCCGGCGAGCTGGCTCCAGGAAGGAAGCTGCCGGCCGAGCGCGACCTCGCGCGGCTGCTCGGGGTGTCGCGCGGTCTCGTCCGCGAGGCGATCCACGAGCTCGCGCTGAAGGGCCTCGTCCACCGGCGCCAGGGACGCGGCACCGAGGTGCGCGGCCCGTACCGGTCCGAGTTCACGGGCGCGATCATCGGCTATCTGACCCAGGACGCGCGGGACGTGACGGAGCTCCTCGATTTCCGGGAGGCGCTCGAGCCGCCGATCGCCGCTCGCGCCGCCGAGCGGGCCACGAGCGTCGACGTCCAGCGGCTGCACCGGATCTCGGCGGCGCTCGACGCCGAGGCGGATCCCGTGCGCGCCGCCGACCTGGACGCGCAGTTCCATCACGCCATCGCGCTCGCGACTCGCAACCACGTGCTCGTCAAGCTGGTCGAGACCTCGATGGAGGTGCTGAACCAGACCCGGCGGCGCAACCTGCAGACGCCCGAGCGGCGGCGCATCTCGCGCGAGGCGCACCGGGCGATCCTGGCCGCGGTCGAGGCCGGGGACGGAGAGGCGGCGGAGGGGGCCATGACCGACCACATCCGCGGCGTCGCCGCGCTTGTCATGCAGGCGGATGGCGCGCCTCGATTCCAGGCCGAGAAGACGGGAGGGGACGATGACTGACGACCGCGCGTGGCTGTACGAAGAGCTCATATCGGGCCGGATCTCCCGGGTCGAGTTCCTCCGCCGCGCCGCGATGCTCGGCGTCGGAGCCCCGGCGATCGCCGCGGTGCTCGCCGCCTGCGGAAACGCGTCGGCCGGCTCGTCGACCAAGGGCCCGGCGGGGACGCAGGCGATCGGCACGGCCGTCACCACGCCTCCGCCGAGCGGGGAGCTGGCCGAGCTGAGGTGGGGGCTCTTCTATGAGCCCGGGCCGCTGGACTGGATCTACTGTTACAACTACGAAGAGAACACCGTCGTCGCCAACATCACCGAGAGCCTGATGCGGCTCACGCCCGAGCTCGGGATCGAGCCGTCGCTGGCCGAGTCGTATACGGCCAAGGATCCGTTGACGCACGTCTATACGATCCGCCAGGGCGTCCGGTTCCACGACGGCAGCCCGATGACGACCGCCGATGTCGTCTACAGCCTTCGCCGGCATTTCAACCCGAACTCGTACTGGGCGTTCGCGTACTTCAACGTGAAGAGCGTCGACCAGACCGGGGAGTGGGAGGTCACCGTCCGGATGAAGCGGCCCGACCTCATCTTCCCGCCGCTCATGTCCACGCCGGCCGGCGCGGTCGGAAGCGCCGCGTATATCAAGGCGAAGGGCAAGTCATACGGAACGCCCTCCGCGGGGCCCATGGGCACGGGCCCCTTCAAGTTCGTGCGCTGGAACCAGGGCGCGAACATCAGCCTGGCGCGGAACGACTCGTACTGGGACACCTCCCACGCGCCCAAGACGAAGACGATCACGTTCAGCTTCATTCCGGAGGAGTCGACGATGACCACGGGGCTCCTGAGCGGGGAGATCCACGGCGCCTACCACACCCCGTACAGCGGGCTCAACCAGCTCCGGGCCACGTCCGCAGGCACGCTCTACCTGGGAAAGAGCATGCTGTTCACGGTCATCTACATCGCCACGACGACAGGCCCCCTGGCCGACATCAACGTTCGCCGCGCCCTTCTGATGGCGATCGACCGGCAGGGGCTGGCCAAGACGGTCTATAGCGGCGCGGCATCGCCGCTTCCCTATACCCAGGTGCCGCTTGCGCAGTGGGGCTATGCCCAGGACCAGGCGGCCGCCGCGTGGAAGAAGCTGCCGCCGCCTGAGGTGAACCTGACGGAGGCGAAGAAGCTCGCCGCCGGCGCCGACACGAGCACTCCGCTCGTCATCGCCACGCGGGCCTCGTTCCAGCGCTACATCAACATCGCCTCGATCGTGCAGGACGCCGGCAAGAAGCTCGGCCTCGACATCCGCATCAAGCCGATCAACCCCAACGACTACGGCGATCTCTTCTTCTCCGACTCGGCCCGAAAGGGCATCGACCTCTTCATCTCCGAGAACTACGCGGACGTCCCCGAGCCGCTGGAGACGCTGTACCCGTGGGTGACCCCGCAGCCGCCGAACGCGGTCAGCTACAACTACGACGACTACGACGACCCGACGGTCACGAGCGATCTTCGGCAGGCGCTCCAGGAGAGCGACGACACCAAGCGCGCGTCGCTCATCCTCGACGCCCAGAGCGTCCTCGCCACCAAGCCGGCCAGCCTTCCGCTCGTGACGCCGGCGGTGCCGCTGTTCCTGAACAAGAGCGTCACGGGCGCGCCGGCGTCCTTCTGTTACCTGTACTACCCCTGGGCCCGGGACGTCGGGGCCGCATAGCCCATGGGCGTGGGCGTTTTCCTCGCCCGCCGGATCGCGGCCCTGGCGGCGACGCTTCTCGCCACGAGCTTCATCGTCTACGGCGCCGTCGATGTCGCGCCGGGGAGCCCACTCGACGCCGTCACCGGCGGGCGGCCGCTGCCCCCGTCCACGCTCCACGCGATCGCGCGTGAGTACGGGTTCGACAAACCCTTCCTGACCCGGTACTGGGAGTGGCTGACGGGTGCGGCGCACGGCGACTTCGGCCGCTCAATCGTGTTCCGCCAGGACGTCTCGTCGCTGATCCAGCCCAGGATCGGGACGACGGTGTTCCTCGTCACCTACGCCGCCGTCCTGATCCTGGCCGTCGGCGTGGCGCTCGGCGTCGTGTCCGCGCTGCGAAAGGGGACCGTCGACACGGTGATCCTCGGTGTGACGGCCGTCGGCACGTCGACGCCGTCGTTCGTTGCGGCGATCGTCCTGATCTCGATCTTCACGCTCCAGCTCGGGTGGTTTCCGGCGCTCGGCGGCGGGTCGGGCGGCTTCGCCGACGAGCTGCGCCACATGACGATGCCGGCCGTCGCGCTGGCGCTCTCCGGCGTCGCCTACGTCGCCCGCCTGACCCGGGCGGCCGCCAACGAGGAGCTCCGCCGCGAGCACGTCGACACCGCCCGGAGCCGCGGCATCCCGGAGCGGCTCGTCGTCCG
The DNA here is from genome assembly GCA_035639615.1 of Gaiellales bacterium. Lineage (GTDB taxonomy): Bacteria > Actinomycetota > Thermoleophilia > Gaiellales > JAICJC01 > JAICJC01. The sequence goes on along the minus strand of DASQXS010000314.1, from coordinate 1,321 downwards.
CAGGCACGTCCTGCGAAACGCGCTCATCCCGATCACGACCGTGGCCGGCCTCACGGTCGCCTCGCTGATCGCCGGAGCCGTCGTCGTCGAGAACGCCTTCGCGCTGAACGGGCTGGGCTCGTACCTCGTGCAGGCGGTCGGACAGAAGGACATCCCCGTCGTGCAGGCCATCTGCCTCCTTCTGGTTGCGGCGTTCATCATCGTGAACACGGTGGTCGACCTCCTCTACGCGGTCATCGACCCCCGGATCGACCTCGCGAGCGGGGGGCGATGAGCTCCATCGCCCACGTTCCCCAGCGGTGGCTGTCGCTGCGGGTGCCTCGGATCGGGGTGGTCGGCATGGTCAGCGCCGCCGTCATCGTCGTCGTCTCGGCGGTGGCGATCCTCGCGCCGCTCCTGGCTCCGTCGGATCCCAACGGCATCGACCTCCTTCACCCGTTCGCAGGGCCGTCGGCGTCGCATCTGCTCGGGACCGACGACACCGGCCGTGACCTGCTCTCGCGGCTGATCGTCGGGTCGCGCACAAGCCTGCTCGGCCCGCTCCTCGTCGTCGTCCTCGAGATCGCCCTCGGCGTCCCGCTCGCCCTGACGGCGGCGTGGAAGGGCGGCATCGTCGACGGCGCCATCTCGCGGATCCTCGACGTCCTCTTCGCGTTTCCCGGCATCCTGCTCGCAATCCTCGTGATCGCGCTCTTCGGCACCGGGCTCAAGTCGGCGGTGGTCGCGCTCGCGATCGCCCACATGCCCTACCTGGCCCGGGTGACGCGCGGCGCTGCCATCCGCGAGCGCCGACTGTCGTACGTCGAGGCGCTCGAGGTGCAGGGGTTCTCGGCGTTCCGGATCTGCGCGCGCCACCTCGCGCCGAACCTGGTGCCGCTCATCGTCGCCCAGGCCACGGTCTCGTTCGGCTATGTCATGATCGATCTCGCCGGGCTCTCCTTCCTCGGTCTCGGGGTTCAACCGCCAACGGCGGACTGGGGGGTGATGGTGTCGGCGGGTGAGCAGGCGATCCTGGCCGGCCATCCGGAGCAGTCGCTGTACGCCGGCGGGATGATCGTGCTCACGGTGTGCGCCTTCACGCTGCTCGGCGAGCGCCTGATCGACCATGACAACGCCTGACGAACGAGGAGGAACCATGTCCAAGCGCGCGCTCATCGTGATCGATGTCCAGAACGAGTACTTCGACGGCGCACTCCCGATCAGCGATCCGCCGCCGGCGACGAGCCTGGCGAACATCGGCCGGGCGATGGACGCCGCGACCGCGAAGGGCGTCCCGGTGGTCGTCGTCCAGCACAGCGAGCCGGAGCCCGATGTGGAGAGG
>DASQXS010000313.1:0-28809 GCA_035639615.1 Gaiellales bacterium | reverse complement strand
CCAAGAACGACACGATCGGGTTCTTCGGCCCGCTCGCCTGGGGGCAGATCGCAGACGGCGGGCCGCGGCTCCAGGTTCGCGCCGGCGCGCTCGAGCGCGAGCGCGCGGTTCACCTCGAGGCGTGGGGGGTCCAGGCGCTCGCCGCGGCGATCGACCCCGCGCTCCGGATCCCTGTCGGCCCCCGCCCCGAGCGCGACCTGCGCGACGCGCTCGAGGCACACCCCGCCGCCGCCGTCCGCCGGCGCGGACTCGAGGCGCTCGGCCGGCTCGAAGCCGCCCGGGATGCGCTCGCGATAGCGCCCCCAGAGGACCTGCGCGAACGCCTCGCCCGCCTCGACGCCACCTTCGTCGACCTGACGGGTCGCGAGCCCGTCCGAAACCACGGCAGGACGTACGGCGCCCGCACGCTGGCCTACGTCGACTGCATGCGCGACCTCGAGATGACGCTGGGATCGACGCTCGTCGGCGACATCTCGCCTGCGCTCCAGGCCCTGTTCGAGGCGAGCCGCTGGTACTGCGGCCGCGTGCACGCGGTCGGCCGGGCCGTGATCGACCAGGCCTTGCCGGCCGGCGGCCGCGGCCCGTTCGGGCCGGTGCTCGGGCGCGTGATGAAGACGCTCATGCAACTGCCAGAGGAGTTGAATGACGTCAACGCCGAGCTCCAGCAGCGGGTCGGCACGCTCCTTGCCGACCCCGACCTGCGCACCTTGGCGGCACGGGCCGTCGCGGCCTTCGCCGACCACCAGCCCGCCTGGCGCACCGCCGCGTTCCAGTCCGTCGACCTCCAGATCGCCGCCCGCGACCCGGCTGCCGTCAACGCCGGCGACTATCTGGCCGTCGTCGGCGACGTCCATCCCGGCGCGAACCCGCTTCTCCAGGGCCTCTTCGCCCACCGCCACCCGAACGTCGACGCGATGCACGCACAGGTCAGGGCGGCCGTCGGTTGGCGGGTCCCCTTGCTGCTCCCTCCCTACGCGCCCGGGATCGGCGTCGAGGCGCGCGGCATGCCTGTCAGCGCGGAAGACGACATCCACATCGCGGTCATGCCCGACACACGCGCCCCGGCCCCGCGGCGCACCTGGCTCGTCGACGAGCTCCTCGTGGACGGCGACGACCTCGTCGATCGCAGCGGCGAGCTCCGCATCCCCCTGCTCGACGCATTGGGCATCGCCATCTTCGTCGCCGGCGTGCGCTCGTTCGAGCTCCTCCCCAACGCCGACCACGCTCCCCGGCTCACCGCCGGGCGGCTCGTCGTCCGCCGGGAGAGCTGGAGCATCCCGGCGGGCGACGTCCCCGCCGATCCGGGCGATATCCCGGCGCTCGCACGCGATCGCGGCATGCCGCGGCGCCTGTTCACGAAATCGCCGCTCGAGCGCAAGCCGATGTACCTCGACACCGAGAGCCCGACGCTCGCGCGCGTGCTCTGCCGCCACGCCGGCCGCGCCGCCGCCGAAGCGCCGGCGCAGCCGATCCGCTTCACCGAGATGCTGCCCACCCCCGAGCAGTGCTGGCTCGGCGATCCCGAAGGGAACCGGTACGTCTCCGAGCTCCGCCTCGTCGCCGTCGACCGCGCGTACGGATCGCGTCACTGAAGGAGGTCCGCCCGTGTCCGTGAAAACACCGGTCGTCGGCCTGATCGGAAATGCCCATCGCATCGAGAATCGAGTTCCGGTGCAGATGGTCGGCGAGGCCAATCTGCGCGCCGTCGCCGAGGTCTCCGGCGCCCTGCCGCTGATGTTCGCAGGGTCGCCCGAAATCACCGAGATCGGTGCTCTCCTGGACGTCGTCGACGGCATTGTGCTGACCGGCGCCCGTGCCAACGTTCACCCGACGCGCTTCAACGCAGATCCCTGCGAAAAGCACGAGCCCTACGACATCCATCGCGACGAGGTCGCGCTGGCGCTGTCGGAGGCCTGCGTCGCTCGCGGCATCCCGCTGTTCGGCATCTGCCGCGGCCTGCAGGAGATGAACGTCGCATTTGGCGGCTCGCTGCACCCCGAGATCCGTGAGCTGCCGGGCCGCATGAACCACCGCATGCCGCGGCTGGAGAACGGGGAAATCCACCCAGATCCCACCGTTGTTTTCGCCGACCGGCACGATGTCGATCTCGTGCCCGGCGGGGCGTTCGCAAAGATCCTTGGCTGCGAGAAGGTCCGGGTCAACTCGCTGCACGGCCAGGGCATCCTGGAGCCCGGCAAGCGGGTTGTCGTGGAAGGCGTGGCGGAGGACGGCACGATCGAGGCGATCCGGATTGCGGCTGCACCCGCCCTTGCGATCGGCGTGCAATGGCACGCCGAATACGACCCGCAGCGCAATCCGATCAACCAGAAGCTGTTTGAGGCGTTCGGCGAAGCGCTGCGGGGCCGAGAACGGCTTGGTTGAGCCGGAACCGGCGATACCCCCGACGCGAACGCATTCGAGCTTGGCGACACTCGCCGAGGCCATTCGGCGGATGGGGATTCGAGTCGGATCGATCCGGTGCGCGCGGGGCAAGACCTAGGAATCGAACCCTTTACGACGTCGCTCAGCTGGCGAACCACCCCCGTTCGCCGGCCCTTCTACGCCCGGCCGGCCGAACCGACTCGATAGACGACGTGTGTCGCCAGCGGCGAGTGGGTCACCTCCACCGGCTCGAGGCCCGGGTCGGGGACGTCGTCGAAGAGGCGCTCGCCGGCGCCGAGCAGCGTTGGGACGAAATCGAGCACGAGCTCGTCGATCACCCCGGCCGCCAGCGCCTGGCGCACCGTGGATGCACCGCCGGCGATGTCGACGCCTCGGTCGCCCGCGGCCTCCGACGCGCGCGCGAACGCGGCATCGAATCCCTCGGTGACGAAGTGGAAGGTCGTCCCGCCGGCCATCTTGATCGGCGCGTGGTCGTGGTGCGTGAGGACGAACACCGGAGCGTGGTACGGGGGGTCATCGCCCCACCACCCGCGCCAGTCATCCTGCCATGGGCCGCCGATCGGCCCGAACATGTTGCGCCCCATCACGTACGCGCCGCGCGGACGCAGAAGCAGGTCGCGCGCGCGGCGGTCGGCCTCGTTCAGCGGCTCGTCGAGGTGCCAGTGGTGAAGGTCCATCCCGCGGCGGCCAAGAGGGTGCTCGAGGCTCTGGTCGGGCCCGGCGACGTATCCGTCGAGCGAGACTGACATGTGGCATGTGGTTGTGGTCACGCTGGTTGGACGGCGCCACGGCTCCAGAGTCATCGCCGGTGCCGGTGAACGGCCCCTCAACCTGCCGGCAGGAGCAATACCCCCAACGGGATTCGAACCCGTGTTACCGCCTTGAAAGGGCGGGGGCCTAGGCCGCTAGCCGATGGGGGCGCGCGGGCAGGATATCCGTCAGGCGGCGTCGTCCGGCCGCTGCGGCACGCGCTCCAGGGCGGCCTGCAGCTCCTCCCAGGCTTCGGCCTCGGTCTCGGCGTACTCCTCGCCCTCCGCATCGCGGGTCGCCTCGAGATAGCGGCGCCAGGCCGCCTCTGCGGTGAGGGGGAAGATCGCGACTGTCTTGGTCGAGGGCATCTGCAGTTAATACGTCGAATCTGGGGAAGAAGTTCCCGTTTCGTGGGCAGCATTACACACGCCGGCCGGCTCCGTGCGCCGGTTCCCCCCGGGTCAGGCGTCGTGGAAGAGCCGCGGGTCGTCGGTGATCACGCCGTCGCAGCCCAGGTCTCGCATCCGCTCGATGCCGGCCCGCGTGTTCACCGTCCACGCGTAGACGCGGCCGCCGTTTCGGTGGACGGCGGCAACCGCGTCCAGGCTCACCGCGTCGTGCCGGAGGGTGGCGTCGCGGGCGCCCGACCGCTCATACACGGCGACCGCCGCCGACGGCGCGCCGTGTGGCAGCCAGGCACGGCCCGCCGAGATCGTGGCGCTCGTGCGCGCCCGGTCGTTCAGCACGGCGAGCGATCGCAGATCGCCGGTTGAGAACACGCACCGCGAGTCGATCCCTGCGGCGGTGCATGCCTCCAGAACGCCCAGCTCGTAGCCCCGCTGCTTGAGATCGACGATGAATCCGAGCTCCGGCGGGGCGATCTCGACCACTTCTGCCAGGAATGCGGCGAGCGACGGGCCGGTCCGACCGCGGTCGTGTCCGACGACGAGCCCGGCCGCGACGTCGAACTCGATCATGTCAACGCCGACCTCGAGCGCGGCCCGTACAGCGGCGATCGTGTTCTCAGGCGCGAGGGCAGCTGCGCCGCGATGGCCGATGCGAAGCACGGCCTACCAGCTCGCAGCCCACTGCGGCGCCGGCGTGGGGTCTGGACGTGCTGTCGAGAGGTCGAATGCCCATGTCGTCTCGAGGCCCGCTCCGGTCAGCTCCGCGATGCGGAGCTCGCCGCTCCGGGTCGCGACGAGCAGTCGCCCGTTGCCGTCCCAATCGGCCCAGGCGATCTCGGGGAGAGGTGTCGCCTCGCCTCCGCGGTCAAGCGCGTAGCCGATCTCGGCGCCCTCGACGCCGGGCTCGGCGAAGTCGTGGCCGGAGTGGATCAGTACGAGTCTGACCTCGGCGGAGCCCGGCTGCGGCCGGCGGAGCACCAGGGCCTGGTCGGCCGCCGTGTCCTCGACCCAGCCCCGGCGGAGCTCCTGCTGGACGTCGCGGCCGCGCCACCGATCGGGGTGCGCGATCGTGCGCGGAGGCGACGGCGGCGCCAGCCCGGCCGGGTACGAGCCGGACGTCGGAGGACCGGGCGGATCGTCTCCGGGCGCGAAGCGTCCGTCGGGCAGGAACTCGCACCCCCAGTACCACGTGTTGCCGACGTGCCACGCGGCGAGCGCGGAGAGCCAGGGGACCTTCGACACGGCGAGGTACGCGTCCCACGGCGGCGGCCCGCCGCCGAGGGCGAAGTAGCCGAGGAGGTCGCCACCGGGGGACAGGGCGCATCGGCGCGGATAGAGCCGGCCGTGGAACCAGGCGCCCGGCTCGACGCCGGGCGGGTCGAGCGTCCAGCGGAGGACGTGCCACCAGCGGCTGGGGCCACGCCGCATTACCACGGCGACGGGACTGCGCTCGGCCGGAAGCACGTGGATCCGGGGCGGGGTCATCCTCCGGATCACCCTACACTTGGCCTGCGGGCCGTTAGCTCAGCTGGTAGAGCAGGGGACTTTTAATCCCAAGGTCGCTGGTTCGATCCCAGCACGGCCCACTGGGTACAAGGGTGGGACGAGAGTCCAGCGCCAGAACCTTGTGCGGATCGGTTCAGGGTTGGTAGCGTCGCCCCATGGGAGCAGCGTCGGAGTCGTCGACGGTCGGAGTCGCCCTCCCGCGGGGCACCGTCACCCTCGTCATGACCGACATCGAGGGCTCGACGCGGCTCCTGCAGCGGCTGGGCCGCGACTACGTCCGTGTCCTCACAGACCATGCCCGGCTGGTGCGCGAGGCGGGGCGCCGGCATGGCGGGACGGAGGTCGATACGCAAGGGGACGCCTTCTTCATCGCCTTCACCCGGGCGCGAGACGCCGTCTCCGCCGCGACGGCGATCCAGCGGGGACACGCGGCCCGCGACTGGCCGTGGCGAGGCGATGTACGGGTACGGATCGGCGTGCATACGGGCGAGCCGGATGTCAGGGAGGGCGGCGGCTATGTCGGGCTGGACGTCCACCGCACGGCGCGGATCTGCTCCGCCGCCCACGGCGGCCAGGTGGTGCTGTCGCACCTGACCGCGACCCTGGCCGCCGACGACCTGCCCGAGGGCGTCTCGCTGCGCGAGCTCGGCGAGGTGCAGCTCAAGGACCTCGAGCGCCCGGAGCACCTGACGCAGCTCGTTATCGCCGGTCTCCCGGACGCGTTCCCGGAGCTTCGCGGTGCCCGCACGACGCCGTTTCACGGAGCCGAACAGGCGCTCGCCGCTGAACTCGCGACCGCGGGCGCCGGTCCGCCGACGCGGGTGGGACTCGAGGTGCGGCTCTTGGGGCCCGTCGAGGTGTGGCGCGGCGGCGCCCGGGTGCCGCTCTCGGCCGCGAAGCAGCGCATGATCGTGGCGGTGCTCGCACTCCGGTTGGGCGAGGTCGTGTCGCTGGACGTGCTCATCGACCGGCTCTGGGGCGAGCGCCCGCCGAGGACGGCCCAGAAGGCGGTGCAGGTGTACGTGAGCGAGCTTCGCAAGCTCGTCGAGTCAGACCCGCGCGCCCCGCGCGTGATCGTCAGCCAGCATCCGGGCTATCGGCTCATCGCCGCGCCGGACGAGCTCGACCTTCGCCGGTTCGAGCGGTTGTGGGACACGGGCAGAGAGGCGCTTGCTGCCGGAGACGCCGGCGCGGCGCGCGAGCCACTCTCAGATGCGCTCGCCCTGTGGCGCGGGCCGCCGCTCGCGGAGTTTCGCTACGAGGACGCCTTCTCGACGGACATCGGCCGGCTGGAGGAGATGCACATCGGCTGCCTCGAGGACCGCATCGAGGCCGATCTCCGCTGTGGACGGCACGCGTCCGTGATCGGCGAGCTGGAGGCGCTCGTCCGCGAACACCCGCTGCGTGAGCGGCTATGCGGCCAGCTGATGCTCGCCCTCTACCGGTCGGGCCGGCAGGCGGAGGCGCTCGCCGCATACGGGCGAGCGCGAGCAACCCTGGTCGAGGAGCTCGGCATCGATCCCTCCCCGGACCTCCTGCGATTGCAGCGCCAGGTCCTGGCTCAGGACGCGGCGCTCGTGCCGCCGGCGGCGCATCCGCCCGAGGCGACCGTCGGCACCCGGACCGTGATCATCCTCTCCCAGTCCTCCGCTGACCTCGTGGCGCTCATCGACCTGGGGGCGGCCGTCTCGGCGTCCGAGGGGCGAGATCTCGTCCTGGCGCGGACTGTGACCGCCCTCCCGGGTCGGGATGTGCGAGACCGCCTCGGCGAGATCACCCACCGGCTGGCCGAGGAACGGGGCAAGCTCTCGAGCCGCGGTGTCGCCGCGCGCGTCGCCGCGTTCTCCTCCACGCGGCCGGCGCCGGACATCGCGAAGCTGGCGACCCAACAGGAGGCGGAGCTTCTGATCGCCGACGGGACGCCGGCGCTCCGAGCGGGGCGAAGCGGCGTCATCGACGAGCTCCTCGAGCTCGTCGCCTGCGACGTCGCGCTCCACATCCCTCGTGACGATCCTGCAACGGGCGACGCGCTCATGGTGCCGTTCGGGGGAAGCGAGCACGACTGGGCGGCGCTCGAGCTCGCGGCGCTGCTCTCGGCGCCGAGCGGTGCGCCGCTTGTCCTGGCGGGCACCGAGGCGGGAACGCGCGCGGCACCGGACGCGAGCCGGCTCCTCGCAACCGCATCGCTCGTGCTGCAGCGCTCGGCCGGGATCATCGCCGAGCCCCTCCTCGTCCCAGCCGGCGCTGCCGGCATGCTCGCGGCGGCAGAGAGCGCCGCGCATCTCGTGGTCGGGCTCTCCCCGCGCTTCCGCGAGGAAGGGCTCGGGGACACCCGCTACCGCCTGGCGCGAGACGCGCCCGCGCCCGTCACGTTCGTGCGCCGCGGAACCCGCCCCGGCGTGCTCGCGCCCGCCGGCATGACGCGCTTCACCTGGTCGATCGCCGACCGCCGATAGTCGCGCAGGGCCCGGTGGTTGTCGGCTCGAGTGGCAGGTGGTACAACTTGCCTCTGACGGGCGACGTCGTGACCGGGTCTGTGGTCGGCCCCTATCGACTCGCCGGACCGTTGGGTCGCGGCGGCATGGGGGTCGTCTATGTTGCCGATGATCTGCGGCTCGGTCGCCGGGTGGCGGTCAAGGTGGTCGCCCCGCAACTGTCTGCGGACGCCCAGTTCCGGGCGCGCTTCTTGCGCGAATCCCGCCTCGCGGCCAGTCTCGACCACCCCAACATCATCCCCGTCTACGAGGCGGGCGAGGTGGACGGCACGCTCTACCTGGTCATGCGGTATGTCGAGGGACGCGACCTCAAGGAGCTCCTGGCACGGGACGGCCGGCTCGACCCGGCCCGCGCCGTGCGCCTGGTCGCCCAGGTTGCGAGCGCGCTCGACGCCGCACACGCACGCGGTCTGATCCATCGGGACGTGAAGCCGGGGAACATCCTGCTCGGCCGAGGTCCGGACGGCGACCACGCCTACCTGTGCGACTTCGGATTGACTAAGAACCTATCTCGGTAGGTAGGCGTCGGCCGGGTGACGGCGAAGCCCTCCCTTGTCATCCGACGTGGGAGGTAGACATGGGTCTCGTGACGAGGGACGACGGCTGGCGGATTCCGGACGAAACGTGGGAGCGGATGGAGCGGTTGCTTCCGCCGCGTCCGCCGCACCCGTTGGGTTGTCACAACCCGCGCGTTTCGGATCGCGATGCGATGGATGCGATCCTGTTGGTGTTGCGCACGGGGATGCAGTGGAACGCGCTCAACGCGACGGGGATCTGTTCGTCCAGCTCGGCGCACCGGCGCTTTCAGGAGTGGGCGCGGGCCGGGGTGTTCGAAGAGTTCTGGCGGCAGGGGTTGCTCGCCTACGACGAGTTGGTGGGGATCGAGTGGGACTGGCTTTCCTGCGACGGGTTGATGGGCAAGGCGCCGCTGGGCGGGCAGGCGACGGGCCCCAACCCCACTGATCGAGCCAAAAAGGGGGAAGCGCTCGCTGGTGTGCGAGGGGAGGGGCGTCCCGCTCGGACTCGAGATCGCGGCCGCGAACACAAACGACTTCCGGCTGCTTCGCGCGACGCTGGACAACATCGTGATCGACCGGCCGGACGCCACACCAGCTGAGCCGCACGGCCTGTGCCTGGACAAGGGCTACGACTACCCCGAGGTGCACGAGTTGGTCGGCGAGTACGGGCTCACCCCGCACATCCGCTCCCGCGGTGAGGAGAAGCAGGCGCTGGAGCGCGAGGCCGGCTTCCGCGCCCGCCGCTGGGTGGTCGAGCGCACCCACTCCTGGCTCAACCGCTTCCGCGCACTGCTCATCCGCTGGTCGAAGAACCCCGACAACCACCGCGCCCTGCTCCACCTCGCCTGCGGCCTCATCACCTGGCGCCTCGCCACCGCAGACGACCTACCGAGATAGGCTCTAAGGGGTGTCCGTGCCGGGGACGGTGACGTCGAGCCGCCGGAGCCGGTCCGGGTCGGCGAGGACGTCGATCTCGACGATCTTCCCGCCGCGGATCGTGAAGCCCATGACCGCGAACGTCCGCCCCCCGGGCGCGGCGACGAGCCCCGCCGCGCCGTTCACGAGCGCGGGCCGGGTGAACGGGGCGAGCCGCGAGAACAGCCGCGCCTGGCCGGCCACGGCGGCGGCGCCGCGCACCACCCGCGACCTCCCCGCCAGCGCGCCCTGATCGGCCTTGAGCACGACGTCCGGATCGAGCAGCTCGAGGAGCGCCTCGAAGTCCCCGTTCCGAGACGCGGCGAGGAAGGCGTCGACGACCTCGCGCTGGCGGGCGACGTCGGCGTCGGGCTCTGGGGCGCCCTGCACGCGCCGCCGGGCGCGGCTTGCGAGCTGCCGGGCCGCGGTCGGCGACCGCTCCACGACGGTTGCGATCTCGTCGAACGGGAGGCCGAAGATGTCGTGGAGCACGAACGCGAGCCGCTCGGCGGGGGCGAGCGTCTCGAGCACGACGAGCAGCGCCAGGCCGAGCGAGTCGGCGAGGAGGGCCTCCTCCTCGGGGCCGACCGCGTCGGCGCCGGTGACGATCGGGTCTGGCACGCGGACGCCGATCGGCTCCTCGCCGCGCCTCCGGCGCGCCTGGAGCATGGTGAGCGAGACCCGCGCGACGACCGTGGTCAGCCAACCGCTCAGGTTCTCGATCCCGCCGGCGTCGGTGCGGCTCAGCCGAACCCAGGTCTCCTGGACCGCGTCGTCTGCCTCGGCAAGCGACCCCAGCATCCGGTACGCCACCCCCCGCAGTCGGGCCCGGTCCGCCTCGAACCGCTCCGCCAACCACTCGCGTTCGTCCATCGGTCGGGTCATACCACCATGACCTCGGGACTCCCGCCGATGTGACAGACACCGGGTGTCGATTTTCGCGCCCCTCGTTTGTCGAAGAGGCGATCATTCCCACCAAGGAGGGACGATGAAGTACATGATCCTGATCTACCAGGGCGCCACCCCGGTTCCCGGCACGCCCGAATGGGACCAGCTCTCCCAGGAGGAGCAGGGGGGCGTCTACGCGGCCTACCAGGCCCTGAACCAGACCCCGGGCTTCACGCCGGCGGACGTCCAGATGCAGCATCCGGAGACCGGGACGACCGTGCAGGTGAAGGACGGCCAAACGATCACCACCGACGGCCCGTTCGTCGAGCTGAAGGAAGCGATCGGCGGCTTCGCCTTCTACGAGGCGGACGACCTCGACGCGGCGATCGAGCTCGCCGCCCGGATTCCCGCCGCGAGCATGGGCGGGGCGGTCGAGATCCGCCCGCTCGTGTAGTGCCCGAGCCGCTCGACCAGGTCTTCCGCGACCAGTGGGGTCGCGTGCTCGCTGCGCTCATCAGCTTCCTCGGCGACTTCGACCTCGCCGAGGAAGCGGCGCAGGAGGCCTTCGCCATCGCGGCCGAGCGCTGGCCACACGACGGCACGCCCGAGAACCCCGCCGCGTGGCTGATCACGACCGCGCGGAACCGCGCGATCAACCGCATCCGCCGCGACCGCACCCTGGCGGCGAAGACCAGCCTGCTGCAGGTCCCCGATGCCGTGGAGGACACCGTGGATGAGACGACGTTCCCCGACGAGCGGCTCGAGCTCGTGTTCACCTGCTGTCACCCGGCGCTCGCGATGGACGCCCAGGTCGCCCTCACGCTCCGGACGCTCGGCGGCCTTTCGACGCCCGAGATCGCCCGCGCCTTCCTCGTGCCCGAGGCGACGATGGCGCAGCGGCTCGTCAGGGCGAAGCGGAAGATCAAGGCCGCTGGGATCCCGTTTCGGGTCCCGCCGGATCACCTCCTGCCCGACCGGCTCGCCGCCGTCCTGGCCGTCGTCTACCTGGTCTTCAACCAGGGCTACACCGGCCGCCGCGAGCTCGTGCCCGAGGCGCTCCGCCTCGGCCGTTCGCTGGCCGAGCTCATGCCCGACGAGCCGGAGGTGTACGGGCTGCTCGCCCTGATGCGCTTGCTCCACGCCCGGCGCGAGGCCCGCCAGCGCGGCGGCGAGCTCGTGCTGCTCGCCGACCAGGACACGTCGCTCTGGGATTCGGCTGACATCGCGGCCGGCCGGCAGGCGCTCGACCGTGCGCTCGCCCTGCACGGCCGCGGCCCCTACGTCGTGCAGGCCGCGATCGCGTCGCTCCACGCCGACAGCCCTCCGGACTGGCCCCAGATCGCCGCGCTCTACGCCGAGCTCTCGCGCCTCACCGGCTCGCCCGTGGTCGAGCTGAGCCGGGCGGTCGCCGTTGCCGAGGCTGAGAGCGCTGAGGCCGGGCTTGCGATCGCCGAGAGCCTCGACCTGGACGAGTACCATTACCTGCACGCCGCCCGGGGCGACCTGCTCGGCCGGCTCGGCCGCACGGGCGAGGCCCGCGTCGCCTACCGCCGGGCGCTCGAGCTCGTCCACGACGACGCCGAGCGGCGCCTGCTCGAGCGGCGGCTGGCTGACGTCGGCGCCTGATCCGGCCGGGTCTCGCTACAATCGCCGCAAAGCGGGGATTCTCGGTCCACCTGACGCAGGGAGGGGATGTGTACGCACGCGTAGCCACATTCGAGAGCGACCCGAGCAAGGTCGACGACGCCATCAGCATGGTTCGCGGCGAGGTCGAATCCGGCGCGACGCCGCCCGGCCTCGAGGGCGCCAAGATGCTGATGCTCGTGAACCGCGAGACCGGCAAGGGCATCGGCGTCACGCTCTTCGACTCGGAGGAGGCGATGCGCCGCGGGGACGAGGCGCTGAACGCGATGAACCCGGGCTCGACGGAGCGGCGCACGTCCGTCGAGTTCTTCGAGGTCCCGGTCCAGACCGTCACCTGACGCTCCGGTGGCACGCGACTTCAGCGTGGACGTCGAGCTGAATGCCGGCGCCGCCGCCGTTGTCTGCTCAGGAGACATCGATCTGGCGACGTGCGATCAGATCGAGGACGCGGTGGACCAGTGCTTCGCCGCCGGCCCGCCCGTCGGCCTCACGGTCGACATGCGCTCGGTGACGTTCATCGACTCCACCGGGCTGCGCTGCCTGCTGGCGATCGCCGGCAGGTGCGAGGAGGCCGGGCTCGTGCTCCGGGTCGTCGCCGGCGCGCCGGTCACGCGCGTCTTCGACCTGGTCGGCTTCCCCCACGTGACCCCGCGGGTCGAGGTCGAGCGGGTTTCAGACACCGGTACGTGACGTCCGAAGCGCGCGGCCGGAGCGCCGGCGCCACACCGTGTGTCGGCGAAAACTGCTCCGTCTCCGAGAGCCATCGCCGTGGCGATGGCCGGTGGCGGGACGCTGCCGATCGAGAGCGAGTCCCGGGAGGCGGCGACCGAGGCCACCATCAGGCATCCAACCGCGCCGCTGACGGACGTGGGCCCGAACATCCATCAGCGCGGCCGGACGCCGAGCGCCGCCGCCGCCCCGCCCTCCCGCAGGAGCTCGTCCAGCTGGGCGCCGATGAGAAACACGATCGCGCCGGCGTACAGGTAGCCCGCGGTCGAGAGCACGAGCGCGAGCACGCCCTCCGGCGAGCGCAGATCGACGACGTTTCCGATCCAGTACGCGAAGGCAGCCGAGACGAGCATCCATGCGATGACGATGCCGAGCGATCCCGCGCTCACCCACCGCCACGGCTGCCGCCGCGCCGGTGCCACGAGCACGAGCAGCGCCACCACGGCATAGACCATGATCGCGGGCAGGACGATGCGTTCGGCCGGGCCGAGCACCGGCACCGACGGCTCGAGCGCGCCCCCGCCGACGAACGCCGCCGCGATGAGGAAGATCGAGACGGCGGTGGCAAGCAGGATCGAGAGGGCGAATCGGCGCGAGGTGCCGCGCGTCTCGTCGACGCCGTAGATGCGGTTGAGCGCGCCCATGATCGCCCGCACCGAGCCGGAGACCTCCCAGACCGCCACCACCGCGCCAAGAGCGACGAGGGGCGCGGCGCTCGACTGGAGCTCCCGGTCGACGCTCCACGTCACGGCCGACATCCACTCCGGCGGGAGCCGCGATGACAGCGCCGGAACGACGGTCGTCTGCCATGTCTCTTCGGCGCCGAGCGGCCTCAGGAGCGCGACTGCGAGAAAGACGAGGCTCGCCACGGCCACGAAAAGCTGGAACGCCATCGCGCTCGCATATGTCAGGAGATTGTTCCGGGCAAACCGCTGCGTCCAGATCTTGACCGCGGAACGCACGTCGACGGAGACCGCGCCGATCGGCCGCTCTGACGTATCACGACTCGACGCCATGACGCATCCCTACCCGACCCTGGAAAGGAGCATACGTGAGCGCATATCCGAACCTGATACCGGGTATCAGGCTGGCGAAAGGGGGAGTCATGTTTCTTGCGCTACTCGTACTTCTTGCGATCGCCGTGCTCTTCGGCATCGGCGTTGCGGCCTCGGCCGCGAAGCTCCTGATCTGGATCGCCCTCGTGCTGCTCGTGCTGTGGGCGGTCGGCTGGGCCGTCGGCGCTGGCGCATCTGCGGGCATGGGCCGCAGGCGCTGGTACTACTGGTGATCGAGCGCCCGCGCGACCGCGGCGGCGACGCCGCGGATCCCGCCCCGGCGCCTCACGGGAGGGGCGCCGGGGCGGCGCCGCTTTCGCGGGCGATACGGGCCGCCCGCGCGTCGAGCATGTCCTTCGCGACCACGTGGATCGTTCCGGCGATCGGGATCGCGAAGAGCGCGCCCAGGATGCCGAGCAGCGACGCGCCGGCGAGAACGGCGATCAGCACGAGCACCGAGGGCATGTGAATCGTCCGCCGGTAGACGATGGGCTGGATCAGATGGTTCTCCACCTGCTGATAGACGAGGATCACCGCGAGCATCACGATCCCCGCCGCCGTCCCCTGGGCGAAGTACGCCGTCGCGATCACGATCGCGGACGCGATGGTCGCGCCGACAAGCGGCACCAGGTCGCCGATCGCGACGACGACCCCGAGTGTGAGCGCATAGGGAACCCCGAGCAGCCAGAGCGTGGTCGTCGCCACAGTCCCGGCGATGACGGAGATCAGCAGGTTCCCGGCCACGTATCCGCCGACCGTGCGGTTGATATGGGCGCCGATCTCGCGCGCACGCGCGGCTCCCGCCGGACGCAGCTGGGCCAGGATCACGTCGCTCATGCGCGGCAGCTCGAACAGGATGAACGCCGTCAGGAACAGGATCGTCACGACCGCCGTGACGCCGCCCAGCACCGACCCGGCGACGCCGAACATGACCGTGGGGAGCTCGGAGGCGTGCGACTTCACCTTGTCGACCAGGTCGAAGCGCTGATCGAGGCGATGGACGAGCGGGTTCTGATCGATCCGCGCCGCGGCGTGCGGCGTGGCTGCGACGATGTCGTCGACCTGAGTCACGAACGGCTGGACCAGAAGCGCGATCGTCACGAGCAGCGCTGCGGCGAAGCCGGTGAACACGGCGACGACCGCCGCGGTGCGGCGCATGAACCGCTCGACGATCGTGACCGCGGGGTTGAGGGCGATCGCCAGGAAGAGCGCCGTCCCCGACCAGACGAGCACGGTGCGGATCGTCTCCATCAACGAGACCGCGATTTCGAAGGCGAGGACGAGCGCGAGCACCTTGACGACCGTGCGCGTCTCGACGTCGAGCACGACCCGGTCGCCGGCCCGCTCGGACGAGCCTTCCGGGGCCGCGTCGGCGGGCATCCGTCTGCGCGGCCGCGTTTCCGTCACGTGTACCGCCTTCCTTGCCTGCCACAGGGGGTTACCCAACCCCCGACGCGGCGAACCAGGCCGGCCGGGAGGTGACGAGGTGTTTCATCACGTTACGATCCACGTGCGTGACCTCGAGGCGTCGGAGAGGTTCTATACGCCGCTTCTGGAGACACTCGGGCACCCGGTAACGAATCGTGCGACCGGGCGGGTCGGCTGGCGCGACTTCTGGATCGAAGGAGCCTCGTCAGACATGCTTCCGACCGCGAGGTTACATATCGGGTTCGCCGCGCCATCGATCGATGCCGTCGATCGGTTCTGGCAGGAGGGCGTCGAGCATGGCTACACGGACGGTGGGGCGCCGGGGCCAAGGCCCGAATACGGCAGGGACTACTACGGCGCGTTTCTGCTCGACCCGGACGGTTTGAGCGCGGAGGCGGTTCGGCACGACTCGCTGCGGCGAGGCGGGGCGATCGACCACCTCTGGATCCGGGTGGCCGATGTCGCCGCCGCGAGGCGCTTCTACCTCGGGCTCGCGCGCGACGCCGGCTGGACGCTCGCCGCCGACCTGCCCGAGCGGGCGCGGTTCACCGGCGGCAACGGCTCGTTTTCCGTCGTCGCGGGGGAGCCGGCGCGAAACGTGCACATGGCGTTCGCCACGGGCACGCGCCGGGACAGGCTGCGCGATCCGGACGGGAACGTCGTCGAGCTCCTCGGGCGCGACAGCGCCAGGTGAACGCGCCAGGCGACGGTTCCAGTGGCGTTTCGGGCCGGGATCGGCGGGGAACCCGGATTCCGTGAAGATCGTGTAGCGATTCTTGTACGCGGGGAGGGAGACGGTGTTTGCCGTCGATCCTTCGAGACGGCCACGCCGACATTCCTCGCCACGTATCGATCAACGTGTGGGCGAGACGAAAGGACGAACATGGCTGAGACCGTCTCCGATGCGCTGGTGCGACGATTGACCGAGTGGGGCGTCGACACGATCTTCGGGTTGCCCGGCGACGGCATCAACGGGTTCATGGAGGCGCTCCGCAAGCGGCGCGACGACGTCCGCTTCGTCCACACCCGCCACGAGGAGACGGCCGCGCTGGCGGCGTGCGCATACGCGAAGTTCACGGGCAGGCTGGGCGTGTGCCTCTCCACGGCCGCTCCGGGCGCGATCCACCTCCTGAACGGGCTCTACGACGCCGCGGTCGACCAGGCGCCGGTGCTCGCGGTCACCGGCATGACCTATCACGACCTGATGGGGACGAAGTACCTGCAGGACCTGAACCACGACTACCTCTTCGCCGACGTCGCCGCGTTCAACCAGCGCCTGATGGGGCCCGGGCACGTCGAGAACGTCGCGAACCTGGCATGCCGGAGCGCGCTCTCGAACCGGAGCGTGAGCCACATCTGCATCCCAATCGACTTCCAGGTGGCGGAGATGGACGAGGCCGACCGCTTCAAGCGCAACGTCCCCGGGCACACCGCCGGGGCGGAGGGCTTCGTCCCCCCGCGCCCGGTCCCGCCGGAGTCGCATGTCGAGCGCGCCGCCGACCTCCTTCGCGGCAGGCGCAGGGTGGCGATTCTGGCCGGCGCCGGCGCGCGCGGCGCCGGCCGCGAGCTGGAAGAGCTTGCCGAGAAGCTCGGCGCCGTGATCGTGAAGGCGCTCCTCGGCAAGGATTGCGTTCCCGACGACAGTCCCTACGTCACCGGCGGAACGGGCGTGGTCGGCACCCGGCCATCCCAGGAGGCGTTCGCCCGGTGCGACGCCCTCATCGTCGTCGGATCGTCGTTCCCCTATATCGAATTCCTGCCGCCGCCGGGCGGGCCGGCCTGCGTGCAGATCGACGACCGCCCCGAGCGGATCGGGCTTCGCCATCCGGTCGATGTCGGCCTGGTCGGGGACGCGCAGCTCACGCTTCAGCAGCTGATCCCGCGACTGGAACGAAACGACGACCGCACGTTTCTCGAGGAGATGCAGCAATCGGTGCGCGGCTGGTGGGACCTGATGAAAGAACGCGGCACCCGCGATGACGTGCCGATGAAGCCGCAGGTGCCGGTGTGGCACCTGAACGAGCTCTTGGACGACGACGCGATCGTCTGCGGCGACTCCGGCACCGTGACGACGTGGATCGCGCGCTGGAAGCTGCGCGGCCGCCAGCGGTTCAGCTTCAGCGGCACGATGTGCTCGATGATGGCGGCGCTCCCGTATTCGATCGGGGCGCAGGCGGCCTACCCCGGCCGGCAGGTCGTCGCCTACACGGGCGACGGGTCGCTGACGATGATGCTCGGCGACCTGGCCACGCTCGCCCAGGAGCGGCTGCCGGTCAAGGTGATCGTGAACAAGAACTGCACCCTCGGCCTGATCAAATGGGAGCAGCAGATCTTCCTCGGGAATCCCGAGTACGGGTGCGACTTCAACGATGTCGACTTCGTCAAGGTCGCCGAGGGGTGCGGGGTTCCCGGCATCCGGATCGACGACCCGACCCGATGCCGTGACCAGCTGGCCCGGGCGCTCGAGCTCGACGGGCCGGCCGTGATCGAGTGCGTGACCGACCCGCACGAGCCGCCGCACCCGCCGCAGGTGACCCGCGAGCAGACGAAGCTCTTCGCCGAGGCGCTCGCGCGCGGCCAGGAGCACCGCCGGCGGATCGCGCTCACGGTCGGGCGCGACATGCTCAAGGAGGCCGACTACTCCGCCAGCCCGTACGGCGTGCCCGCGCGGCTGAAGGAGAAGTTCGGCGCGATCCTTCCGGGCGGGAACGGCCGGCGATGAGGACGGCGCCCGCGCCCGCTCGCGGCGACCGGACGGAGGAGCTTCGCGCCCGCCCCGAGGGCGTGGATTCCATCGACCGGCGGCTGCTCGCGCGCGACCTCGTCCACAACATCTCCGGCGAGGTCCGCTTCGGCCCTGGCAGCCGCGCCCTGTACGCGAATGACGGCTCGTCGTACCGCCAGCCGCCGATCGGGGTCGTGATTCCGCGCACCGTCGACGACGTTGTCGCCACCGTCGCAGTCTGCCGCGAGCGAGAGGCGCCAATCTTCGCCCGCGGCGCGGGGACCGGGCTCGCGGGCCAGACCGTGAACGAGGCGGTGCTGATCGATTTCAGCAAGTACCTCCGCGACCTCGTCGAGCTCGACCCCGACCGGAGGCTGGCCCGCGTCCAGCCGGGGATCGTCCTCGACCGCGTCCGGGAGGAGGCCGAGAGGCACCAGCTCACGTTCGGTCCCGACCCGGCCACCCACAGCCGCTGCACGCTCGGCGGGATGCTGGGCAACAACTCCTGCGGCGTGCACTCGATCATCGCCGGTGTCACCGCGGACAACGTCGAGTCGCTCGACGTGCTGCTCTACGACGGCAGCCGGCTCACCGTGTCCCGAGGCGCGGACGCGATTCGCGGTCCCGGGGGTGATCGGCTCACGGACGAGCTCCACGGCCTCGCCGACCGCTGGGGCGACCGGGTGCGGCAGCGCTTCCCCCGGATCCCGCGCCGGATCTCCGGCTACAACCTCGACCGCCTCCTGCCCGAGGCGAGCTTCGACGTCGCCGCGGCGCTCGTCGGCACCGAGTCCACGTGCTGCCTGGTGCTCGAGGCCGAGCTGAGGCTGATCCCGAGCCCGCAGCACCGGTCGCTCGTCCTCCTCGGCTACGACGCGCCGTGGAGCGCCGCCTTCCACGTCCCGGAGATCATGGAGTTCGGGCCGATCGGCCTCGAGATGTTCGACCAACGCCTCGTCGACAACGAGCTGAAGAAGGGGTTCAAACGGCGTCCGGAGCTCCTCCCGGGTGGCCAGGCGTGGCTGCTCGTCGAGTTCGGGGGAGACACCAAGGCCGAGGCGGACGCACAGGCGGAGCGCCTCCAGAGCGCGATGCGACGGAAGACGACGAAGGACTACCTCGACATCAAGCTCTACGAGGACGACCGCGAGGTGAGGGACGTCTGGGAGATCCGCGAGGGCGGCGTCCACCACTCCAAGGTGCCGGGCGAGCACCCCGGCTGGCCGTCGTGGGAGGACGCGGCCGTGGCCCCCGAGCGCTGCGGAGAGTACCTGCGCGACTTCGAGGAGCTCGTCACCGACCATGGCCTTCGAGTCTCCTGCTACTTCGGCCACGTCGGCCACGGCTGTATCCACACGCGCCTTGACTGGGACTTCTCCACCCGCGACGGCATCCGCCGCTACCGAACGTTCATGGAGGAAGCGGCCGATCTCGTCAGCTCCTACGGCGGCTCGCTGTCGGGGGAGCACGGCGACGGCCAGGCCCGGGCGGAGCTGCTCGACCGCATGTTCGGGCCGGAGCTCGTCGGGGCCTTCCGGGAGTTCAGATCCATCTGGGACCCGGACAGGAAGATGAACCCCGGCAAGGTCTCCGATCCGTACCCGCTGGACACGAATCTGCGGATGGCTCCGCCCTACCGTCCCCGGCCGGTCAAGACCTACTTCTCATACTCCGAGGACGGCGGCTCGTTCGCGGCCGCGGCCGAGCGCTGCTTCGGCGTCGGCGCGTGCCGCGACCAGGAGGGGGTCATGTGCCCGAGCTATCACGCCACCTTCGAGGAGGAGCACTCGACCCGCGGCCGCGCCCGGCTCCTGTTCGAGATGATGCGCGGCGACGAGGTCACGGGGGGCTGGCGCAGCAAGGAGGTCCTGCACGCGCTCGACCTGTGCCTCTCGTGCAAGGGCTGCAAGAACGAGTGCCCGGTCCGAGTCGATATGGCCACCTACAAGGCCGAGTTCCTGGCCCACTATTACGAGCACCGCCTCCGGCCCCGGCAGGCATACGCGCTCGGCCTCGTCCGGGAATGGGCCCGGATCGCGTCCAAGGCGCCGCGCCTCGCTAACGCGCTCGCGGCCACGACGGCCGCGAAACGGGCTGCCGGCATCGCCCCCGAGCGGACTCCGCCGCGGTTCGCCGATGAGCCTTTCACCTCCTGGTTCTCCCGGCGCGACGGCTCCCGGACGGAGGGCCGGCGGGTGATCCTGTGGCCCGACACCTTCACGAACTACTTCGAGCCAGACGTCGGCAAGGCCGCGGTCGAGGTGCTGGAAGCAGCGGGGTGCGCCGTCGACCTCCCGCGAGGGGCGCTCTGCTGTGGGCGGCCGCTGTACGACTTCGGCATGCTCAAGACGGCCCGCCGCCGGCTCGAGCAGATCCTGGAGCGGCTGCGGCCGGAGATCCGCGCCGGCGTCGACGTCGTCGGGCTCGAGCCCAGCTGCGTGGACGTCTTCCGCGACGAGCTGATCAACATGCTCCCGCACGACGAGGACGCCAAGCGGCTCTCGAAGCAGACCTTCTCCTTCGTCGAGTACCTCACCGATCGCGTCGACTGGCAGCCGCCTCGGCTCGAGGCGAGGGCGATCGTCCAGGGCCATTGCCATCATCGCGCCACCGAGAAGGACATGAGCCACGATCGCGAGCTGCTCGACCGCCTCGGCGTCGACCACGAGATCCTGGACACCGGCTGCTGCGGCATGGCCGGGTCGTTCGGCTACCACGCCGGCGAGCGCTACGACGTGTCCGTCGCCGTCGCCGAACACCGCCTCCTGCCGGCACTCGAACGCGCCTCGGAGTCGGACATCATCGTCGCCGACGGGTTCTCGTGCCGGGCCCAGATCGACCAGCTCGCACACCGCAGAGCGGTGCATGTCGCGCAGGTCGTCCAGCGCGCCCTGCGCGAGAGCGGCCGTACCGGTCCGGAGCGGGATCTCGAGCGCGCACCGCGGCGGTTCCTGCCGGCGGCGGTCGCGCTGGCAGGCGTCGGTGCCGCGCTCATCGGCGCGACCGCGATTTCGGCCGGCCGGCGAGCCTGAGCCGCTGAGCCGCGCGCTCAGGCCATGGGCCCGGGCGGCGGATCGGACGCCGGGAAGGATCCGGCCAGCGTCTCGTCGTGCTCATCGAGCGGGGCCGGCGCAGCCGCCCCGTTCCGGCCTCGGAGCGCCCTGGCGGTGGCGTATCCGCCCGCTCCCACTGCCGCCATTGCGGCGACGATGACCCGGCCCCGGCGCCGCTTCGGCCGGGCCGGCGGCGCCGAGTAGGCGGCGGCGATCAGGCGCCCCCAGTCCCGTGCCGCGCGGACGGTCTCCGGAGCTTCCCGGCTGAGGCGAAGGAGCCTGGCCGTCCTGCGCGGGTGCTTCGCCATGTTCCAGCCGATCCGCGCCGCCGTACGCGGGTAGCGCCGCGCGAGGCGGATCGCGATCCGTGTCGCGTTCGGGTTCATTCCCTCAATCACCTCCCGGTGAGGTCACCGTACGCCCCCGCGGCGCCCGACGAAGCTCACGGCTGCGGTACGCCTCTGCATTGATCTCGCCGCCGACGAGGAGCGCGAGCGCCGAGAGCCACAGCCACGTGAGCATGATGATGACCGCGGCCAGGCTACCCCATGTCTTGTTGTAGGACGCGAACCGGCTCGCATAGAACGCGAAGGCCCCGGATGAGGCGAGCCATACGACGACGGCGAACACGGCGCCCGGCGTGACGAACTGCCACCGCGGCGGCACGACGTTCGGAGCCAGGTAGAGCACGATCGCAAAGATCGTGAGCAGCCCGACGAGCAGGATCGGCCACTGCGCCGTCCACCACACCCAGGTGACCGCCGTGGTGTTCCCCACCGCTGAGCCGACCCACTCGGTCATCTGCGGGCCGAGAATCAGGAGGACGACGACGAGCGCGAAGCTCGTGAGTGCGCAGAAGATCATCGCCACCGCGATCAGTCGCTTCTTGAAGAAGTTCCTGGTCTCGTCGCGGCCGTAGGCCAGGTTCAGCGCCCACATGATCGTCTGCATCGCGCCCGAGAGCGTCCAGAGGGCGAGCGCGGCGCCGACGGCGATCATGATGACGCCGCCGTTCTGCGCCTGCGTCGTGCGGGTGAGGCTCTGCCCGAGAAGCGCGACGGCGCTCTGCGGCATGACGCTCGACAGATGATCCATGATCGTCTGCACGGCGCTCGGGCCGGCAAAGATGCTGAACGCCCCGACCGCGATCAGCAGCGCCGAGGGGATGGCGAGAAAGAGGTAGTACGCGACCGCAGCCGCGAGGTTGGTGACGTTATCGGCGAGCGCCCCCTTGATCCCCCGCACGACGATCGCCAGGTAGTCGCGGGTGGAGAGGTCACCGAGGCCGGGATCCTCGAGCCTCGGCTCGTGAAGCTCCGGCTGTGGAGTGGGCTGCGGAGGCTCGGCGGCGTCCGGCGCCGCGGCCTCGCGTTTGCCGTCCTCGGTTTCGTGTGCCGGGGCCCGCCGTGCCATCACCTCGTCGTATGCCCATCACGGGCGTGGGCAAACGTGACGTGCGTTTCAAGCAGGGCTGCGGCGGGCACCGAACGCGCAGATTTGTGATCGAGGAGGCGAGGCGAAATGAGCACCGACATGCGGGACCGCTCGATGGGGGAGCTGACGAAACAGCTGTCGCAGGACGTGTCCGAACTGGTGCGCCGGGAGTTGAAGCTTGCGAAGACGGAGGCGTCCGCCAAGGCGCGGAAAGTCGTGAGCGGCGCCGTGATGATCGGAGCCGGCGTCGTGCTCGCACTCGTCATGGTTGGTGCCGTCGTGGCCGCAGCAGTGATGGCGCTCGACATCGCCCTCCCGGACTGGCTCTCGGCGATCATCGTCGCGCTGGTCGCGGGTATCGGGGGCGGCCTGCTGGCCCTGGCCGGGATGCGGTCGATCCGCCGTGCGACGCCGCCCGTGCCCAGGGAGACCATCGAGTCGGTGAAGGAGGACGTAGCATGGACCAAGGAACGCGCGAAGTCCGGGATGAGGTAGAGGAGGCGCGCGAGCGCCTCGGCGAGACCGTCGAGGCGCTGACGTACAAGATGAGCGCGCCCAAACGCCTGAAGGGGCGAGCGGCGGTCAAGTTCCACGAGCTCAAGGCGCGCGCCGGCGTCGCGGTAAGCAGGATCGCCCGCAGACGATGATGTGACATCGACCCGAGGAGGCTGACGTGCGACCAGGAAACCTCGCCGGCGCGATTGTCCGGCCCGTCTTCAGCGGGACGATGCGGGCCCGGCAAACCAAGAGAGCACGGCGGACAGTGACGAAGAAGCAGTGGCTCGCCTACATCACGGTCGCGGCGGTCACCACGTGGCTGACGAAGAGGCTCGACGACCTGATCGAGCAGCGCCTGGGCGACGAGACCATGGCGTGAACGACCGGCGCGGTTGACTGCTCGAGATCGCCGGGCGTAGAATCGAGAGGTCAGGTTGAGCAGCCAGCCTGCCTGGTCGGAGGCGCCCTTCCGGCCGGGACACGTCGACGGCTGGCTGGTGCAGACCGACCTGACTCGACGCCCGTCCGGGCCTCCCCCGGAGCAGCGATCGGTGACGAGGGGATGCGATGGACGGCACGTTCCGGATCGAGGACACAGGTGGGATCAGGGTGATCGCGCTTCGAGGCGAGCATGACCTCACGACGGAGCCCTCCCTCCACGACGGGATCGAGACGGCACTCGCAACGGGCTCAAGCGTCATCGTCGACCTGAGCGAGGCCGAGTTCATCGACAGCACGGTCATCGCCGCGATCATCCATGGGCAGCGGCTCGCCACGGAGCGCCACGCAGACGACGTCGCCGTCGTCGCGGCGGCCGGCGCCCGATCGGTGGCACGGCTGCTGTCGCTCGTCGGCGTGGAAGAGGTCGTTCCCGTGTATCTCACGCGCGCGGCGGCCGTGGAGGGGGTCCGGCGCCGCCGGCCCGACCGCCGGTCGGTGGGGAGGACGTAGGTCAGGACCGCGTCAGCGCAAACCTCATCCGCACGGACGTGCCAGGGTGACGTGCCGTGATGGTGACGGTCTGCGCGAGCGCCGCGATGAGCTTCAACCCGAGACCGTCGCCGGTGGGGCGCGGGTTGGGCGGAAGGCCGATGCCGGCGTCGCGGACGTCGACCACGAGGGCGTTCCCGTCCCGGCGCACGACCACCTCGAGCACGCCGTCCTTCCCCTCGTAGGCGTGCCGCACGACGTTCGAGCATGCCTCGGTCACAGCCAGACGGATCTCGTCGGCGCTCTCGCGCGCCACCTCCGGGCCGAGAATCTCGGCGACTCCCCGCCGGACGGTTGGAACCGACGCGGGAACCGCCGGCAGCGTCCATCGCACTCCAGATTCTTCGAGGCCGCCCACGTATCGAACGCTACCCGTTCCGGCAGAGGGGCAATCAGCGAATCTCGGGTATCATCCGCGAAGCGGGTTGAACCTCCAGCTCGCCCTTGAAGGCACGATGATGGAGGGTCCCGTGAACCCGCTCGAGATCCGAATGACAGACGTCGCGCAGGTCGTGCGCCTCGACGTGCGCGGGGAGCTCTGCGTCTCCACGGCCCCAGATCTCGAGGCCGCGGTCTCGCGGAGCCTCGCCACATCCGCTCGCACGCTCCACCTCGACCTGCGCGCAGTCGATTTCTGCGACCTCGCGGGGCTGCGGGCGCTCTCCGCGGTCGCCGATCGCTGCGAAGGGCGAAAAGTCACGCTCGCCGTCGACGGCTCCGCGTCGATCCGCGGGGTCACCGGCCTTCTCGAGTCGGTCACGCGGTCCGACGCCGCGTAGCCGAGAGACGCCGCCGGATCGTCTAGGGTCCGGGACGAGATGGCCGACACGGCCGACCAGTCCGACTTCGAGCGGCTGCTCGAATTCGTACGGCTCGAGCGCAACTTCGACTTCACGGGCTACAAGCGTTCGAGCCTGCTTCGGCGGACGAGCAAGCGCATGGGCGAGCTCGGGATGGACTCCTACGATGCATACCTCGACCACGTGCAGGCCGACGCCGACGAGTTCACCCGCCTCTTCAACACGCTCCTGATCAACGTCACGTCGTTCTTCCGGGACGAGGAGACGTGGCAGTACCTGCGAGAGGCGGTCGTCCCGGACGTCCTCGTCACCGACAGGACCGGGCCGGTCAGGGTCTGGTGCGCCGGATGCGCGTCGGGCCAGGAACCGTTCAGCGTCGCAATGCTCCTCGCCGAGGAGCTGGGCGTCGACGAGGTGCCGCGGCGCGTGAAGATCTACGCGACCGACATCGACGAGGAGGCCCTCGCGGAGGCACGGCGGGCCGAGTTCCCCGAGCGCGCGGTGGAGTCGGTGCCGGCCGACCTGCGCGGGCGCTACTTCGAACAGTCGGGCCAGCGGTTCGCCATCTCGAAGGACATCCGGCGGGCGGTGATCTTCGGCCGGCACAACCTCGCGTCAGACGCGCCGATCTCGAAGATCGACCTGCTTCTCTGCCGCAACACGTTGATGTACTTCAGTGCGCCGCTCCAGACTGACATCCTGGACGGATTCCACTTCGCGCTTCGACCGAACGGCTATCTCGTGCTCGGCAAGTCCGAGGTGATGCTCTCCAGGACTGACCGCTTCCTGCCCGTCGATCTCAAGCGGCGCGTCTTCCGGGCCACCGGCGCGGCGGGGCGATACCATGGAGTCTGGCGGATGGGTCAGAGGCCAGCAGAGGACGAACCGCGCCGCGATGACGACTCAACGCTCGAGGATCGTGCGTTCGAATCGGCAGAGCTGCCGCAGATCCTGATCGATGCGGCGGGCACGGTCACCTTCGTGAACGAGCGCGCGCGCCGGCTCTTCGGGCTGGGCGCCGACGCCGTCGGGAAGGCGATCCAGGACCTCGAGGTGTCCTACCGGCCCGTCGAGCTTCGGTCGCTGATCGACCAGGCCGAGCGGGAGCGCCGTCCGCTCGCCGCCCAGCACGTCGAGTGGGCCCGCGACGGCGAGCGTGCGTTCATCGACGTGCACGTCGTCCCGCTCGCGTCCGACGCAGGGATGCACCTCGGAACCGGAATCACCTTCATGGACGTGACCGGCGTTCACGATCTCGAGGAGCGGCTGCAGCGCTCGCAGCGAGAGATCGAGACCGCCTACGAGGAGCTGCAGTCCACCGTCGAGGAGCTCGAGACGACGAACGAGGAGCTGCAGTCGACCAACGAGGAGCTCGAGACCATGAACGAGGAGCTCCAGTCGACGAACGAGGAGCTCGAGACCATGAACGAGGAGCTGCGACGGCGGTCGCTCGAGCTGAGCGAGGTGAACGTGTTCTTCGAGTCGGTGCTCCTCAGCGTCCGCGTCGCGGTGATCGTGACTGACCCACAGCTGCGCGTGCTCGTGTGGAATCGGGAAGCGGCCGACCTGTGGGGGCTCCGAAGCGACGAGGTCGAGGGCCAGCATCTCCTCAACCTCGACATCGGCTTT
This sequence comes from Gaiellales bacterium, assembly GCA_035639615.1. Classification (GTDB taxonomy): domain Bacteria; phylum Actinomycetota; class Thermoleophilia; order Gaiellales; family JAICJC01; genus JAICJC01. The sequence goes on along the minus strand of DASQXS010000313.1, from coordinate 2,942 downwards.
CCGGTCGACCGGCTTCGCGATCCGATCAGGGCGTGTCTCGCCGGCGAGAGCGAGCGCGAATCGCTGACGGTGGAGGCGACGAACCGGCGCGGACGGCCGGTCACCTGCCAGGTGCTGTGCACCCCGCTCGCCCACGGCGACCGGATCCAGGGCGCTGTGATCCTGATGGAGCAGGTCGACTCGAGCGGGAACGCCGCCGAGTCAAGCCGAGCCTGAGGCGGCCTTCGCGCGGATCCCGGTCAGCCTGTCGAGCAGCTCGCGGATGACCTCCGCTTGCGCCTCGACCTCCTCGGCCCGCTGGTCGTGACGCGACGCTGACGCCGGCGCGCCGAGGCTGCGGGAACGGTCCGCGGTCCTCCGCATGAGGCTCGCCTGCTCCTCGAGCGCCCGCATCGCGACCCAGAGCGCCGTCTCGACCCCGTCGGCCTGCGCGGCCCGAAGCGCCTCCGGCGAGTACACATGGCCGACGCGGCAGCGATACCGCACGATCCCGTGCTCGTTGACCTCCCACAACGTGCCGCTGCACTCCGGGCAGGTGAACTGGGTGATGCGGCCCTGCTTCACCTGCGCCTCGAGATCGCCCGGGTTGGCGAGCGCCGGCTCTTGCTCCTCCGGAGCCATCAGATCCACCACCTCTTCGTCCGTGAGCTGCAGAAGCAACGCCCCGATCTCCGCGCTTGCGAGAACGTGATCGGCGCCGACGTGCTCGATGATATTGCGCGGGATGTCCGCGAACAGGGCGTCGTCGGGCGACTGGACCACGACCAGGCCGCCGGCGCGGCGGACCGCGCTCGCCCCCGCCGTCCCGTCGTCGAGGACGCCGGAAAGTGCGACGGCGATGACGCGGGGCCCGTACGACGCGGCGGCGCTGCGGAAGAGCGGGTCGATCGCAGGACGGGCGCGGTTCTCACGGGGGGCGTGTACGACCGCGACATGCCCCGGTCGCACGAGCGTGTGTCGGTTCGGCGGTGCGATCAGGACCGAGCCGGAGTCCAGCGCGTCGCCGTCCGCGGCGAGGCGGCACGGCAGGCCGGTCTCCCGCTCCACGATGTGCGGGAGCGCCGTGCGCGCGTTCGCGGCCATGTGGACGACGACGACGAACGCGGCGTCTGCGGACGCCGCGTCCTCGAGGATGCGAGTGAGCGCCTCGATGCCGCCGGCCGACGCGCCCACCACGACGACGTCACGCTTCGCCACAGATGCCTCGTACCCCGGGCGCTCCGAAGCTAGGCGTCGGCATCGCCGGAGGGCTCCTGTGCGCGGAGCCTCTGGGCGCGGTCACGGACCCGCATGGCGTGTGTTCGCGCCTGCTCGCTTCGAAGCTGCGCGTCACTCCTGGCCTGGCGAACGTTGGCCGCGATCAGGCGGAGCCCATTGGTGTCGAGGCCGCGCCGCCCCGCGGACTCCCCAAGCTCACCGGCGTGCTGGACCTGCAGCCTCGCGGCCTCGAGGTGGAGCTCCGCGGCCCGTTCGTGCACCGCCGCCTCGTGATCGTGCACCGCGGCGCCTCGCTCGTTCCCGGCCTTCCGGGCGAGTTCGGCGTTCTTTCGGGCGGTTGCAGCGCGCCTGGCGGCCTCCCGGGCGCGGCACCCAGCCATCCGGCGGCGCTCGTCCGTCCGCGCTGACGCATTGCCGATCGGCGTCTCGGCCACCGAAGAATCTTACGCCCGCCACGTGACGCGCGCCGGGTTTCGTTCTGGGCGCCGGCGTGGAAGAATACGGCTCGGGAGGTGCAATGCCGCCGGACGAGATCTTCACCGCCGCGATCGAGCGCAGCAAGGCGGCGCGCGCGCGTTCCGCGCAGATCGGCGTGCGGATCGCCGAGACCCGCGCACAGGTCGATCTGACCATGCGGCGCGCGCTCGAGATGACCACGCTCGCCGCCGACGAGCCGCTTATGAGCCACCCCGTGCTCATCGGCCGCCTCACCCGCCTTTCGGGCCGGGTCGGACGCAGCCCGGTGATCGAGGAGGCAAAGGGCCTGATCGCCGACCGCTATGGGATCACCCGGGGGGCGGCGTTCGACGTCCTCCGCCACCAGTCGAGTCACTCGAACCGCAAGCTCCGCGACGTCGCGGGCGAGGTCGTCGCCGGCGACGCGCGGCCTCGGCGCGCTCGCCGCCCATAGGGCTCACCCGGCAGGACTACGCCTTCGCGTTCGACCCGGGACGGATGAGGCCGCTCTCGTAGGCGAAGATGACGGCCTGGACGCGGTCGCGTAGGTCGAGCTTCATCAGGATCCGCTTCACGTGGGTCTTGACGGTCGACTCCTCGATCACGAGCGTGGCTGCGATCTCGCCGTTCGAGAGGCCGCGGGCGACGAGCCCCAGCACCTCCCGTTCCCGCGGCGTGAGGTCGGCGAGTCGCTCGGTCGCACCGATGTCGGGGGTGGGCTGGTGCGCCATCCGGTCGATCACGATCCGCGTGACCGAGGGCGAGAGGAGCGAGTCGCCGGCGGCGACGGTGTGGATGCCGGCGAGCAGCTCCTCCGGGCTCGTGCGCTTGAGCAGGAACCCCGAGGCGCCGGCGCTCAGTGCGCCGAAGATGTAGTCGTCCTGCTCGAACGTCGTCAGGATCACCACCCGGACGTTCGGCGAGGCGGCGAGCACCTCGCGCGTGGCGGCGATCCCGTCGAGCCCGGGCATGCGGACGTCCATGAGGACGACGTCGGGCGCCGAGGCACGCGCCGAGGCGACCGCGGCCCGCCCGTCCGCGGCCTCCCCGACGACCTCGATCGTCTCGTCGCTTCGCAGCACGGCCGCGAGTCCGGCCCGCATCAGGTGGTCGTCGTCGACGATGAGGACGCGGACCGGACCGTCGTTCATCGTGGCTCTGCGGGTGTGTACGGGAGGTGTGCGCGCACGGTGAAGCAGCCGTCGTCGTTGCTGGCTTCGAGGGAGCCGCCCAACAAGGCGGAGCGTTCGCGAATCCCAAGAATACCG
>DASQXS010000312.1:0-6636 GCA_035639615.1 Gaiellales bacterium | reverse complement strand
GGTGCCGGTGACTCCGACAGCGCCGAAGTCCGGCGACTCGGGCGTCGACTGGAAGGCCCTCGCGGCCGGCGCCGGCATCGGTGGAGCCACCGTGCTCCTGCTCGCAGCGGGCGTGAGCGCCCGCGGACGCCGCTCCGGCCGAGTCGCGGTCTGAGGAGCAGGGTTGGGGCCCCGGCGCCGCGCCGGGGCCCCCCGGGCGGCGTTCGCCGCGCACGGCGTGTAGCGTTGCGGGCGTGACCGATCGCATCCCGTCCGTCCTTCCGACCAGCCTGGTGGGCTCCTACGCCCAGCCGGAGTGGCTGATCGACCGCGGCCGGCTGCGCGAGCGGTTCCCGCCGCGCGTCCGCGCCACGGAGCTCTGGCGGGTCGATCCGAGGTACCTCGAGGAGGCCCAGGACGACGCCACCCTGATCGCCATCCGCGACCAGGAGCGGGCCGGGCTCGACATCATCACCGACGGCGAGGCGCGCCGGGAGAGCTACTCCAACCGGTTTGCGACCGCCCTCGCCGGCGTCGACATCGAGAACCCGGGGACCGCCCTCGACCGAAGCGGCCATCCCAACCCCGTGCCGCGCGTCGTCGGCCCGATAGAGCGCAAGCACCCGGTGCAGGTGCGTGACGTCCGCTTCCTGCGGGCGAACACGGCCCGGCCGATCAAGATGACCGTGCCCGGCCCCTTCACGATGTCGCAGCAGGCGCAGAACGAGGCGTACCCGACCGACGCCGAGCTGGCCATCGCCTACGCCGGGGCGGTGCACGACGAGATCGTCGACCTGTTCGCCGCCGGCGCCGACATCGTCCAGATCGACGAGCCCTACATGCAGGCCCGGCCGGAGAAGGCGCGCGAGTTCGGGGTCGCGGCCCTCGAGCGCGCGCTCGACGGCGTTCAGGGGACGACCGCCGTTCACATCTGCTTCGGCTACGCGGCGATCATCCACGAGCGCCCGCCGGCCTACTCGTTCCTGCCGGAGCTGGCGGAGTGCTCGTGCGACCAGATCTCGATCGAGACGGCCCAGTCGAACCTGGATGCGGCCATCCTCGAGACGCTGCCGGGGAAGACGATCATCCTCGGCGTGATCGAGCTCGAGACCCACCGGGTCGAGTCGCCGGAGACGGTCTCAGACCGCATCCGCAAGGCGCTCCCGTACAAGCGGGCGCACGAGCTGGTGGCGGCGCCCGACTGCGGCATGAAGTACCTGCCCCGGGACGTCGCCTACGGCAAGCTCGAGTCGCTCGTCGCCGGCGCCGCCGCGGTCCGCGCCGAGGCGGGGACCGCGGCGGCGACTGCGAGCGCTAGTTCGAGATCTTGATGTAGTCGATGTCGCCGGTGAAGTAGTCGCAGGTCACGGTGACCTGGTCGCAGTTGAGCTTGCCGGCGATCGTGAGAGGGCGCGTGTTCGAGATGGTGGCCGTGCTGCCCTTGGCCGTGGCGACGACGCTGCCGTCGATCGAGAGCGAGAGCCCGGTCGACGTGCGCTCGCACCGGACGACGTGCCACGACCCGTCGCTCAGGACGTCGGGCGACTCGACCGCCTTGCGGTGGAACGTCCCGCTCGAGTCCTTGCCGCGAAAGACGCAGTTGATCTGCCCGTTCGGGTTCTCGATCTTCCAGTAGCCGCCGGACGACCCGGCCTGCCCCTTCTGGACGATGTTGCCGAAGTGCTTGGTGGTGCGGTATCGGAACGTGACGACGTAGGTTCCGGAGCCTGGGTTCAGCGAGTCGCTCTTGGCCTGCACCAGCCGCTCCGGCTTCGGCGGCGGTTTGGTCGGGCTGGCGAATACCCAGTGGTAGGCGACGACGCTCCCCACCTTGTAGCCGGTCTGCACCGCCGAGCCGATCGAGCCGTTCACGTTGCCGGCGCTGTCGACCATGACGGTGGCGCCGGGCCCCTCGTTCATCTCCCAATCGACGATCGTGGCCGCCGACGCCGGCGCCGCGAACGCCAGGCCGACGGCGGCTGCAGCCGCGAGCGATCCTACGAACGTCAGTCTCATCTCGTGCCCCCTCTCTGCCTGTACGGCCGGGGACCATACCCAGATCGGGCTCGATGGACTACTGGGCTGCCGCGAGCGCCTCCTCGAGCCGCTCCAGAAACGGCACCTGCGCCGCCCGCAGCCGGCGCCGCGCCTCGGTCAGGTCGAACCACTCCACGCGGTCGATCTCCGGAAACGACCGGATCCGGCCAGACCTCGGCGGCCACTCCATGTCGAACGTGTTGCTGACCGCGGCCGCCGGGTCGAGGTCGCCCTCGACTGCCCAGGCCAGCACGAGCTTCCCCGACTTCTGCCAGATCTCGCCAAGCTCGATGAGCGGCCCGCCCGGCAGGTCGTGCCCAGTCTCCTCGGCGAACTCGCGCCGCGCCACCGCCACCGCCTCCTCGCCGGGCTCGATCTCGCCCTTCGGGATCGTCCAGTGGCCGAGGTCCTTCCGCACCCAGTACGGCCCGCCCATGTGGGCGAGCAGCACCTCCAGACGATCCTCACGCCGGCGCCAGAGCAGGATGCCGGCGCTCGTCCGTCCCGATTTGTCGGCCGTAACCCACCTCCGAGAAGACGCCGCTGCACGTCCCACCGTAGCGTCGTCGATTCGGCGCCGGCGATGGTCAGGCCTGCTGCAGCGGAGGCGGGCCTTGTCTGACAGAGTCTCGCCATGACCGGTTCGGCGCCCGCGTATGCCCATCCCATCGGGGTCTCGCTCGGCGACATGACTCCGCCCGAGGAGATCGCGGCGAAGGCGCGCCGGCTCGAGGCGCTCGGCTACTCGCACCTCATGATTCCGGAGGACTACTTCTACGAGCCCGCGCTGATCGCCGTCACGCTCGCGCTCCAGGCGACCGAGTCGGTGCCGATCGGGACGAGCATCGTGTCGGGGCTCGTGCGGCACCCGGCGGTGCTCGCGATGGAGATCGCCGGCATCAGCCGCGCGTTTCCGGGCCGATTCCGGCCGGGCATCGGGCTCGGCCTACCCGAATGGCTCCGGCAGATGGGGATCATGCCCGAGAAGCCCGTGGCCGCCCTGCGCGAGAGCGTGTCCTCCATCAGGAGCCTGCTCGCGGGGGAGCGGGTGACGCTTCAGGGGAAGCAGTACCGGCTCGACGACATCGCCATCACCCATCCGGCGACCGAGCGCGTGCCGATCGCGATGGGGGTGAGCGGGCCGATGCTGCTCGCGCTGGCCGGCGAGCTCGCGGATACGACGCTCCTGGCGGCCTCCGCCGGCGTCGACTACATCCGGTTTGCGATCTCCCGGGTCGAGCGGGGGCTGCGCAGGGCCGGCCGGCCGTCGGACGCCATGTCGTACTCGACCATCGCGCTCACATGCGTCGATCGCGACGGCGCCCGTGCCCGCGCCGCCGCGCGACCGGTGCTGGCGTCGTTTCTCGCCGAGTTCGGCGTCAACACGCTCACCGACGCATACGGCATCTCGGAGGAGCTCGCCGCGCTCATCGACGAAGGGGGCGAGGACGCCGTGCGGGCGCGGATGCCCGACGAGTGGCTCGAGGATCTCGCGCTCGTCGGGAGCCCCGCCGAGGTGGCGCAGAAGATCGGCCGCTGGCTCGAGGCCGGCCTCGATTCGATCTGCATCTTCTTTCCCGACGAGGAGCTCGAGGCGGCGACCATCGAGCTCGTCGCCGAGGCAGTCATCCCGGAGGTGGCGAGAACGGCCGGGTAGGATCGCCTGGCCGCTCGCGCACGAACGGAAGCCACGACACGAGCCGAGCCCGAGCCGCCGACGCCCAGACGGTCAGTCGTTCCAGCGGACGACGATCCGCCCCTCGACACCGGGCAGCGGCAGCGCCGCCGCTTCCGCCTCGACGGCATCGCGGGCCGCGGCCGAGAACTGCCCCCATGGCTGGGCCGTGATGGTGTCGTGCGCGCGCCGCCACGTTCCGCGGATCTCGCCGTCGAGGAGGATGGCGCCGGGCCACACGCGAGGGGTCCAAAGCTCGCCGCGACGATCGGCGTCTGGAACCAAGAGAGCGCGCTCAGCTCCCTGGAGCAGGAAGTAGGCATCGCCGCTGGGCAGCAGCCGCGCCGGCGCCGTCGGCCCTGGGTCGGCGCGGAAGGCCGGCTCGTCTCGCGTGAGGATCCACGCGTCGCCGAGCGGCGTCCGAACCGCCGTCAGTGACCGGCGGAGCGAGCCGAAGGCAGCGACGGCCGTCCGCCCCGAGATCCCCGCCCATTGCGCAAACGTCGCCGACGTGGCGGGACCGAAGACGTGCAGGTAACGGCGCGCGAGCTCGAGTCGCGCCTCATGGGCGTCGACTGTCGGGGGCGGAACCGTCCAGACGATCGGCTGTCGCGCCCCGTCCCACCGGATCACGACCGTTCCGGTCGTCGCGGCGTACCTCAGCGAGTTGTGATGGACCCCGAGGGTGCGCCCCGCTTCGCCGTAGCCCAACTGCGTGCCGTTGAGGTGGGCCTGCAGGCGAGCCGCGGTCTCCTCCGCCCGCCGCCGCCCCTTCGCCTCGTCCGGGAGCCTCCCGAGCGAGAACACTGCGAGGTCTCGCGCCGCGACGACGTAATTCTGGTACCGCGGCCCCCACAGCTGCACCAGCGACGGGTGCTCCCAGCTCGACGGCTCGGCCCCCTCGACCCGGGCATGGATCGAGAGGAGCGCGGCCCGCGGCATGCTGTCCTGCAGGCCCGCCCACGCCGCCTTCCGCAGCGAACGAGGCCCCGCCGGAAGCCGCTCGTCGACCGCACCGACCCGCCGCCGGAAGCCGAGGATCTGCGCCCTCGTCAGTGCGAGTCGCGGCGTCATGCCCAACGTTTCCCGCGGCCCGGCGCCCCTTCCATCGCCGGCAAGGGTACACCGCGACCGCCTTCCTGCCCGGCGTTTGTACGGAAGGTGAGCGGGCCCTCCTCGTATGGTGTGGGCGTGTACAGCGAGCCGCGGGATCTTGACCGAGCAGCGCTGGCGGACGCGCTCAGGTGTCATTGGAGCATCGATGCCGCGCGCCTGGACTACCTGCCGATCGGCTTCGGCAGCCACCACTGGGAGGCGGTGGGCGCCGATGGGTCGCGGTGGTTCGTGAGCGCCGACGACCTCCGAGCGGGTCGCCACGCCGGCCGGGCTCCCGATGACGTCTTCGCGCTGCTCGATCGGGCCTTTCGCACGGCCGTCGCGCTCCGCGACGACGCGGCATTGGAGTTCGTCCTGGCGCCGCTCCCGTCGGACGGCGGCACCGTCCTGCGCCGCGTCGACACCCGGTACGCGATCCGCGTGGAACCGTTCGCCGACGGCGCGGCGAGGAAGTCCGGCGAGTTCGAGCGGCTCGAGGAACGGCGCCGGATGGGGACGCTGCTCGGCCGCCTCCACGCCGCATCGGGGAGCGTCCCGGGTGACCTACCCGGTTGCGAGGACTTCGCGCTTCCGAGACGAGAGGCGCTCGAGGAGGCGTTGGGCCGGCTCGACACGCCCTGGGACGACGGGCCCTTCGCCGAGCCGGCTCGACAGCTGCTGCGGGCGCAAGCGGGCGACGTCCGGGATCGCCTGTGCGCCTACGATCGGCTCGCCGGGCGCGTGCGAGACGACCCGGGCGCCTGGGTCGTGACCCACGGAGAGCCGCACAGGGCGAACGTCATTCGGAATACGGGGGGCGGCGTGCACCTCGTGGACTGGGATACGACCCTGATCGGTCCGCCCGAGCGTGATCTGTGGATGGTGCTCGACACAGATCTGACAGGCTGGGACGAGTACCGCGAGGTGGCGGGCTCCGTTCGGCTGAACGAGGAGGCGTTGAGCCTGTATCGGGAGCGGTGGGCCCTTGCCGAGATCGGCGTCTACGTGGCCGAGTTCCGGCGACCGCACGAGGACACCGAGGACACGCGGGCCGCGTGGGACGACCTGGGCGAGTACCTGCCGTGAGGGGATCGGGCTTCGGCCGCACATTTGCGGGCTCCGAGGTAAGCATTTCGGTTCGGTAACGGGATAGACGATCGTGAGTCAGGACGACTCGGGATTCGCCGAGTTCTTCCGGGCGAGCTGGGATCCATGCCTGAGGGCGGCTGCCGCCAGCACCCGCGACCTGCTGCTCGCAGAGGACCAGCTCGCCGAGGCGTTCGCCCGAGCCTGGGTGTCATGCCGGAAGGTCAGTCGCCATCCGGCTCCCAGGGCCTGGGTGGTGCACACCGCACTCAATGCCGGGGTTCGTGGTGGCGTCGGCGCGCCCGCGAGCTGCCGCTCGACGCGCATGACGTCGCGGCGCCTAGGACTTTCGGCGTCCTCAGAACGCTTGACGGGAAGGCTGTTGGGAAGCCTCGACGAGGTTAGAACCGTAACGCTGCTTAGTTCGAGGGGCCCCGCGCTGGGCTCAGCGAGCTTCTCTCGGACTCCTTGGTAGCTGGAGTCATCCGCGAGGATGCGTTCGAGGTCCTTCCGCGCCATCGCCTTCTTGCCTTGGGCGAGGTAGTTCTCGGCTCGTTCGTGAAGCGCGTGGTGGCGGATGGTCGTCGATTGTGAGCGTGATCGGAGTGAAGCACCCAGGTATTGTGGAGGCTCCGATCCGGGCGCGTGCGAGACGACCCGGGCGCCTGGGTCGTGACCCACGGAGAGCCGCACAGGGCGAACGTCATTCGGAATACGGGGGGCGGCGTGCACCTCGTGGACTGGGATACGACCCTGATCGGTCC
>DASQXS010000311.1:0-5391 GCA_035639615.1 Gaiellales bacterium | reverse complement strand
ACCTCTACCGCGAGACCTTCCGGTACGAGGCCGTGAACCCGCCGGTCTACGGCAGCTTCTACCAGTGGGCGGCCGACCGCAAGAAGCCGTTCATGATCTGCGAGAGCGGCTTCCAGCAGGGCGCGGTCGTCACCGACCCGTGGGGCCGGTACGACAAGGACGGATCGGTGACCGGGCATAGCCTGATCACCGCGACCCGTACCGCCGTCAAGCAGTACCCCCAGTGCGTCGCCTACTGCATCTGGAATAACGGCCGCGGCAACCTGGCCGACTTCGTCGACACCAGCGCGGCGTCGCTCAAGCAGTACCGGGCGTTCGCCCACGACGCCTGGTTCACGCTCGTCCGCAGCTGAGCGACGGTCAGAGGACGGTGTCGGAGAGCTCGAGCCGCGGATGCTCGCGGTCCTGGCGGCCGGTGATCTCCTCGGCCGGGTGCTCGACGACCGCGATGACGCGGGCCGCCATGAAGCGGCCGGAGCGGACGACCGTGCCGGAGCGGGTGAGCTCGCGCACCTCGACCACGCCGCGGGCGGTGTTCACCTCGACCCGGCGGCCGGCCCGGGTGGCGGCGACCTCGTACGTCTGCGAGCCGCCTGCGCCCGTGTCCACGACCACTTCGACCCTGTCGCCTTTCATGCCGTCACTATAGCATCGGGGGTATTCCTGCCCAGGTTCGTTCGAACTCGCGATCGAGGGCCGTCGCGCCTTCGCGCCCCGTCAGCTCGGCGATAGCGTCTGCAGCGCATCGCGGATCGCTGCCCCGTGTGACGCCGTCCCCGTATGCGACGCGCGTTCCGTCGCGTCTCAGCGTCGCCCGCGTCAGGGGCTACCGGCGCGGGCGATCGCGTTCAGCCATCACCCTGGCCCGCCGCTCCCGAGCCCAGTTCCCGAACTTGATCGTGAGGGCGAAGAGGAGGGCGCCCCCACCCGAGCTGGAAGACGGGGCGGACGACGCCGACCAGCGCGAGGACACGCGGCGCTCGTCGACGCCACGGTGCTACTACAGGCGGCGGCGTCATACTTGGTCGCGGACCTGTCGGCACGGGCCGGGGCTCAGCTCAGTCACGGGAGCCTGTAGAGGCTCAGCGTCCCCTCCGTCGCGTGGTCGTTCGCGTTCCCCTCGCCGACGAGCACGCTGCCCGCGACGACGACCGGGCTCTGCCAGTGCCCCGACGCCGCGGGCAGCGTCGCGATCGGGTCGGACGAGCCCGGCCGGTAGACGTCGAGCCCGCCGGTGGCGTCGTAGACGTAGACCAGGCCGCCGGCGATCACGGGGCTCGTCCCGGCGCGGTCGTTCCGCCATACGAGGGCCAACCTGGGCGAGTCTCCGCCGGTCAGCCGATAGGCGGCCGTGCCCGCGTCGGTGGCGGCGAAGACCGTCCGGCCCGCCACCGCCGGGGCCGTGAACATGGCCGTCGCGCCCGGGTCGGGCAGCGTCTGCACGACGCGCATGTCGGCCAGGTCGATCAGGCGGAGCAGCCCGTCCTTTCCGCCCTGCACGCCGAAGAGCCGGCCGTCAGGGCCACGGACGATCGCCGGCGCGGTCGAGCCGAGGTCGACATCGCCGGCGGCCAGCTCGGCCTGGTTGGGCGGCGTCCAACTCGCGAGCATGCGGCTCGCGTCCGGAGAGAGCTCGATGACGCTGTCGCCCCACGCGGTCCTGCCGTCGTAGCGGCCATTCCCCGTGGCGACGAGGATGCGGCCGCTGTGAGGCTCGACGACGGCGCCGGACCGCGCCCAGATCGCCGCGCCCGAGTCGGAGCAGGAGGACGGCTGGATTAGCTCATGGCGGTTGCTGCAGAGCGCGTTCCAGACGTGGACGATCCTGCCGCTCTCTCGGTCGATTGCGACCACGTGGCCCTGGTAGGGCGGCGCGTCGCCGATGTAGCCGCCGGTCGTCGCCAGGACGTACGGGCCTGACAGGTTGAGCGCTGTCCCGATCTTCTCGTGCTCCGGGTCGAGCGAGATCCGCGCCGGCCATCCGCCGCCGGTCACTTCCGCGCCGTCATCGAGGCTCAGCTTGTGGACGAGGCCGTCGGGCGATACCGCGTACACGAACCGGCCGTCGGTGGCCGGCGAGGCGTTCGTGATCTGGGCGCTTCCCTCCCAGCCGTCGATGCCGGGCGGCGTGTAGGTCCACAGCGTGCGGCCGTCGGCGCTGAGCGCGAGCGTGCGGCCGTAGCTGGTCGTGACGACGAAGCGGTTGCGGATCCAGATCGGCGAGGAGTCGACGGTGCCGGGAACGTCGATCGTCGTTCGCCGGAGCGACCCCGCGTTCCCGGCTGTGATCGCTGCGGGCGCGCCTGAGACGTTCGCCCGGTCGGACGAGACCCCGAACATGCGCCAGCCGGAGTGCTGCCCCTGAGGCAGGCTCGTCGAGGACGGTGCGGCGTGCGACGGCGCCGTCGGGGCGCTTTGCCCAGAGCACCCGGCGACGAGCGCCGCCGCCACCACCATGACTGCCGGCGCATGGGTCATCTTCCCAGTGAATCTAGTACCCTCGTATCCCGGTGGCCGCGCCGTCCATCACCGCCGACCCGCTCGCGCCGCTCGACGGCGAGGAGATCGCCGCGGCGGTCGCCGTCGTGCGGGAGGCGCGCGGGCTGGGCGGGCGGACGCGGTTCGTCTCGGTCGAGCTGCGTGAGCCTGACAAGGCGGCGCTCGCCGGCTCGCCCCCACGAGAGGCGTTTCTGGTCGTGCTCACGAACGACGACGGCATGACGCACGAGGCGGTCGTCTCGCTGGACGAGCGGCGGCTCATCGAGTGGAGGGACGTGCCCGGCGTCCAGCCGGCGATCCACATCGACGAGTTCGACGACGCCGGCAAGGCGATCGTGGCGGACCCCGGCTTCCAGGAGGCGCTCGCCCGCCGCGGCATCACCGACCCCGACATGGTGATGGTCGACCCATGGTCGATCGGCCGGTTCGAGGACGGCGGCCGCCGCCTGGCCCGCGGCCTGGCGTGGCTGCGCGCCGACCTCGAGGGCGACAACGGGTACTCACGCCCGATCGGCGGCCTGGTCGCCGTCGTCGATCTGAACACGCTCGAGGTCGTCCGGATCGACGACCACGGCATCCTTCCGGTCCCCTCCGGCGAGGGCGGCGACTACCGCGCGGGCGGCGGCCGGCCCTACCGCGACGACCTCCGCCCCTACGAGATCACCCAGCCCGACGGGCCGAGCTTCGAGCTCACCGGACACGCGCTCGCCTGGCAGGGGTGGACGCTCAGTGTCGGTTTCACGCCCCGGGAGGGGCTCGTCCTTCACCGCATCGCCTACGCCGGCCGGCCGGTGTGCCACCGCGCCTCGATCGCCGAGCTCGTCATCCCCTACGGCGATCCCAACCCGACCGTCCATTTCAAGAACGCGTTCGATATCGGCGAGTATGGCCTCGGCCCGCTCCTGAACGCGCTCGAGGTGGGCTGCGACTGCCTGGGCGAGATCCGCTACCTGGACGCGTGCGTCAACGACTCCCGCGGCGGGGCGGTGGAGCTCAAGAACGCGATCTGCATCCACGAAGAGGACATCGGCCTGCTCTGGAAGCACTTCGACTACCGCTCCGGCCGCACCGACCTGGCCCGGGCGCGGCGGCTCGTCCTCTCGTCCATCGCGACCGTCGGGAACTATGAGTACGGCTTCTACTGGTACCTCGGACAGGACGGCGGGATCGGCTTCGAGGCCAAGCTGACCGGCGTCCTCCACACCGCCGGCGTGCCGGTCGGCGGGGCCGGCCCGCACGCGACCGAGGTCGCGCCGGGCGTGGCGGCGAGCGTCCACCAGCACTTCTTCTGTGCCCGGCTCGACATGGACGTCGACGGCACCCGGAACACCGTCGTCGAGGTGGACGCTGCCTCCGACGCGCGGTCGGACGCGAATCCCGACGGGACAGCCTTCTCGACCGCCCGGCGGGTGCTCCGGCGCGAGTCGGATGCGCGCCGCTCGGTCAGTCCCGGGACGGCGCGGCGGTGGAGGATCGAGAGCGGCGAGCGGCGAAACCGGCTCGGCCGTCCGACCGCCTACGAGCTCATCCCCGGCGAGGGCGTCGAGCCGATGGCGCTTCCCGATTCCGAGTTCCGGCGGCGGGCGCGCTGGCTCGACCACCACCTGTGGGTGACGCCCTTCGCGGCGGACGAGCGCTACCCGGCGGGCGAGTACCCGAACCAGCACGAGGGCGGCGACGGGCTGCCGCGCTGGACGGAGGCCGACCGTTCGCTCGAGGGCGAGGACGTGGTGCTCTGGTACACGTTCGGATCCCACCACGTGCCCCGCCTCGAGGACTGGCCGGTGATGCCGGTCGTCCGCTGCGGGTTCGAGCTGCGTCCCGTCGGCTTCTTCGACCAGAACCCGGCGCTCGACGTGCCGCCGCCGGCCAGGCACTGCCGTCGGGAGTGATCCGGCGATCGCGCCGGCCGGTCGCACGCTTGCGGATCGAGCGGGCGGCGTTCGGGCTGCTCGATGCAGCGCCGCTGTGCGCGATCTCGACCGTCTCGCCGGGCGGCGCGGCGTACGTCAATACCGCGTACTTCGCCTGGAGCCGGGAGCTCGAGCTGGTGTGGCTGTCCCACCCGGCGGCGCGCCACTCCCGCAACCTACGCGCCCGCCCGCGGGTGGCGATCGCCGTCTTCGACTCGACGCAGGTGTGGGGGAAGCCGGACCGGGGGATCCAGCTCTTCGGATCCGCGGCCGAGCTCGCCCCGCGCGACGCCGCGGCCGCCGAGGCGCTCTACGCGGCCCGGTTCGCGGCGTACGTGCCGGCCGAGGTCGTGGGCTACCGCTTCTACCGGTTCCGTGCTGAGCAGGTGAAGGTCTTCGACGAGCCGCTCCTCGGGTCGGGCGTCTTCGTCAGTGCCCGGGTCCGCGCCGGCGGTCGGCTCGCGTGGGGTCGGACCGACGTGTACGGCTAACGCGCTTGTCTCAGAATGAGCGGCGTGCCGGCAGGTGTCGGCGCACCCGCACCAGCATCCGCACCAGCTCCTCGGCCACCTGCTCGGCCGGCGCGCGCGGGTTGTTGTAGACGACGTACTCCTTGGCGACGAGCGAGGCGAGGTAGTTGACCAGGGCGGGCTCGTCGTCCTCTACGAGCAGGTAGTCGGCATGGCCGGGGTTGTAGAGGACGAGACCCGCCTCGGGGTCGAACCGGCTGCGCGCCCCACCGGGCTCCGGGTCGGGCGCGATCGAGGGCAGCGACCGGCTGCGGTGGCCGTCGCCGGCGGCGGGCGGCTCCGGGACCGGATCGGGCGAAGGCCGCTCCGGCTGGAGCTCGGCCGAGCGGCCGAGGTCGGGCACAGGCTCATCCCGGTCGCCGGTTGCGCGGGCAGGCACGAGCTCGAGCAGGCCGCCGTCTCCGGCCTCAGCGCCGAGCGGCGTGCGCATCGGATTCTGGATGTCCTCG
>DASQXS010000310.1:0-3316 GCA_035639615.1 Gaiellales bacterium | reverse complement strand
GTGGGAAACTGGCGGGGGCGCCCCGGGGCGGCGCCGTCTGCCCGCCCAAGGGTCCTCCTCACTGATCGGCATCGGCCCGGCAAACCTTTGCCGCGGGGGGCGACGCGCGTGGATGCACGCGGCGGTGCTACCGGGCGGCGGAGCAGGGTCCGGTACGGCCGGCCTCGGCGGCGCCGGTCGCGCCCTCGGCCTCGCTCCCGGGGTGCACCGGAGTGGGCGTATTCGACTCGCCGCGGACCGCGATCATGCCGATGGCGAGCAGGAACGCGGCGACGCCGATCTGGGTGACGATCGCTTGGACCACGCGGGCGGATGGTATGGGCGGGGATGCGCCCGGGGCATCCCCGCTTTGCGGTAATCCCGCGGCAATGCAAGCCGCAGCCATGTTGCGGCGTGACGGCGGGAGGACGAAGCTGCCTTCCGATGTTGGCGAACAGGATCGTGGTGTGCGCAGGGGTCGCGCTGGTCGTGGTCGTGGCCGTCGATGCCATCCGCACGCCGCACCAGCGGTCGGCTGAGACACCGACGACCACGGCGCCGAGGTTTGGCGGCGACCGCAGGGTCGCGGGCGAAGGCCCCACGGTTCCCGGCTGCCGCGGCGGCGCCATCGCTGTGCGCATCGGATTCGCGCCGATGGCCGAGCGCCGCCGGGCGACGGTGATCGTGCGAAACCTCGGTGCGCGGCCCTGCTACGGGGGCTGGACATTCCTCCTTGCGCTTCGCGATCGGGCTCAGAGGCAGGTCGGGTGGTGGGCAGATGGGGCCCGGTTCAGGGGCGTGTACGCGCCGGGAACGCGCAGGGTGTTCTCCCTTCCCGGCGGGTACCCATGCGACCGTCCCGGGCCGTACGTTGCCGTCGCGGCGATCGGCCCCTACACGGCGCGCCGGGGAGGCCTCTCGCGGACGGAGATCGGATGCTGACGCCGAGACCGGCGCCGGATCTCAGGGCTCCCGGCCTGCCATGCGCAGGAGGAACCGGGCATGCTCCTCCTGGACGGCGGCCGCCGCGCCGTGGAGGATCGCCGCCTGCTCGTGGAAGGTGGCGGCGCGAAGGTGGGCGCTGATCGCCCTGGCCGGCTGGCCGAGCTCCTCGGCGGTCAGCGCGAGCTTCCGCTGCCGGAGGCACAGCTTGTGCTCGTCAACGGCGAGGCGGCGCTCGTGTGCCGCGCGTCTGAGGGCGGCTTCCGGCATTTCTGACGAGCCTACTACTCCTGCGGGTGGGCGAGGTGGCGTCGTGCCACTCCAATGGCAGGTGCGGGCTGGGCCGTGGCGGCTGCCGAAGACGATCGTTGACGGCACCGCATGGGGCTACCCGCCGCCTGGCGGTTGGCCCATGTTTCTGTCGGCGATCGTGCGTTCAAGCGCCCGGATGCCGCGTCGAAGCGACGCCAGCTCCTCAAGCAGGCTCCGCAAGACCATCACCTTCCCGTGATCGCGCGGGTCGACTGGGCCGAGCGCCTCGACCAGCGTCATCTTCTCGTCGAACGCCGCCTGGAGGCGTGACAGCAGCGCCGCTCGCGAGTCAGGTGCCTGCCCCGGGGGCTGACGGTCGATGCGGAGAGGATACGCCGCTTGGCACGGACACGTAACCGGTCAAGTCGTGCCTCCTCGGCGGGAGCCGGCACGTTCGTGGGTTGCCCACCGCCTCCCTCCCGTATGCGGGGCAGATGTGGCCGCCGGCCGCGTCGGGAGCGTCCTGATCCAACACGTAGGCGAGGACGCCCGGACGGCAGGAGTCGCTCTGCGGGCCCAGATGTGGCCCTGTAACTGCCGTTGCCTGACCCGGCTGCGCCCTTGTGGACCTCGGCCGACTGCGCGCCTGGGCCGCGCGGGCAGTCGGATCACATGTTCAGGCCGATCACCGCCAGGTAGACGGCGGTGGCCACGACCGCCAAGTACATCCCAGCCACCACAGATCCGAACGCGAGGCCGACCAGCAGGGCGAGTAAGGCGACCGCCAGCGCCCACGCCGCATGGCGGATGAAGCCGGCGAGCCGAGACCAGCTCAAGTGCGGACGATGAGGATGATCAGGGCTGCGGTGACCAGCCACGGCACGATCACCATCGCACCCAACCGAATGATCAGACTTCCGTCGCCCACGCCAGAAGTATTCCCATTGCAGCTCGGCGGATGGGCGCGCACATGAGAGCACGCTTAAATATGCGCCGTGGCGTCGCGGCGTATGGTCGATGCCGAGCGACCATGGGGTGGCAGGATGGATCGGCGGTGGTCCGGCAGTTGGCCGAGCCCAGACGTCGCGGGTCCGCGACACGAGCCGGCCGACGCGAGAGAGCTGGCCGGTCGCGGAGGCGTGCGCCTCCCCGACTGACCTGGGGGATGGTCGATCTCGTTGGCCTGGTCATCGGGACGAGTCGCCCCGGTCGTTTGTCGCCTTGATCAGTCGGCTCGCCCGTGCCGCCATCATCGCCGGTCGGCGTGAGCCTGCTCGAAGCGCGCTGATGTGACATGCCTTGCCGTCAGGCATGCCCGGGACGTGCGGCGTCGCCGCGAGCACCGGGCGGCGTAGGAAGGCGCGTCTCGACGGGCGACATCGCAGCGCCGGTGAGATCCGCATACAGATGGTTCGCTGCGCGGCGGAGGGCGGCGAGCTCGGGTGCGTTCAGCCGATGCCTGAGCGCCTCCTTGGCCCGCTGCCGCTCCGGCGTGGGCATGGCCGAATGAAGATCGGGACGGCCGCCCTCGCGGTGGCGATGCACCATCTCGTCGTGGACGCGCCGGCCGAAGTCGCCGGTCGCCGGCGGCGGCACGAACGAGGTTCGATGCCGCTCGTTGAGTCGCCGGATCGCCCCGCCGTAGTCTGTGTTCAGCTCGTCGAGGCTGATGACGAGGACCCGATCTGCGACCGATGCCACGACACGGTGGAAGCGCATCCATGCGCGCAGGATCGTCGCCGGTCCCACGGTCGGATGTCGCACCATGTGCGAGAGTGCGACCTCGTCGGGCCTCTTGACGATCACGATGGTCGGCAGGCCCAGCCGGGCGGCCTTCACCACCTGCGCAGCGGCATGCGTGTGATGCGCCGAGCGCACCGGCCGAACCTGCGCCAACTCGAACGCGACGACGGCATACGACGAGGCGGAGCGCCCGAAGCCCTCGATCACCAGCTCGGTGTCGTCTCTGATTATCCGATCCGACACCCGCCGATGCTTGAACTCGATCAGCCGGAGATAGGGCTGGTAGCAGTTGAACCGGTATCTCGCCCAGTAGCGTGCCCGCGCGAGCGCACCCGGCAGACGAGATTGTCCGGGGACCCGTGGTTCGCCGCGCCGCATCGAGCGGGAGAGTGGCGCGCGG
>DASQXS010000309.1:0-9023 GCA_035639615.1 Gaiellales bacterium | reverse complement strand
GGTTGCCGTGCCCGCCGGCGCCGCCGCGAGCGACGACGACGCGGGCTCCGGGGTGGGCGAGATCGGCCACGAGCTCGCCCGTGTCGCGGACGCGCACCTGCGTCCCCACCGGCACCTCGAGCTGGCGGTCGGCGCCGCGCCTGCCGTGCTTACCGGCCCCCTGGCCGTGGGTGCCGCGTTCGGCGTGAAAGTGCGATGCGGTGCGGAAACGGGAGAGGTCGCGGAGCTCCGGCGTGGCCGCGAGCGCGACGTTGCCGCCGTCGCCGCCGTCGCCCCCGTCAGGCCCGCCGCGGGGGACGTACTTCTCGCGCCGGAAGCTGATGCAGCCGTCGCCGCCACGGCCGCCCTGCACCTGGATGGTGGCGCGGTCGGCGAACACCGCGGAGCCGGAAGCTAGGCCGTCTGCTCGGCGAGCACGTTCACGTAGCGCCGCCCGTTCCGGCGTACGAACTCGACCGTGCCGTTGACGGTCGCAAACAGCGTGTCGTCGCCGCCCAGGCCCGCGCCCGCGCCCGGGTAGAAGCGCGTGCCCCGCTGGCGGACGATGATCGCGCCGGCGGTGACGGTCTGGCCGGCGAACACCTTGACGCCGAGCCGCTGGGCGGCCGAGTCGCGGCCGTTCTTGGACGATCCCAGGCCCTTCTTATGTGCCATCGCCCGTCTCCTCCTTCGTGCGCCGCGCGGGCGCGCGCCGCCGCGCCGGCTTCGGCTTCTCCGCCGGCGCCGCCTTGGCCGCGGTCGCGCGCGGCTTCCTTGCCGCAGGCTTCTTCGCCGCCGGCTTGGGCCCCGCCTCGCCGTCGGCCGGCTCGGCTGCGGCCTTGCGGGCCGGGGCGCGCTTCGGCTTCGCTTCACCGATCGCGTCGATCTGGATCCGGCTCAGCTCCGACCGGTGTCCGCGCGTCTTCTTGAACCCACGCTTGGGCTTGAACGTGAAGACGCGGATCTTCTCGCCGCGCAGGTGCTCGACGATCTGGGCCGTGACGGCCCCCTCGAGCTCCTTCGCGTCCGTAACGACGTCGTCGCCGCCCGTCATCAGGACCGGCGGCGTGAACGTCTCGCCCGGAGCATGCGGCTGCCGGTCGACCAGGAGCTTCTGCCCCTGCTCGACGCGGTACTGCTTCCCGCCGACCTTGATGACCGCGTACATGAGCCGCGGAATGGTATCAGCCGCCCAGAAGCTTGCCCAGCAAGCGTCCGCCCTTCCGCCCGTCGCCCGGCGCCGCCGCGGAAGGGCCATCGGCGGTCGGCTCGGGCGCGGCGTCCGCCTCGGCGGTCGGGGACGCGGCCTCCCTCGTCGTCCGCCGCCGGCGCGGGCGCGGCTTAGGCGCGGCCTCGGCGGCGGTGTCAGCGGGCTCGGGCTCGGCCGCGGCCTCCTCGGCGGCGGCGTCGCCGTTCGCCGCCCCGGCCGCCTTCCCGCGGCTGCGGCCGCCGCGCTTCCCCCGCCGGCGCCGCTTGGTCGCCGTCTCCGTCTCGGCCGGCTCTGCGGCCGCGGCCTCCGCGGGGGCCTCGGCCTCCTCCGCCGCCGCAGGCTCCGGCTCGGCCTTCTTGCGCGTCCGCCGCCGAGCCGGCTTCGGCTTCGGCTCCTCCGCCTTCTCGTCGGACTCGGCCGCGGGCGCCTCCTTGGCCTTGGCTGCAGGCTTGCGGGCCCGGCGCGGCTTCGAGCGCTGGTCGAGCTCCAGCCGCTCGCCCACCTCGCGCTCGAGCTCGGGCAGCTCGTAGGCGTACTCGAGGTCGGGCTCGAGATCCATCGCCGTCGGCTTGGCGTCGAGCAGGCTCGCAAAGGCGCCGGTGCGGGTGGCCCGCTCGATGCGGACGCGGTGCTCCTGGCCGACGTAGCCGATCGCCCCTCCCACGACTACCGGGTAGCCGCCGTCGACCCGGGCGACGCCGTCGGTGACGTTGTACATGTGCGGCTCCGTGATGCGGAGCCGACGCTCGTCGCCGTCGGCGAGGGGGAGGCGGTCCCCGTCCACCTCGCCGCGGCTGCCTTCGCGGACGACGTCGACTTCGGTGAGCGGCATCCGGTCGACCGGCTCGACGGTGAAGAGCTTGCCCGTCTCGCGCTCGAGCTCGAGCAGCTTCGTGCCGCCCGGCCCGGCAAGGTGGGATGCGACGCGGGCGTTCAGCCGCACCAGGAAGGCGTCGGAGCCGGAGGCGCGCGCGACCTTGCGCAGGCGCCGCTCCGCCTCCACTGACATCGTCTGCTCGGAGAGGACGCGCCCCTCCCCGCCGCAGGTCGGGCAGATCCGGGTCAGCGTCTCGCGGACGCCCGCCGTCACGTTCTGGCGCGTCATCTCCACCAGTCCGAGGGGCGAGATCTCGACCAGGTACGTCTTGGTGCGGTCGTGCTCCAGCTGTTCCTGCAGCACCCGCAGCACCTCGGCCCGGTTCTTGGCGACCGCCATGTCGATGAAGTCGATGACGATGATGCCGCCGATGTCGCGCAGCCGCAGCTGGCGCATGACCTCGCGGGCCGCCTCGATGTTGTTCTTGGTGATCGTGTCCTCGAGCCGGGCGGAGCTGCCGACGAAGCGGCCCGTGTTGACGTCGATCACCGTGAAGGCTTCGCCGTAGTCGAAGATAAGGTACCCGCCCGACGGCAGGTCGACCCGCTTGTTGAGCGTGCTCAGGATGGCCTGGTCGACGCCGTGGCGCTCAAAGAGCGGCACCGTGTCCGAGTAGAGCTTGATCCGCTCGGTGAACTCCGGCTGGGTGACGCGCACCCAGCCGAGGATGCGGCGGTACTGCCGCTCCGAGTCCACGAGCACCTCCTGCACGTTTCGCGCCAGGAGGTCGCGGATCACCTTGAGCGACAGGTCGGCCTCGGCGTGCACGAGCGCGGGCGCCTTGGTGCCGGCGGCGGTGGCGCTCACCTGCGACCAGATCCGGCGCAGGAACCGCAGGTCGCGCTCGAGATCCTCGGCGGTGGCGCCGGCGGCCGCGGTGCGGACGATGACGCCGCCCTCTTCCACCTCGAGCGCCTTCGCCAGCTTGCGCAGCCGCTCGCGCTCCCCGTCGGGCAGCCGGCGGCTGACGCCCGAGCCCTCCTCGCCCGTCGGCGAGAGGACGAGGAAGCGGCCGGCGATGGAGAGCTCCATCGTTACCCGCGGGCCCTTGGTGCCCATCGAGTCCTTCACGACCTGGACGAGCACCTCCTGTCCGGGCTTCAGGAGATCCTCGATCTTGCGCCGGCGGCGCGAGGTCGCAGCACCCGGGACGACCACGTCGTTCACGTGCAGGAAGCCGTTCCTCGGCAATCCCAGGTCGACGAAGGCCGCCTCCATCCCGCGCAGGACGTTGTCGACCTTGGCCTTGTAGATGTTTCCCACCAGCGATCCCTGGCCGCGGCGCTCGATCAGCGCCTCGACCGTCCTTCCCTCCTCGACGACGGCGACGCGGAGCTCGCTCAGGTCGCTCGAGATCAGGATCGTCTTGGTGACGTCGGATATCAGTGTCACGTCGGTACTCCCACCGGCTCGCGCAGGCGGATGGCCGTGCGCACGAGCCGTTCGATGGTCGGGGTCGCGCCCACGAGGGCGGCGACCGCGGTTGTCAATTCCTCCGGCCGCGCCGTGCCGGCGTCGGTCACGGCAAGCTCCATGCGCAGCTGCCCGGGCTCGTGCTCGAGCGCGGAGCAGAAGCGCTTGACGTCGACCCGCTTCGTCGCCTTGCCGGGCGCGGTGCGCTCCACCTCGCACCGCTCGGCGCCGGCGAACGCGACCAGGGCCGCGGCCCAGTCGAGGTCGTCGGCGACCTCCACCCGGTACGACACGGCCTCCACCTGGGATGCGGCGGGCCGGCCCTCGGCCCGCTCCACCGCGACGACGGTCATGCCGAGCGGCAGGTGATTGGCCAGGCGCTCGCCGACCTCCATCGGGTCGTGGTCGCCGCGGAGCTCGACGTCGGCCAGGTCGGCCAGCGTCTCCGTCCCGACCGCGCGCGGCAGCGCCAGCGAGATCACAGGACGGGGTTTCATGCCCTTGCTCAGGGCGATGTCGAAGCCGGCGCGCCTAAGCGCGCCGAGCAGCGTGTCGACGGTCTCCAGGTGCGACAGGAAGCGCGCCCGGCCGCCGACCGCGAACGTTATGCGGTATGTCAAAGGTCGGTCTCAATTCACCAATTTGTTGCGGACGGGGCCGAAGCAGGCGCCGCAGTCGGCGCAGCCGTCCCAGCGGCAGTCACCCGTTGCCACCTCGGCCCGGCTCTGCCACCACTCGTCCAGCAGGAACTCTTTGGAGACGCCCGAGCGCACGTGGTCCCACGGCAGCTCGTCCCATTCTCCGTACTCGCGGGTCGCGACCTCGTCGATGGTCGTCCCCGCCGCCGCGAAAGCCGCCTCCCAGGCGGGCTCCGCGAACATCTCAGTCCAGGCGTCGAACCGGGCCCCGGCCCGCCACGCCCGCTCGATCACGTCGGCCAGCTCCGGGCCGCCCCGCGCCAGCGCGCCCTCCAGCATCGAGGTGCGCACGTCATGGAGCGAGAGCCGGATCTGCTTCGTCGGCATCGCCCGGCGCATGTACCCCTGCTTCGCCGCCAGCTGGTCGCGGCTCGACATCCCCTCCCACTGGAAGGGCGTGTGCGGCTTGGGCACGAAGTTCGAGGCGCTGACGTGCACCGAGAAACGGCCTCCGCGCCCGGCCCGGACGCGCCGCCCGATCTCGCGCGCCCTGATGCCCAGGTCGACGATGCCCTGGACCTCCGCGTGCGTCTCGCGGGGAAGTCCGATCATGAAGTACATCTTGATGCTCGTATAGCCGGCCGCGAACGCCGCCTCGATCGCGTTCTCGATCATCTCGTCCGTGATCGTCTTGCAGATGATGTCGCGCATCCGCTGCGTCGCCGCCTCGGGCGCGAACGTGATCGAGCTCTGGCGGGCGTTGGCCGCGGCCGTCATCGCCACCGGCCCGGTGTCCACCCGGTTCGAGGGCAGCGACAGGTGCAGGTCGGGCATCCGCTCCTTGATCCCCTCGATCGCCGGGACGACGTCGGTGTAGTCGCTCGTCGCAAGCGACGTCAGCGACAGCTCGTCGTAGCCGGTGCAGCGGAGCTGGGCGAGCCCGGCCGCGATCACCTGGTCGGCGGGCCGCTCGCGCACCGGCCGGTACCACGTTCCCGCGTGGCAGAAGCGGCAGCCGCGCGTGCATCCGCGCATCACCTCGACCGAGGCCCGCGAGAAGATCGCCGAGGAGTACGGCACGACCACATCGATCGGCTGCGTCTCGATCCCGAACTCGGTGTGGATGGCGCGGTCGACCTCGTGCGAGCCGCGGGTGGGCAGGTACAGGTACGGGTTGTCGGCGAGTCGCTCCAGGCGGGTTCGCCGATCGGGCGCCGAGGCGACGACGTCGAGCACGTCCTCGAACGCCTCCTCCGACTCGCCCATGAAGAACGCGTCGAAGAACGGTGCGAGCGGGGCCGGGTTCGACGCGGACGGGCCGCCGGCGATGACGATCGGGTCGGCCTCGGTTCGGTCCGCTGCCCGGAGCGGGATCCCCGCCAGGTCGAGCACCTCGAGGACGTTCGAGTAGGTGAGCTCGGCCTGGAGCGTGATCCCGAGGACGTCGACCTCGCGCACCGGCCGCCACGACTCGAGCGTGAAGAGCGGCAGCTGCTCACGGCGCATCGCGTCGGCCATATCCGGCCATGGGCAGTACACCCGCTCGGCCGCCATCCCCTCCCTGCGGTTCACCTGCTGGTAGAGGATCTGGAGGGCCTGGTTCGAGATCCCGATCTCGTACGCATCCGGGTAGCAGAGCGCTACGACCGCGGTCGCCTGGGGCTTTCGCACCTGGTTCGCCTCGCCGCCGATGTAGCGCGAGGGCTTCTGCACCGTCTCGAGGACGGCCTCGATCCTCCGCTCCAACACGGCTTGCGTCACGCCCTGCATGCTAGCCGACTGCATAAACGGAGTCAGACTCCTCTGATTCACGTGACGGCGATGGGATGCCCTAGGGAGCCGCGTGAATCAGAGGAGTCTGACTCCGTTTATGCGCGAGCCAACCCTTAGCCGCGAAGCCGTTCCGCCGCCGAGCGCAGCTTCGACACGTCCGCGGGAGCGCCGCGGGCGAAGTACTCGTCCGCGGCGCGGCCGAGCGCGCGGGTGCCGCCGTAGGCAACGCCACCCTTGACGACCCAGCCCGCCACCGGCACCACGTCGAGGAGCTCGCGCGCCACCGTACGCATGCCGAAGCCGGCGCCGAGGACGCCGAGCAGCTCGACCGCACGGTCGGGCGAGACCTCGACGCCGTGGCAGGCCGCGATCTGGAGGACGAGCCGGAGCTGCACCGCGGTCAGGACCGGCAGGTCGGCCCCGGGGATCCACACGGCGGCCGCGACCAGCCCGTTCCGTCGCGCCGCCTGGTCGATCAGGCGCTCGACGACGTACGGGCGAAGCGCCGGCAGCCGGGCCGCCAGCGCCGGGCCGGCGCGGCCGGCGCGCTCGGCCACGAGCCGCAGCGCCCGCCGCGCCGGGAACTTGCCGCGCTTCGCCGGGATCACCGAGGCCGGGCTGACGCCGTGGACGCGGGCCGCCTCGACGAGCGCGTCGTCGGGCACGTCGACGCCCTCGAGGATCACGACCACCGGGCGCCCCGCGGCGCCGACCACCTCCAGGTCGGCCCGAGTCTCGTCGTCCAGCGACGCCGTCACCTCGCCGCCGTAGACAACGACTGACGCTCGGGCCAGGGCCTCGACGTCCCCCGGCCGCAGCCGCCGCACGGCGTACCGCTCCACCGCTCCGGAGTCTGTGCCGGGCGCATCCATGAGCGCGCGCTCGATCGCCCGGAGGGGCGCCGCCTGCCCGCACAGCCGTAGGGGGCCGCGCTCCTCGCTCTCCGCGCGGACATCGCGGAGCGCGCGCATGGCAATGGCCGCCGTGGCGACCGGCGGCTTCCTCACCGCTTCTTGGCCTTGGGCGCCTTGGCGGGCAGCTGCGACGCGAAGGCGAGCGACCGCGACACCCACTGCTCGAGCGCCGCCTCGTCGCCCCTGACCGCCGGCGCGAGGGTGACGTACTCCTTCATCGGCCGGCCCATCGGCTCGAACGGCCCGCCGCCGAGGCCGGCCATCTGCTCGCGATCCTCGGGGGGAAGCCGCAGGATCATCTCGTCGCCGAAGAGGCCCATGAACATGTTGCCGTTCACGAAGGCGGACGGCTGCCCGAACATCTGGCGCCGCTCGACCCCGCCCGCGCCCGTCGGCACGACGCCGTCGAACCAGGCAACGGTCTCGGGTGACGGCTTCGGCATCTTCATGCCGGCATCAGCCTCGGCTCGTCGACAGCCGCCGCGTGCACGTGGATCGCCTGCAGGATCCCGACCGCGAGCAGGTTCGTGAGCGTGTGCGAGCCGCCGAAGCTCATGAACGGCAGCGGGATGCCCGTGATCGGAGCGAGGCCGATCGTCATACCGATGTTGATCGTAATCTGGAAGAGGAGCATCGACACCACCCCGGCCGCGACCAGGCTCCCGAACGTCGAGTGCGACTTCGTGATCACCTTGAGGCCGCGCCAGAGAAGCAGGGCATAGAGCGCGATCAGCCAGGTCGCGCCGATGAACCCGCGCTCCTCGCCGACGACGGCGAAGACGAAGTCGGTCGCGTTCTCGGGCAGATACCCGAGCAGGGTCTGGGTGGCGTTGTGGACGCCGGTGCCGCCGACCCCGCCGTGCTGCACCGCGGCCTCGGATTGCTGCAGGTTGTAGCCGTTCTGCTGCGGGTCGAGCCGGTCCGGGTGCAGGAACGCCGTGATCCGGTCGACCTGGTAGGTCTGCAGCACCTGGATGCCGGCGCCCGGCAGGATCGAGAAGATGAGCGCGAGCGCGACGGCCCCGGCCAGGATCATCCACACGAAGTGGCGCCACGGCGCGCCGTAGATGAAGAGCATGCCCATCAGCATCGCGGCGAGGACGAGCGACGTCCCGAAGTCCGGCTCCTTGAAGACGAGCGCCGCCGGCACGCCGATGTAGGCGATCGCCATCACCGTCAGCCGGCCCGGCTTCGTGATGCCGCGGCGCGAGGCCAGGAGCGCGGCCAGGCCGACGATCAGGAGCACTTTGGCGAACTCCGACGGCTGGAACTGGAACCCGGCGAACGTGATCCAGCGCGCCGCGCCGTTGACGCTGCGGCCGACGGCCAGCACGGCGAGCACGCTGCCGAGCACGAACAGGTAGAGCGGCCAGTGGATCCGCCGAAGCCACGCCGGCGGGATCGCCGCGACGGCGAGCATCGCGACGACGCCGAGCGCCACGTACACGACCTGGTGGCCGTACAGGTTGCCCGGGTCGTTGCGCGTCGCGTTCTTCATGATCCACAGCCCGAAGGCCGAGATCGAGAGCACCGTCGCGAGCATCAGGTAGTCGAGGTGGCGGATGTAGTGCCTGATCACCGGCTGATGTCGTGCCCGGGCTGGGCCTTGTAGTGGGTGTGGAAGAAGGCGGCGAACATCTGCGCCGCGACCGGGGCGGCGGAGACGCCGCCGTGCCCGCCGTTATGGATCATGGCAACGACGACGAGCGGCCGGCCGCCCTGCTCGGCCCAGCCCGCCCACCAGGCGTCCGCGCAGTCCGGGCATTCGATGGTCGGGGCCTCCGCCGTCCCGGTCTTGCCGTAGACGGTGGGCTGGAAGCTGCCGAACGTCGATGTCGACGTGCCGTCGCTCGCATGCGTGGCGCCGAAGAGCCCCTGCTTGATCTCGTCGAGGAGCGGCTGCGGCAGGTTGAGCTCCCGCTGCGGCGGCGGGTCGATCGTGCCGCGCTGGATCACATTGCCGTCGGGGCCGATGATCTCCTTCCCGACGTGCGGTGTCACGACGGTGCCGCCGTTCTCGATCGCGCTGTAGGCGACCGCCTGCTGCAGCGGCGAAACGAGGAGGTAGCCCTGGCCGATCGCCATGTTGATGTCGTCGCCCGGATCCCAGGTCTGAGCGATCAGAAGCTGGCGCCCTCGGTACGGCCAGTGGTACTGCTGCTTCCAGTGCGGGTCCGGCACCAGGCCCGACACGGCGCCGGGCAGATCGATCGGCGGGG
>DASQXS010000308.1:0-20668 GCA_035639615.1 Gaiellales bacterium | reverse complement strand
TTGCGACGTTCGGGAGCGATCTGCTACCCAGCAGATCGCGGACGCGGTTTGCAGCCGCCAGCCTGTCAAGGCACCCGCCTTGACAGGTCTCGCGAGCAGCCTGCTACGCAAGCAGGCTGCGAGAGCGGCAAACGTTGCCGGACGATCCACTAGGCCGCCGGTTGAACCGAGCCAGGCTCGGTTCAACCGCCTGCTAAAGGATGCGCGCGCCGAGCGCCGAGCACGCCAGCTCGACCGCCAGGCTTGCCGTGGCGTTGTGCTCATCGAGCACCGGGTTCACCTCGACGAGCTCCAGCGAGGCGAGCTTTCCGTGCTTGGCGAGAAGCTCCATCGCCAGGTGCGCCTCGCGGTAGGTGATGCCGCCTTTGACCGGCGTCCCAACGCCGGGAGCTTGATCGGGATCGACCACGTCCATGTCGAACGAGACATGCAAGAAGGCGGCGGTCGAGGCGATCTCGATCGCCTCCTCGACGACGCGGTGCATGCCGTAGCGGTCGATGTCGTGCATCGTGAAGACCTTGACCCCGAGGTCGCGGAGGCGGCGGCGTTCGCCCTCGTCCACCGAGCGCACCCCGATCAGCACGGTCGCGGTCTCGGAGAGCATCGGCAGCGGCCACGCCGCGCTCGTGAAGCGGTCCTCGTCGGCGATGCCGAGCGCGATCGCGAGCGGCATCCCGTGGACGTTCCCCGACGGGGACGTGGCCGGCGTGTTGATGTCGGCGTGCGCGTCGAGCCAGATCACGCCGCCCGGGGCGCCGTGGGCGTTCGCGAGCCCGCCGAGCGTGCCGATCGCGAGGGCGTGGTCGCCTCCGAGCACGAGCGGGATCTCGCCCGCCCGCACGGCCTGCCCGACGGCCTCGGCGAGCTCCTCGCATGTGCGCTTGATCGCATCCCAGTACCGCGCCGCTGGGTCGCCAACGTTGAGCGCCTCGACCATGCCGGCACCGACGTTTCCCCTGTCGCGCAGGTCATAGCCGAGCGCGCCGATCCGCTCGGCAAGCTGCGCGTAGCGGATCGCGGACGGCCCCATGTCGACGCCGCGCCGGCCCGAGCCCAGGTCGAGGGCGGCCCCGATGACCGCGATCGGGACCTTCGAGTCGGAGAGGGCGGACACGGCCGGCAGAGACTAGTGGATTCCCTCCGGCGTACTACGGCCCGGATCGTGCGTGGTGCAGGGCTAAAGCAGCCGGGGCCATCGCCCGATAAGGGGATCGACCCCCCGCTCACCCCGTTTTCTCGCGCCTGAGGAGGGCTCCGCAAATGATCGACCTGGCGAGCATTCGCAACGCCTCGTTCACCCTGACGCCGACCGGCTACAATCCCGAGGAGGTCGACCGCTTCCTGGCCGACCTTGCGGACGAGCTCGAGCGCGAGCCCATCGAGACCACCGTCTTCGAGACCGCGGCGGCTCCGGCGCCCACGCTCGCGCCGATCGAGGCGCGGCCGGAGGCCGACCTCGACGGCCTCTCCGGCGCGATCGAGCGCGCTGTCGGCGCCCTCGACGCGTTCGTCCAGAACGAGCTTGCGGCGGTACGCGCCGCCTCGGAGCTCGAGGTCGACGAGATCCACCGCGAGCGCGAGCGCCTGCTCGACGAGGCCGCCGACGCAGCGCGTGCGCACCTCGACGAGGCCAAGGTCCGCGCCGAGGCCGTCGCCGATCAGATCCGGGCCGACGCCGAGCGCGAGGCTGCGCGCATCATCCGCAAGGCCGAGGAGCGGCGCGGCCAGGCCGACGAGATGGTGGCGGCCGCCGCCCGCGTGCAGGCGTCCGTCCTCGACTCCATCGAGTCGGCACGCGCCAAGCTCGCAGCCTCCACCGAGCTCGACCCGGCTCCCGCGCAGGACGCGCGGCCGTTCTCGAGCTCGCAGCCCGTCGCCGCCGAGCCCGCCGACCCTGAGGCCGACGAGGTCCAGGACGCGACGGATGCCGCGGCTTGATGCACCGCTCGAACCGCTGCGCCTAAAGGCCGCCGACGGCTCGGACACGCTGCTGTCCGAGCTGGCGGCCGCCCGGCCAGTCGTCCTCGCCATGCTCGATGCGGAGCCGGTCCCTGGCGACCGCCTCGAGATGCTGCGCGAGGTTGGGCGCCGGCTGCGCACCTCGGGGATCCCGGTCCTCGTGGTGACGCCCGCGGAGTCCGTGACGGCGCGGACGCTCGAGGCTGAGGGGCTGGGGCAGTGCCTGACCGACCCGGGCGGGCAGGCGTTCGCCGCGCTCGGTCTCGCCGAGCGCCGGATCGGGCGCATGCGCCGCCGAAGCGGCGTCTTCGTCGTCGACGCCGAGGGAATGCTGCGGTTCGCCTACGTCGCCAAGGGTGACGCCCACTGGGTGCCGGCCACATTCATCCTCTCCCGGCTCGCCCGGCTCGGAGCCGCACCGTCCGGCGACCCGCCGGCACCGGCGCCCACGCCTGCGCCGGCGGCCCCGGACGGAGGCGAGGTGGAGATTCTGGCGCTGCGGGTCGGAGAGCACCTGGGCATGTCCGAGTCCGAGCTCGCCGACCTCGCCACGGCCGCCCGCTTCCGTGACCTGGGCATGGCGACGGTGCCCGACGAGATCATCGCCAAGCTCGGGCCGCTCACGGATGCAGAGTCGGCGATCGTCCGCAGCCACCCCGAGCGGTCGGCCGAGATGCTCGGCACCGGCGCCTTATTCGACGGCGCCCGCGGCATCATCCGCGCGAACCATGAGCACCCTGACGGCTCCGGCTACCCGAACGGGCTCACCGGCGAGGCGATCCCGCTGGGCGCGCGGATCCTGGTCGTCGTGGAGGCGTACCTGGCGATGACCGAGGAGCGTCCGTACCGCCACCGGCTCGAGCCGCACACGGCGGTCGAGGACCTCGAGCGCCGCGCGGGAACGGCGTACGACCTCACCGCCGTCGCCGCCCTGGTGCGCGTGCTCCGCGAGGCGCCGGCGACCGCCGCCTGAGTCCGCTCCGCGGGCGGCAGCCCCATAGGATGCCGCGATGGGAGTCGCCTTCGCGCTGGCATCGAGCCTGGTGTGGGGCACGTCCGACTTCCTGGGCGGCTTCTACACGCGCCGGCTCTCGCTCTCGGCGGTCACGATCGTGTCGCAGCTCGCCGGCTTCGCAGCACTGCTCGCCGCGCTGCCGCTCGTCGGCGCGCTGGAAGGGCGAGCGCTCCTGATCGGGGTCGCCGCGGGCGCGTGCGGGTCGGTCGGGCTCTCGGCGTTCTATCGCGCCCTCGCCACGGGCACGATCAGCATCGTCTCGCCGGTGAGCGCGTGCAGCGCCCTCGTCCCGGTCGCGCTCGCGCTCGCCGGCGGCGAGCGGCCCGGTGCGATCGCCCTGGCCGGTTCCGGGATCGCGCTCGCCGGGGCGGTGCTCGCCTCCGTCCACGAGGTCCACGGCCAGCACCCGGCGGCGCGGAGCTCGATCGTGCTCGCGCTGGTGGCGGCGCTCGCCATCGGCGGCTTCCTCTGGTTCATCGGCCGGGCCGCCGACGGCGGGCACACGTTCGCGGCCCTCCTGGGCGCCAAGATCGGGTCGGTCACCTTTCTCACCGCCGGTGCGCTTGCAACGCGGAGCTCCATCGCCATGCCACGCCGCCTCGTGCCCGCGGTGGCGGTGATCGGCCTCATGGATACCGCCGCGAACGGCCTCTTCGCCGTCGCCGTCCAGCACGGCTACATCTCGGTGGTGTCGGTGCTGGGGTCGGAGTACCCGGTGGCGACCGTCCTCCTCGCGCAGATCGTCCTCCGCGAGCGCATCACCCGGCCCCAGGCGGCGGGCGTCACCTTGGCGCTGGTCGGCGTGGGCATGGTCAGCGTGACGTAGACGACGGGATGGGCTCGCGGCGTCGCGTCACGGCCACCCTGCGCCCGGTGCCGGCGCGGGGACGGCGAGCACCCGCCCGGTGCGCGGCCCGGTGGTCAGCCGGGCCATGTTGTCGGCTGGAGTGTCACCCATCCGCCACTCCTGAACCATGATGAAGAGCGTGCTCCCTTCGGGGCCGCCGAGCATGCAGGCGAACGGGGTCCGGTCGAGCGCGATCCGGGCGAGGATCTCCCCACCCTCACGAACCCGCACGCAGGCATTCCCCCCGTCTCCTGTCCAGACGGCGCCTTCGGCGTCGACGCAGATCCCGTCCGGCCCGACTCCGTCGGCCCAGATCCGGCGGTTCGACAGGCTGCCGTCGGCGGCGATGTCGAAGGCGGTGAGCGTCCGGGCGAACGACTCGGAGACCACCAGCGTCGAGTTGTCGGGCGTCACCGCCATGCCGTTCGGAAACGCGATCCCCTCCGCCACCTGGCGTGTCGAGCCGTCAGGCGTGACCAGCACGACGATCCCCGGCTGGAAGTCCTCCTGGCCGAACCGGAAGCCGACGGCGTTCAGATAGATGTTGCCGCGGCCGTCGACCACGATCTCATTCCAGCCGTGCGCGCCGAAACTGCTCAGGTCGGCGTGCCTCACCATGGATCCGTCGGCCTCCCGGCGCATCAACTGCTCGCCCGTCACGAGAAGGCGGCCGTCGTGAAGCCAGTCGATCGACCACCCGAGCCCCGGCGGGCCTTCGGCGACGACCTCGCTCCTACCGTCGATGTCGAGGGCGATGATCTCCCCCGCGCCCCAGTGGGCAAACCAGAGTCGGCCGTCGTGCCAGCGTGGCGACTCGCCGATCACGAGTCCGCTCATGAGCACCCGCGGTTCAGCCGGCGATTCATGCATCTGGACCTCCTTCTTCGCGGATCGATGGAAACTAGACCGTATAGTACTCAAGGAGACGGAACCGTCCAGTACCCTCCCGGAGATGCGCAGGCAGTTCGATCACGGAGCCCCGGTCGATCCGGATGACGAACGCCGATCAGCACGCAAGCGGCGGGCGATCCTCGCCGCGGCGACCGCGGCCTTCCTGCAAAACGGCTATCGGGGCACGAGCATGGACGACATCGCCGCCCGCGCCGCCGTCTCGAAGCAGACGGTCTACAAGCACTTTGCCGACAAGGCGAGCTTGTTCTCGGAGATCGTCACGGCCGCCGTTGACGAGGCCGGCGACCCCGTCCATGACGAGGTCGTCAACCTGGCAGCGAGCGCCGACCTCGAGGGCGATCTGCGCGCCCTGGCGCGCCGGCTGCTCGAGCGGGTGATGCGGCCCGAGATCTTGCAGCTCCGTCGGCTGGTGATCGGCGAGGCCAGCCGGTTTCCCGAGCTCGGCCGCGCGTTCTACGACCAGGGCCCGGGACGGACCATTGCTGCGCTCTCGGAGAGCTTCGAGCGGCTCGCCGACCGGGGCATCCTCCGGGTGGACGACCCGTGCCTCGCCGCCGCCCACTTCAACTGGCTCGTCATGTCGATTCCGTTGAACCGGGCGATGCTCCTCGGGGAGGACAAGCCGGCCTCCCGCGCCGAGCTCAGGCGCTACGGAGACGCCGGCGTCCGAGCCTTCCTTGGTGCCTACGGCCAGGCCGCCGGCTGAAGCGAGACGCCCAAATCCGGGTTACGGATCGGTCGCCACTGTGGAACGGGCCTCAGACGCTCCTTGTACCGTCAGCACCGGCGCCAGGTCGTACACGGTCGCGCCGATGGAGAGGCGATCGACACCAAGCCGTTCGTCGCGCTTGAATAGCCGCGTGACCCGCGAGCTTCCGACTGGAACCGTCACGTTTGTCTTTACCGACGTCGAGGGCTCGACGAGGCTCCTGCAGCAGGTGGGCGCCGATGCCTACGCAGCCGCGCTGGCCGAGCATCGCCGAGTACTGCGTGAAGCGTTCGTTCGCCACGACGGGGTCGAAGTGGACACGCAGGGCGACGCCTTCTTCATCGCGTTCTCCACCGCGCCGGCCGCAGTTGCCGCCGCCGGCGACGCGCAGCAGCTGCTTGCGGACGGGCCGATCCGCGTGCGGATGGGAATCCATACGGGGACACCGCGCGTCACCGAGGAGGGCTACGTCGGACCGGACGTCCACCGAGCAGCTCGCATCGCGGCGGCCGGGCACGGTGGGCAGATCCTGGTCTCGTCCTCGACGGCAGCGCTGGTTGACAGCGACAGCTTGCGCGACCTCGGCGAACACCGACTGAAGGACCTCGCCGCGCCGGAGAGGATCTACCAGCTCGGCGGCGAGGCGTTCCCGGCTCTGCGGAGCCTGCAGCAGACCAACCTCCCGATTCCGGCGACGCCCTTCCTCGGACGCCGACGAGAGCTCGACGAGGTGACGACGCTGCTTGCGAGCGGCGATGCCCGCCTCTTGACGTTGACCGGCCCGGGCGGAGCCGGCAAGACCAGGCTCGCGATCCAGGTGGCCGCGGAGGCCTCCGACCACTATCCGGACGGCGTCTTTTGGGCCGCCCTTGCTGCGTTACGGGACTCGGAGCTCGTGCTCGAGGCCGCCGCTCAGGCGCTCGAAGCGAGGGACGGCCCCGCCGACCGCATCGCCCACCGCCGGGTCCTGCTCATCCTCGACAACTTCGAACATCTGATCGATGCGGCAGGTGAGCTTGCCGGGCTACTCGCCGCCTGTCCGAACCTTCAGCTCCTCGTGACGAGCCGGGAGCTGCTGCGACTTCCCGGCGAGCAGGCCTATCCGGTTCCGCCGCTCGAGCCTCGGGATGCCACGGAGCTCTTCACCGCCCGGGCGCGGGCGGCGGATCCTCGGTTCGAGCCCGGCCCGATCCTCGAGCAGCTCTGCGCTCGGCTCGACAACCTCCCGCTCGCCCTGGAGCTTGCGGCCGCCCGGGTTCCTGTGCTCTCCCTCGCGCAGCTGCTCGGGCGCCTCTCCAAGCGGCTCGACCTCCTCAAGGCCGGCCGCGGGGTCGATCCCCGCCAGCAGACGCTGCGGGCGACGATCGAATGGAGCTACGACCTCCTCGACGCAGAGGAGCGGCTCCTGTTCGAGCGCCTATCCGTCGTTCGCGGCGGCTGCACCCTCGACGCTGCCGAGGAGATCTGCGAAGCGGACGTCGACACGCTCCAATCGCTGACCGGTAAGAGCTTGCTCCGCCGGGAAGGAGACCGTTTCTGGATGCTCGAGACGATCAGGGAGTACGCGGCCGAGCAGCTCCAGCGACATGGCGAGTCGGCTGCGCTCGCCGATCGACACGCCGACTACTTCATCGCGCTTACCGAAGCGGCCGCTCGCGGCGCCCCTGATGAGGACGTGGCGGACGGACCGGGGCTCTCTCCGGAGCTCGACAACTTCCGCTGCGCGCTCGTGTGGCTCGTCGCCTCCGGGGACGTGGAGCGCGAGCTGCGTCTGGCCACGGGTGCGTTCTGGTCTCTCTGGACGCGGGCGAGCCTGCGCGAGTTACACGGATGGCTCGACTCCGCGCTCCAACGGGCGGCGGACGGCTACCTCAGAGCGGACGCGCTCGGCGCCGCGGCGCTCGCGGCTGCCAATCTCGGTGAGGCCGAAGTCGCGCGGGCCTACGCCCGCGAGAGTCTCGCGCTCGCACGCCAACGGGACGACAAGCGCCAGATCGAGTGGGCACTCCGCGTCTTGAGCTTCGACGAGCCCGACCTCAACGAGCGCCGCCGGCTGCTCCAGCAGTGCGAGCGGCTTCTGCGCGAGCTCGGCAACGACGCGGGCCTCGCCTGGGTCACCTATCTGCGCGGCATGACCTTCGTCGACGAGGCGAGCTTCGACTCGGCAAGAGAGACGCTCGAGCGGGCGACGGCGCTCTTCCGCGAGCTCGGGCGGCGGTTCGAGGCAACGAATGCGGAGATCGCGGTCGGATATGCCCTGTTGGCGGCGGATCGGCCTGCCGACGCACTGCCAATCCTGCAGGGTGCGCTCGCGACCGCAGTCGAGATCGCCTCCCCCGGGTCGATCATGCAGGCACTCGTGCTACTGGCCGCCGCTCGGATGCAGGTCGATTCTGCGGCGGCGACGCGGCTCCTGGCGGCGGTGCGAACGATCGCGGGTGAAACGGGACGCGAGCTGGATCCCCGACTCGAGGGCCGCGTGCTCGAGACAACGGAGAGGTGGGCGCGGGAGCGCCTCGGACACCGGTTCAAGGCGGAGTGGGAGGCCGGGTCACGCCTCACGCTGGAAGAGGCCGTCGCGGTGGCTATCGATGAGGGATGAAATCAATGGCGAGGGCCGGGATCGAACCAGCGACACCGCGATTTTCAGTCGCGTGCTCTACCAACTGAGCTACCTCGCCGCGGCGCGTCATTCTAGTTCCTTCCCGCCACCCCCCGGCGGGGGATTGCCCAGCTGCTGATCGCCCCGTACGCTCGGTCTAGTGGGGCGACTGGGGTTGTTCGCAAGCGCCGTCTTGGCGTTGGCGGTTCCCGCCGCACACGCTGCGGCGGCCGCGCTGCGGTCCTCGGCGCCGCCCACCCGTCAGCTCATCGTCGGGTTCCGCCCTCACGCGCCCCAGTCGGCCCGGGCCGCCGCGGTGCGAGGCGCCGACGCGCGCGTCTTGCGCACGTTCGGCCCGATCAACGCCGAGCTCGTGGCGGTGCCGGCTGCGCAGGCGGGCGCGTTGCGCGCGGCCGGCGCCGTTCGCTACGTGGAGCCAAACGCGATCCTGCACGCCGACGACTTCGTGCCCAACGACCCCGGCTTCACGAAGCAGTGGGGGCTCCGCAACACCGGCCAGGTCGTCGGGTTCTCGGCCGGGACGCCGGGCGCGGACGTCCACGCCGCCGCGGCGTGGGACGTGACGACCGGCTCGGCCCCGGTCACCGTCGGCGTGATCGACACGGGCGTGGATCTGTCGCATCCCGACCTGGCGGGCAACATCTGGATCAACCCCGGCGAGAACTGCCCCGGCTGCCAGAACGACGGGATCGACAACGACGGCAACGGCTACGTCGACGACTGGCGGGGCTGGAACTTCGTCACGAACACGAACAACCCGACGGACGACAACGGACACGGGACGCACGTCGCCGGGATCGTCGCAGCGGCCGGAAACAACGGCACCGGCGTCGCGGGAGTCGACTGGGGCGCGCGGATCATGCCGCTCAAATTCCTCGACGCGAACGGCGAGGGCACCACGGCGAACGCGATCGCAGCGCTGATCTACGCCACGAACATGGGGGCCCGGGTCACGAACAACTCGTACGGGGGCGACACCTACTCGCAGGCGATGGCAGATGCGATCGCATACGCCGACGCCCACGGCTCGCTCTTCGTGACCGCCGCGGGCAATAGCGGCGCCGACCTCGACGCCGCCCCCAGCTACCCGGCCTCGTACCGGCTCCCGAACGTCCTCACGGTCGCCGCGACTGACAATCAGGACGGGCTGGCGGCGTTCTCGAACGTCGGAGCCCGGAGCGTCGATCTCGGCGCTCCCGGAGTCGACGTCTACTCGACGTGGCCGGGCGGCGGCTACCGGTACGAGAGCGGCACATCGATGGCGGCGCCCTTCGCGGCAGGGGGCGCGGCCCTCGTAGAGAGCGTCGACTCGACTGCGACAGGCGTCGGTGTCCACGCGCTGCTCGACGGATCGGCCGATCCCGACCCCGACCTGGCAGGCCTCACGACGACCGGTGGGCGCCTGAACGTGGCCGCCGCCATCGGCTGCACCGACTCGCCGGAGCTGCTTATCGACTCCCCCACAGACGGCTTCACCGCCGCCGTCGGCACGGCCGTGCCGGTCGAGGTGGTCGCGACCTCATGCGGCCATCCCGCCGGTGTGAGCGTATCCGCGGGCGACGGCTCGGCGTCGATCCCGCTCGTCCCGCGCGGAGACGGCCTCTACACCGGGACCTATACGCCGGCGGCGCCCGGCCCCGTGACGATCACGGCGACGGCCACGACCGGGTCGAAGACCGCCACGGCGTCGGCGTCAGGCGACGTTCCCGCCACGATCACCCCGGGCGGCCCGCCGGTGACCGTCGCGACCACGGATCCTGGCCAGAACGCGGAGCTCGTGTTCTCCGGACAGGCCGGCGAGCGGATCAGCATCCGGTTGAGCGACGTCCGTATCGGCACGTCGACGTGCTGCGCCGCCCTCGTCTCGATCACCGGCCCGGACGGCGACCCGGTCGGACCGACCTCGTACGTGGGCACGAGCGGCGGGTTCATCGACGCTCGCTCGCTCCCGAGAGACGGGCTCTACACGATCCTGATCGATCCCCAGGGACAGGCGACTGGGGCGATCACGCTCACGATGTACGACGTGCCGCCGGACGCCACGGCGGACGGCACGCCCGGCGGCGCCGCCGTGACGGTGACCACCACCGTGCCGGGACAGAACGCCTCCGTGACCTTCCCGGGCACGGCCGGAGGCCGCGTGAGCATGCGGCTCTCCGGTTCCACGATCGGCTCGTCCTCGTGCTGCGGCGCGCTCGTCACGCTGCGCGACCCGGCCGGCCGGGCGCTCGCCCCGTCGGCATATGTCGGCACGAGCGGCACGTTCGTCGACACGATCGGGCTGCCCGCATCCGGTACGTACACGGTCGCGGTCGACCCGCAGGGGGCGGCCACCGGCTCACTCACGATCACGCTCTACGACGTCCCGACGGATGCGGCGGCGGCCGCCACGCCCGGCGGGCCGAGCGTGTCGGTCGCCAACGCCGTGCCCGGCCAGAACATGCGCGTCAGCTTCCCCGGCACCGCCGGCGAGCGCATCAGCCTGAAGACCAGCGCGTCCACGCTCTCGTTCGTGCTCATGTCAGTCCAGACGCCGGGCGGAGGCACCCTGGGCCGGCAGGCGGTGTTCGGGACGAGCGGGACGTTCGTCGATACGCAGACGCTGCCCGCGAACGGGACCTATACCGTCGTCCTCGACCCGCAGGGGCCGATCATGGGGAGCGTCGCCCTGACGGTGTACGACGTGCCGGCGGACGTGACCGCGACTCTGGCGCCGGGTGGCCCGGGCGTCTCTCTTCAGATGCCGGTCCCCGGGCAGAACGGCTCGGCGAGCTTCGCCGGACAGGCCGGCGAGCGCGTGAGCCTCCGCATCTCGCCGTCGACCGTCTCGTTCGCCCAGGTGAAGCTTGTGCGCCCGGACGGCGTGGTCGCCGGCGGGCCCGTCTACGTGGGGACGTCGGGAGGCTTCATCGACACTGTCACGCTCCCGGTCACCGGCACCTACATTGTGTCGGTCGACCCGCAGCAGGCGAACACCGG
Source organism: Gaiellales bacterium (assembly GCA_035639615.1). Lineage (GTDB taxonomy): Bacteria > Actinomycetota > Thermoleophilia > Gaiellales > JAICJC01 > JAICJC01. The sequence continues at coordinate 9,624 of DASQXS010000308.1, read as the reverse complement.
TGCGGTGACCCTGACCCTGTACGACGTCCCCCCGAGCCCGACGGCCGCCGCGGCGATCGGCGGCCCTGCCGTGACGGTGGCGATGCCGGTCCCCGGTGAGAACGGCATCGTGACGTTCGCCGGTTCGGCCGGGCAGGCGGTGACGATCAAGGTCGGGCCCACGAGCGTCTCGCAGGCCCAGGTGTCCGTCCTGCGTCCCGACGGCACGACGCTCGTGGCGCCGCAATACGTCTTCTCGACCGGGAAGACCATCACGACCACGCTCCCCGTGTCGGGCACCTACACGATCTCGCTCGACCCCCAGCAGGCGTTCACGGGCAGCATGACGGTCGCGGTCAGCTAACGGTCAGGCGCCGCAAACAGATGAACGGCCTCCGGGACGGTGCTACCGCTCCTCGGAGGCCGTTCTGCGTACTCGCATAAGAGCACACCCGGCGCGCGTGGTCAAGGCCGCGGAGGTGATCCGCCACCTACCGGCGCGAAGTCCACGCGTACCTCGTCGCCGGCTTCGGTCGCGGTGAGCTCGGCCGCGCTCCCGCGGTTCACCGCGACGGACAGGAGCCCGGACGCGTCCTCGTAGATCACGAACTCGCCGGCATCGACGTCGGCGAAGGTCTCCGCGCAGTGCAGGTAATAGCGGTCGTCGGCGGTGATGAGCTCGGCCAGCCGGCCGGTGACGAAGAGGCCGTCGAGCTCCCCGGCCGAGACCGCCAGCTGGATGTTTCCGAATCGGTCAACGTGCTGGACGGTTGCGGTGAGAACCGCGCCGGTCAGGCGATGGTCCGGATCGGGCCGCCGCACGAGCCGATCGGGGTCGAGCACCGGCCCCAGCTGATCGAGCGCCAACCCGGCGGCGAGCCGGCCGGCGGCGGGGGCGAAGACGTCCCGGCCGTGGAACGTGCGCGAGACCGGCTGCAGCATCACGTCCACGTTCCGGATCTCGACCGCGTCGACCACGCCCCCGCACGCCTCCGCCGCCGGAAGCAGGAGGCCGTTGTCCGGCCCGACAAAGAGCCGGCCGTCGCCGCTTCGGAGTGCGACGGCGCGCCGCTCGGAGCCGACGCCGGGATCGACGACGGCGAGGTGGACGCCGGCCGGCAGGTATCGGATGGCGCCGGCCAGGACGCGGGCGCCCTGCCCCACCGCCTGCGGCCGGATCCCGTGGGTCACGTGGATCACCTGCGCCTGCGGGCAGACCGACAGGATGACGCCGTGGCAGACGCCGGCGAAGTCGTCGGCGGTGCCGAAGTCGGAGAGGAACGTGACGACCGGCGGGCTCATGCGCGGACCGCTCGGAACGCCAGGATCGCCGGCGGGTCGCGGCGAAGCTCCTCGACCCGGTCGAGCCGGAGCCCGGCGCCGGCGACCGCGTTCAGGAGATCGGATAGGGGCACGTGGCGCGCGCCCGCCAGGCGGCGGACGCCGTCGCCGAAGCCGGGAGCGTCGAACTGGAGCCGCCGGTCCCAGTACCCCGGCGAGACGAGCATGCCGTCGTCCACCGGCTGGGCGTACGGGCCGATGAAGCACGGATGCGTGCCCGCGTAGACCAGCCGGCCGCCCGGGGCGAGCACGCGCCCGCACTCCCGGAGCACCGCCTCCGGGTCGTCGAGGTCGGTGTGCGTGAACAGCGAGACGACGGCGTCGAACGCCCCGGCGGGAAACGGCAGTCGGGCGGCGTCCGCCTGGATGATCGTCTCGGCCACCGCGCCCGCACGCGCCCGGGCGATGCGCAGCTGGTCGGCGGAGAGGTCGACGCCGACCGGAGTCCAGCCGGCCTCGGCGAGCGAGACCAGAAGCCGGCCGCCGCCGCAGCCGACGTCGAGGCAGCGGCCCGGCCCGGGGCCGAGCAGGCGCAGGAGAGCGGACGCGCCCGACTCGGAAAAGCTCTCGACGTTCCGGAGGGCGGACCATTCCTCGTACCAGTCGGCGAGGCCGTCATACCGCGCCCGGCTCCTCATGCCCGCACTGTACCGGCCGCCGCGATGACGGCCGCGACGAGGCCGTCGACGTCGTGCGGGTCCGCCTCGGCGACCGGCTCGACCCCGGCCTCGCGCAGCGTCGCACTCGTCACCGGGCCGATCGAAACGGCCCGGATCCCGGTCAGGTCGCCGCCGTCGACGGCGGCGAGGAGGTTGGTAACGGTCGACGAGGACGTGAACGTCACGAGGTCCGCGTTCAGGACGTCCTCCGCGTCGACGGGCTCCGGCACCGCCCGGTAGAGGTGGAGCACGTCCACGCCCGCGCCCCGCTCCGCAAGGCCCCGTGGGAGAACGTCGCGGGCCCCCTCCGCGGTGGCGACGAGGACGCGGCGCCCGCGGACGTCCCCGAGCGCCTCGAGCAGCGATTCCGCCACCGCGCGCTCGGGGACGACGTCCGCGACGACGCCGCGCGCCCGGAGCGCCGCCTCCGTGGCACCGCCGATCGCGGCCACCGTGACGCCGGCGAGCGCGCGCACGTCGCCGGCCAGCAGCCGGTCGACGCCGTTCGCGCTGGTCAGGACGACGACGTCGAACGCCGCCAGGTCGGGTGGATCGAAGGGCAGCGGCTCGACCCTGATCGCCGGGGCCTCCACCACGTCCGCGCCCAGGTCCTCGAGGCGGCTGCGAAGCCCGCTCGCCTGCGCCCGCGCACGCGTCACGGCGACGCGTCGGCCGTGGAGCGGGCGCCGCTCGAACCAGGCGAGATGGTCGCGCAACCTGGCTACGTCGCCGATCACGGTGACGGCCGGCGGGGCGAGGCCCGCCGCCGCCTCGGCGATGCGCGCGAGCGGCGCCGTCACCGTCCGCTGCGCGGCCAGGGTGCCGTGCGAGATCACCGCGGCCGGGGTATCGGCCGCCATGCCGTGGGCGATCAGGAGGCGCGCGTTCTCGTCGAGCGCGCCCACGCCCATCAGCAGGACCAGCGTGCCCGGCGTCGCGGCCAGCGATGCCCAGTCGAGCGCGGTCTCGCTCTTCGCCGGGTCCTCGTGGCCGGTGACCACCGTGACCTGCGCCGCGACGCCCCGCTGCGTGACCGGGATGCCGGCATACGCCGGGACCGCGTGGGCGGAGGAGACGCCCGGCACCACCTCGAAGGCGATGCCGGCGGCCTCGAGCGCCAGCGCCTCCTCTCCGCCGCGCCCGAAGACGAACGGGTCGCCGCCCTTCAGCCGCACCACCACGGCCAGGCGCCTGCCGAGCTCGACGAGAAGCTCGTTCAGGCGCGCCTGCGGCAGGGCGTGCTCGCCGGGGCGCTTGCCGGCGTAGACGCGCTCCGCCGACTCCGGCGCCAGCGCCACAATGCGCGGGTCGGCGAGCCGGTCGTACACGATCGCGTCGCAGCGCTCGACGAGCTCACGGCCGCGAACCGTGATGAGCCCGGGATCGCCGGGGCCGGCGCCGACGAGGTAGACCGTCATGCGGCCCGCCAGTGCACCATGCGGAGCTCGCCGTCCTCGTGCCACGCATGCGCCGCCGCGGCGACGGTGCACCCGCCCCCGACCTCGCGCACCCACGCCCGCTCCACCTCCACGGCCTCGCGGGTCGGCGCGTGGTCCAGCACCTCGACCAGCGCCTCGTCGCCCGCCCGCACCTGGACCGCGACGGCCCCCTGCCCCGCCTCGGGCACGAAGTCGCGCGGGTCGAGGCGAAAGCCGATCCGGTCGGCGAGGCCGAGCCGATCGAGGCCGGCCGCGGCGAGCACGATCGCATCGGCCTCGCCGGCGTCGAGCTTGCGGAGGCGCGTCTCGACGTTTCCGCGCAGCGGCACCACGACCAGGTCCGGGCGGAGCTCGCCGAGGCGCGCCGCCCGCCGGGCCGAGGACGTGCCGACCCGCGCCCCCGCCGGCAGCTCCTGGAGCGACCGGAACGGCCCGCAGACGGCGTCGCGCGCGTCGCCGCGCTCGAGGATTGCCCCGAGCGCGAGGCCCGCCGGCATGTCGCCCGTCAGGTCCTTGGCGCTGTGGACGGCGGCATCGACCTCGCCGGCCAGGAGCGCCTGCTCGATCTCGCGGGTGAAGACACCGCGCCCGTCGCCGATCTGGTCGAAGCGGCGGTCGCGGGCCCGGTCGCCCGCGGTCGAGATCGCGACGAGCTCGGCGCCGCCCAGACGATCGGCCACGATCCGGGCCTGCGCCGTCGCCAGCGGGCTGCGGCGCGTGCCGATGCGGATCATTCGACTGCGGCCAGCCCGAAGAGCTCGGTCACCGCCTCGGCGTACGGCGCCGACTCATGCTCGGCGGCGAGCTGCTTCAGGCGCACCGTGGGCCGGTGCAGGAGCTTGTTCACGATCCCGCGGGTGAGCGCGTCGAGGCGCTCGCGGTCGGCGTCGGACAGGTCGCCGAAGCGGGCCTGCATGCGCGCGAGCTCCGCCGCCCTGATGCGCTCGGCGTGGGCGCGAAGCGACGCGATCGCGGGGACGACCTCGAGCGCCGCCATCCAGTCCCGAAACGCGCCGGCATGCCCGGAAACGATCGAGCGCGCCCGGTCTGCCTCGCCCTTGCGCAGCGTGATCGTCCGCCGGACGACGGCCTCGAGATCGTCGACGTCATGGAGGGAGACGCCCTCGACGCCGGCCACGCCGGGATCGATGTCGCGGGGAACGGCGAGGTCGATCAGCACCCGTCGCCCGGGCGGGACGTCGCCGGCCTCGATCACCCGCTCCGGAGCAGCGGTCGAGCTGACGACGACGTCTGCTGCGGCGAGCGCGCGGGGGACGTCGGCGAACGCAACCGCCGCGCCGCCGAACCGGGCCGCAAGGGCCGCGGCCCGGTCGCCGTCGCGGTTGGCGACGGTGATCTCGCCGACGCCCCGCGCCGCCAGGTTCGCGGCAACCAGCTCGGCCACCCGGCCCGCGCCGATCACGAGGACGCGCGCCCCGGCGAGCTCAGCGCCCAGCCGCTCGGCGGCGAGCTCCGCGGCCACCGAGGCGAGTGACGCGCCGCCGACGCCGATCGCGGTCTCGTGCCGCACCCGCTTCCCGGCCTCGAGGGCCTGGTGGAACAGGCGGTTCGTCACCGGCCCGGTGGTGTCCCAGGCGTAGGCGGACTCGTATGCGTCGCGGATCTGGGCCTGGATCTGCGCCTCGCCGGGCACCATGGAGTCGAGGCCCGCGGCCACGCCGAAGAGGTGCTCCGCCGCCCGCTCGCCGTGGTGGACGTAGAGCATCGGCTCGAGCATGTCCGCCGGGTGGCCGGCGAGCTCGCCGAGCGCGTCGACCGCGGCGGTCCGCATCGCCTCCGCGTCGCCCCCCACCATGTAGAGCTCGCAGCGGTTGCAGGTCGAGAGCCCGACGGCCTCCGCGACATGGGTCGTGGCGGTCAGCCGCTCGAGCAGCTCGCGGCCGTGGTCGTGGGCGGCGAGCCGCTCGCGGACCGCGACCGGGGCGCGGGTGTGATTCGTCCCCACGAGAACGAGCCTCACCGGGCTAGGCATCGCCCAACCGCCGTTCGAGGAGGCCGGCCAGCTCGTCGAGCTGGCGCTCCAGCCGGCCCAGCTTCGCGTTCAGGATGACGACGTAGGCCAGCGTGGCGATCCAGGCCAGGCCGTAGACGGCCGCGACCGACTTGACCGCTGACTCGTCGATCATCCGTGGGCCTCCCGGGCCAGCCGCCGCAGCCGCGCCATCCGCTCGTCGATCCGCTTGCCGCGCATCTCGACCATGTACATCGACACCGCCAGGCTCAGCATCGCCGCGAGCGCCACCAGAAAGGTGAAGAACATGCTCGCGTCCATGTTGACGCCGTTCGATCGGAAGACGATGGGATGGATCGCGTCCTGGGCGATCCGCACGGCGAGCACGGAGAGCGGGATCAGGCCGACGCCGAGCAGCGCATACACGGCCGAGTACCTCGCCCGCCGCTCACCCGGCTCGACGGAGAAGCGCAGCATGAAGTAGGCGCAGTAGAAGAGGAAGATGATGAGGAACGTGTTGAGCTCGCGGCTTCCCCAGTACCACCACGTGTTCCACGAGATGTGGGCCCAGATCGACCCGGTGACGAGCGTCAAGGTGCCGAAGATCACGCCGAGGTGCATGGGCACGTAGCTTTCTAGGTCGAGCCGCTCGCGGCCGGTCCAGAGATACCGAGCCGCGTTCACCGCGCCCCACGCGAAGAGCGTGTAGGTCGTGAGCGCGATCGGCACGTGGAAGTAGAAGATCCGCTGCGAGTAGCCCTGGTCGGCGTCGTTGGGGACGTAGAAGAAGATCAGCGCGACCGCGATGGGCATCAGCACCGCGGCGACCAGCGCGGCGGCGGTGGCCCGGTCGAGGCGGGCGGCGGTGTGTGCCATCAATCCTCCACGACGTACTCGAACAGCGCCCACCCCAGAAGCGCGAAAACCGTATCATAGAGAGCCAGGAATCCCAGCCGTTCGAGCGTGCCGAACCCGCTCGTTTGCGGGGAAATCGTGTCCGTCGTCACGCGAACGGCAGCGAGCACGAGCGGGATGGCGAAGGGCAGGTAGAGCGCCGGCAGCAGCACCTCGCGCGCCCGCACCGCCGAGGCCAGCCCCGCGAGGAGCGAGCCGAGGCAAGCAATGCCGACGTCGGCCAGGAGCACGGCGGCCACGAGCACCGGGTACGAGGGCGCCGGTCCCTCCTGCAGGAAGAAGAGCCAGAAGGCGGGCAGCGCCACGGCCTGGACGGCCAGCAGGAAGAGGCACGTGGAGCATGCGCGCGCGAGCCAGAGGAGCGCGCGGTCGACGGGCGCGGCCAGGAGGCCGTCCCACATGCGGCTCTCGCGCTCGTGGGCGAAGGATCTGGCCAGGCCGAGCAGGGCGGTGAAGACGATCGCCACCCACAGCATTCCGGTCGCCGCCCGTGAGCCGCCCGCGAGCCGCGTCCCGCCGAGCCCGAAGCGGAAGAGCACGAAGGCGGCGCCGACGAAGACGGCCATCGACGGCACCACCTCGCGGCCGCGCAGCTCGATCAGGAGGTCCTTACGGACGAGCGCCTTGAGCGCGCGCGCGTTCACTCGGCGACCCGCCCGGCCTCGATCTTGACGGCGCGGCCCGCGACATCCGCGAACCAGCCCATCTCGTGGGTTGCGGCGACGACCGTGCGCCCCTGCTCGGCCAGGAACGCGCGCAGGACGGCCCTCCCTTCGGCATCGAGGCCGGCCGTCGGCTCGTCCAGGAGAACCACTTCAGGCCGGTGGAGCCGCACGCGGGCGAGCGCCAGCCGCTGGAGCATCCCCCGCGAGAACTCCGCCACCCGGTCGTCGCTTCGCCCGTCGAGCCCGACCCGATCGAGCTCCTCCGCGACCCGCCCGGCGGGGGCCGCGTAGAGGGCCGCATAGAGCTCCAGGTTCTCGCGGGCCGTCAGCTCCGGATAGGCGAGCGGGTCGTGCCCCGCGTAGCCGACGAGTGGCCGGGCGGCCTCCGCGGCCCGCGGGAGCGGATGGCCGCTGACCTCCACCCGGCCCGCGCTCGGCCGAAGCACGGTGGCGAGGACGCGCAGGAGCGTGGTCTTGCCGGCGCCGTTGGGACCGGTGACGAGCACCGTCTCGCCGGCCGCGACCTCGAGGTCGACGCCGGCCAGCGCGGTGCGGGTCCCGAAGCGGCGGATGAGGCCGTCGCAGACGATCGCTGCAGTGCTCACCTCAGAATGAGGCGTGCGCTCAGGGGTGCTCGCGTGCATTTATGCACTTAGGCGAGCGCATCGGCCAGCACCCCGGCCAGAAACACGATCGCCACGACGCCGTTCATGCCCAGGAAGGCCATGTCCACGCGGGACAGGTCGTCCTCCGAGACGATGGCGTTCTCGTAGGCGAGGAGTGCCGCGACAGTCGCCACCCCCAGCCAGTAGAGGGCGCCCAGGCCGAGGCCGATGCCCAGCCAGGCGAGGAGCGCCACCGATCCCAGATGCGCGCCGCGGGTGATCTGCAGGCCGCGACCGACGCCGAACCGCTTCGGGATCGAGTGCAGTCCCTCGCGCCGGTCGACGTCGAGGTCCATCGTCGCGTAGATGATGTCGAAGCCGGCGATCCAGAGGGCGACCGCCCCGCCCAGGAGGAACGGCTCCCAGTCCACCGAACCCGTCACCGCCACCCACCCGCCGACCGGCGCCAGCCCGTCCACCGCGCCGAGGAAGAGGTGGGCGAGCCAGGTGAGGCGCTTGAGGAACGGGTAGATCACGAACCCGGCGACCGGGATCGGCCACAAGACGTGGGTGACGCCGGGGAGCTGCCATACGGCGACGAGGAAGACGGCCAGCGACGCCGCGGCGAAGGCGAGCACCTGCCCGGGCGAGAGGAGGCCGGCGGGGATCTCGCGCCGGGCCGTGCGCGGGTTCCTGGCGTCGATGCCGGCATCGATCAGCCGGTTGAGCGCCATCGCCAGACTGCGCGCGCCGGCCATGGCAACCGTGATCCAGAAGAGCGTGCGGGCGGTCGGGATCCCCGATGCCGCCAGGATCGCGCCGGCGTAGGCGTACGGAAGGGCGAAGACGGTGTGCTCGATCCGGACGAGCGATGCGAAGCGGCGGGCGTAGACGGCGGTGGCGGTCACGATCAGTGGGCAGTGGGAAGGTCGAGGAGGAGGCGCAGCCCGTGGTCGAGCGCCGGGGCGACGGCGTCGAAGAGCTGCGCGCAGGCGCGGGGGCTGCCGGGGAAGTTCACGACCAGCGCGGAGCCGGCGATGCCGCTCCGGCCGCGAGAGAGCATGCCGTGAGGCGAGACGGCGATCGAGACGGCGCGCATGTGCTCGTCGAGCCCCGGAGCCGCACGGTCGATCACGTCCGCCGTCGCCTCGGGAGTCACGTCGCGCGGCGCGAATCCCGTTCCGCCGGTCGTGAGGACGAGGTCGGCAGCGTCGGCCAGCTCGCGGATCGCGGCCGCAATCTCGGCCCGCTCGTCGGTGACGACCCGCCGATCCGCGAGCTCAAAGCCGGCGGCGGCCACCCGCTCGGCGAGGACGTCGCCGCTCCGGTCGTCGCGCGTCCCGGCCGCGACGCCGTCGGAGACGGTCAGCACCGCGGCCCTCACGCCTCGTCCCGGCGCCAGTGGCCGCTCTTCCCGCCCGACTTCTCGACGAGATGGGCATGCTCGATCGAGACGCCCGGGTCGAGCCCCTTGGTCATGTCGTAGACCGTGAGCGCCGCCGCGACGACGGCCGTCAGCGCCTCCATCTCGACGCCGGTCTGGGCGGTCGTCTCGGCCGCCGCCGTGACCGTCACGCCGTCCCCGTCGAGTACGGGATCGACCTCGATCATCGTGAGCGGGAGCGGGTGGCAGAGCGGGACGATGTCGGGCGTCTTCTTCGCCGCCATGATGCCGGCGATCCGCGCCGCCGCGAGCACATCCCCCTTGGGCAGCGAGCCCTCGGCGATCCGGTCGAGGACGTGCCCGGGCAGCCCCACTCTGCACCGCGCTACGGCTCGGCGATGCGTGACGGGCTTGCCGCCGACATCGATCATGCGGATCTCGGCCATGCGCCGCGAAGTGTATGAGGTTATGCATGAACGGAGTCAGACTCCTCTGATTCACGACAGGGTTTTGGCACCCCATCGTTCACACGTGAATCAGAGGAGTCTGACTCCGTTTATGCCCCCGCCCGATCAGCGGGTGAGCACCGGCGCGAGACCGCGCACGTAGGCCGAGGCGGAGCGGCCGTCCGGGTCGAGGCGCGGGTTGCCGCAGCAGAGGCTCAT
>DASQXS010000307.1:0-3871 GCA_035639615.1 Gaiellales bacterium | reverse complement strand
GATCGACCTGGCGTCGCGGGCCGGGCTCCCGGCCGTCGCCGTCCTCTTCGAGACCCCGGCCGACGTGTGCCGGGCGCGGAACCGGCTGCGCCCACGGCCGGTGCCCGCCGCCGTCCTCGGCGGCCAGATCCGGCGCTTTCGGGCGGCTCGGGATGCGGTCGCGGGCGAGCCGTTCGCGGCCGTCCTGCGGGTCGGCGCCGACGCCGCGGCCGAGCCGGAATCGGAGTCACCGGCGGCCGCCTCCGGGCCCGGCCGCGGCCCGGGCCTCCGCTTCGGCCTGCATATCTCGCGCTTCGACTGGGACGGGGGCGCGGCCGAGATCGGCGCGCGCCTTCGCCGGATCGGCGCCGAGGCGGCCGAGGCGGGCTTCGAGTCGGTCTGGCTCACGGACCACATGCGGCAGATCCCGCAGGTCGGACGGGCGTGGGAGGACCTCCCCGAGAGCTTCACCACACTCGGCTATCTGGCGGCCTGCACGGGGGGCATGCGGATCGGGGCGCTGGTCGCGGGCATCACCTACCGGAACGTTGCCCATCTCGGAAAGATCGTCGCCACGCTCGACGTCCTCTCCGGCGGCCGCGCCGTCTGCGGGCTGGGGGCGGCCTGGTTCGCCGCCGAGCACCTGGCCTACGGCTGGGACTTCCCGCCGCTCGCCGAGCGGCTCGACCTCCTGGCCGATGCGCTCGAGCTCCTGCCGCTCCTGTGGGGGCCTGGTGCGCCCTCCTTCTCCGGCCGGCGGATCGCGATACCCGAGGCGGTGTGCTACCCGCGGCCGCTGCAGGAGCGGATCCCCATCGTCGTCGGTGGCGGGGGCGAGCGGCGGACGCTGCGGCTGGTCGCCGAGTCCGCGGACGGCTGCAGCCTCTTCGGCGATGCAGCCGCGGTCCGCCGCAAGCTAGCGGCGCTCCGCAGGCACTGCGAGCGCGCCGGACGCGACCCCGCCGAGATCGAGGTGACGCACCTCTCAACGGCGCTCGCCGCCGGGAGCGAGAACGAGCTCGCTGAGCTGACCGCCCGTCTCCGGCCCGGGCGGACGTCGCCGTCCGCCTACGGCGCCTCGGTGAACGCCGCGACGGTCGCGGATCAGGTCCGCCGCTTCGAGGCGCTGCGCTCCGCGGGCGTCGAGACCGCCATCGTCCGGCTCGCCGACCTGGGCCGCGACGACCGCGCGGTCGAGCGGTTCGCGCCGGTGATCGCGGCGATCGGAGGCCGTGGCCCGCGGTAAAGTGGAGACGTGCAGACGCTGGTCTCACTGTCGAGCGCCCTCATCGGCATTGCGATCGTCTGCTACCTCGCCGCGATCGTGATCGCGCTCGTCCTCGGCGTCCCCGGCTTCGTCCACGAGGAGTACGCGCTCGTCCCGCTGGCCGTCGGCGGCTTCGCCCTCGGGCTGGGTATCGCCGGCGAGGTCGCGGGCGGCAAGTAGGCGGCCGCTCGATCACCCGGCGGCGAAGCTCGTCTGGGCCAGGAGCCGGTCGCGCTCGCCGGGCAGCACCGGCTCGCCGAGGCGCATGTGCGGCAGACGCCGCTCGAGGCGCAGTCCGCACGCGCGCAGCACGTCGAGGTAGCGACTCTCGGCCGGGAGGAGGAGGCGCCGGCCGCCCGAAGGGTCGGCAGTGTCGGCGAGCGCGGTCAGGACGAGCCGGCGGGCCACCTCCCCGGTGCGCGCGCAGCCCGGCCCGAGGCGGCGAGCACGGGCGAAGAGGTAGCCGGCCGGCCCGTCGGGGCCGTCGGCGACATAGCTGCGGCCGTCAGCGTCCCGCTGAAGCGCCGTCAGGAGCGCCGCCCTGTCGCCGCCGAAGACGTGCCGGTCGAGCGACAGGAGCTCCTCGACGTCTTCGACCCGACGGCACGGCCCGCCCGCCTGCTCCGGCGCCGCGGCCGGAACCGAGAGGTCGGCGGTCTCGCCGACCACCCGGAACCCCAGGCGCTCGTAGATCGGCCGTCCGGCGCTCGAGGCGTCCAGCGCGATCGATCTGCATCCCCTCCCACGTGCCCAGTCGACGAGGTAGGCGGACAGCCTCGTCGCCAGGCCCTGCCGCTGCCGGGCCGGTTCGGTGGCGATGAGCCCGATCCAGGCGAAGACGCCGTACGTGAAAGCCCCACCGACGGCGACGATCTCGGCGCCGTCGGCGAGGACGAACCACCCGTCCGGCTGCGCGGCGAGATACGCGTCCAGGTCGCTGCGCCGCGACGCGAACCCGTACGCGTCGATCAGGAGCCGATCCACGAGCTCGAGCTCGGCCGGCTCGTGCCGGAGGCGGCGGAGCTCTACCGTCGGCACTACCCGTCCTCCTCGTTGACGGCGACGAGATATGCCGAGGCCATGCGGGTGCTTCCCGCGCCGGCCTCGACGAGCGGGCACATGCGGGCCGCCCACCGCTCCTTCTCCTCGGCGCTCAGCACGCGATCGGCCATCTCGCGGACGGTCGGGATGCGCGGGTTCCAAGCCGTGTCCAGGTACGCCTGCCACGGCATCGGCTCGGGCGGCTCCGTCACCACCTCGAGCGTGAGGCGGACGCGCCGGAACCCGGCCGCCTCGGCGAGCTCGACGAGGTCGCGGTCGTCGAAGTCGAGCATCGGGTCTGAGTCCCGGGGCTGGAGCTCCTCGAAGCCGGCCTTGATTCGCTCGTCGAGCTCCTTGACGTCGCACGGGTCGTATGCCCGCATGAAGCGGTTCAAGCGGTTGATGGGCTCGAAGAGCGAGACCCGTCCGCCCGGGCGAAGGACGCGGCGGAACTCGCGGAAGGCGGCCGCCTTGTCCTCCACGTAGATCAGGACGGAGCGCGTTGTCACGAGGTCGACCGACGAGGACTCGATCGGCGAGAGGTCGTCCGCCGCGGCGCTGACGAACCGGCACCGGTCGAGCAAGCCCAGCGTCACGGCGAGCCCGCGGCACTCGGCCAGGAGATCCCGGGAAATGTCGCTGAAGATGCAGAGGCCTGCGCGGCGCTCGAGCGCGCCGAACGCGATCAGACCATCGCCGCACCCGACGTCGAGCGCCGTCTCGCCCGGCTCGAGCCCGGCCTGGTCGAGGACGCGGTCGCGGACGCCGCGCAGGCGCTCCATGGCGCGCCGCTCCACGCCGGCGTCCCCGCCGAAGCGGCCGTGGCTGAGCCACGTCGACCAGCAATCCCGTTCGGGCACCTCGGCATTGTCGCCCGGCGTGGCGGAGCGTCCGCGAGGTTGCGGGCTACGGGACGAAGCGCTCCGTGAGGTTGCCGATCCACGCTACGCCGTCGTGCGGTGGCGCGGGCGGGCCCGCCGAGGCGCCCCCTGCGGCCTCGTTGTCGGGCCCGCCCGGCGTCTCGGTGTCGAAGGCGTGATTCGCCGACGCGAGCGTCGGCACCCCGAACACCGTTTGGATGAACTTCAGGGTCGAGGCGTGCTCATAGACGGTCGGTTCGAGGTCGCCGCGTTTGGCGTGCGGTGAGATGACCCAGGCGGCACCCGGATGCCGCGTCCCAGTCCAGGTGCCGTCCATGACCTCCTCCTCCGTCCGTCGTCCGTGCCCGCGGCACTGGTATCACTCGGGCCGGCGGTGAAGCAAGGATCAGGCCGACAGGTTCTCCACATTCTCTCCAGGACGCCTCGGCGCCGGGGCGCCCTCGCGGATCCCGACCGAGCGGTGCAGGCGCCGAAGCGGCGCCGGCGCCCACCAGTTCCAGTCGCCGAGGAGGCGCATGAGCGACGGCACGAGGAGTGCGCGCACGATGGTGGCGTCGAGAAGGACGGCGAGCGCCGTGCCGACGCCGAGCTCCTTGATGAAGACCATCCGCGAGGTCGAGAACGCTCCGACGGCGACCGAGAAGAGGAGCGCCGCCGCGGTGACGATCCGCCCGGACCGCTCCAGGCCGAGCGCCACCGCCTC
>DASQXS010000306.1:0-13234 GCA_035639615.1 Gaiellales bacterium | reverse complement strand
AGCTCGGGGTAGTCGGTGCGCGGATCCTGGTCCACGCGCTCCCCTACAGGAACAACGAGCAGCTCCTCCCGATCACGGCTGGCCTCGACGAGCACCTCACCGGTCGGGGCGATCGAGCGGCTTGCGCCCACGAACACGAGGCCGTCCCCCTGGCCGACCATGTTGGCGTAGAGGTGCGGCCGCCGGTTCTCGTGGGCACGCGCCCGCGACCCGATCTCGTGGTCGAGGAAGAACGGGTCCATGTTCGCCGAGGCTGTCACGAGGAGCTCGGCGCCGGCGAGCGTCGCCTGCCGGGCCGGTTCGGGAAACTCGATGTCGAAACAGATCAACGGCGCGATGCGCTTCCCGGCCAGCTCGACGATCACGAGCTCGGTGCCTTCGACGAATCCGGCGTCGGCCTCGGCGCCGAAGAGATGCGTCTTGCGGTAGACGGCGGCGAGGTGGCCGCGCTCGTCGAAGCAGGCTGCCGAGTTCGCGACTCGCCCTTGCGTCCGCTCCGCGAATCCGATCACGACCGCCGTCCCGGCGTCCGCGGCCGCTTCCGCGAGAACTTTCAGCTCCGGGCCGTCGGGGGAGATCGCGAGCGCGTCCAGGTCGCGGTACGTGTAGCCGCTGACATAGAGCTCCGGGAACACCGCGATCTCCACGTCCGGGTGGGCGCGAATCGCGTCGACTGCCCGGGCGATGTTCCTCTCGGTCTCGCCGATTCGGCAGCTCATCTGTGCGAGCAGCGCCTTCACCTCTGCCTCCTTGCCTAGCCGGTCGTCAATACGTGGTTCTTCACTCTGCCGTCATCGAGGTCGAGAAGCGCGCCGCGCAGGACGCCCTCGCTGTACTCGCTTCCTGGGTTGATGCACAGCGTGCGGCCGAGCTGGAACGTCCCGCGCGACTCGTGCAGGTGGCCGTGCAGACCGAGAAGCGGCGCGTACTCCTCGATCACCCGCCGGCACGCCGTGCTGCCCACGGCCTGCATCTCGACGCCGCCTGCGCCGGTCTGCATGCGTAGGTTGTGGTCGAGCCGGGGCCCCTGGTCGATTCCAGTCCCATAGGGCGGGCAGTGGAAGTTGAAGATCGCCCGCTCGGGGTGGCGCACCTCCGAGGCGACCCCCTCGAGTCTCCGCTCGAGGTCGTCCTCCTCGGTGTCCCGCGGGCAGTTCCACGGCGTGCGGTTCGCGTACCCGCAGCTCGCAAGCTCGGTGCCGTCAGGCAGCTCGACCACGCGTCCCTCGAGGAACTCCACGTAACCGTTGCCGCGAAGGGCGTCGTCGATCGCGAGCGGATCGTCGTTCCCCGCGTTGATGAAGCAGGGGATGCCGAGCGGTCGCAGCCGCTCCTCCGCGAGCGCGGCCCAGCGCTCGACCCGTTCGACGATTAGGCGCAGGAAGAGCGCGTTCAGGGCGTCCCCGTCGGCCGCGAGCGCGGCCTCGTCCTCGGGGTCGCAGCGATGGGGGTAATAGCCCAGGTTGGCGATCTTGGCCTCGAGCTCCGCCGCCTCGGCCCCCTCCGCGGCGTGGACGTCTCGGCCGATGAAGCGGGCGTCGTAGCCGTCCCTGGAGCGGCGCATGAGGACGATCGCCTTACCGGTGACGTCGCCACCGAGGATGAGCGCGTCGGCCGAGTAGAACTTGCCGGCGTTCACGAACTTCGTGAAGCAGCGGTCCGACCCGTGAACGTCCGTCGCATAGAAGAGCCGCACGCGCTACTCCGGCGGGATCTCCTTGAACAGGAGGCCGAGGTCGACGCCCTCCCTGCCGCGCACCGTCTTCGAAACCCAGTAGAGGACGGCGCCGGAGACGTAGATGGCGATGACGAAGAGGACGGCCTTCCCGCCGGTCGGGCCGCTGAACCCCGGCGTCTTGAACGAACCCCACAGGATCAGTGAGAAGAGAGCCAGGTTGCCGATGCCGAGGAGCGTGAGGACGGGGACGCCGAAGATGCTCCGGCGCACCTCGACCGGGGCGTCGGCGAACACCTCCGGCCGCCGGTAGGGCATGAGGATCGCCGCCCAGCTCGCCATCCAGAAGGCGACCGAGAAGATGACGATGTAGTTGGATACCTGGTTGAAGAAGGTCGTGAAAACGTAGATCGCTAGCAGCACCTCGGCGATTGCGACCACGATGAGCGTCGCCACCCACGGAGCGTGCGTGCGCGGCTCGACGCGCGTCACGGCCGCTGGGATGATGCGGTCGAACGACCACGCGAACAGGTTGCGGGTGCAGATCATCGCGATCACAAACAGAAGGACACCGTTCCAGAGGATGAAGCTGATCCCCATGAGGACGTTCAGTATGGTGGAGTCGGTCATGATGCCGGCGAAGAAGTTCATCACCGGCGAGACTGGGATCCCCGACCCCTTGTTCGTGTTGTTATCGAGATAGACGACGCTGTTTGTGAAGTCCTTGCCGACGACGTCGTAGTAGCGCCAGAAGCAGACGAGGTAGAAGAGGAACGCGAAGCCGAGCGTCGCGAGCAGCATGCGCGGCTGCGTGCGCGACGGCTCCCGCACCTCGCCACCGATGTAGGCAGAGTACGTGAAGCCGATGTAGATCCAGTAGCCGAGCGGCAGCGCCAGGAGTGCGCCGTAGAACGTGGCCCCGCCGACCGACATGCCGGCGTGGTGGGCGGAGTTGATGATGCCCTCGTACGTCTGGCCGTCGGCCCGATCGGCCATGAACGAGTTGAACCTCGAGATGAACTCGTCGCGCGTGGTCGTGAAGAGCACGATCAGTGTGACGATCGAGCCGATCATCGCCAGCACGAACGACCCGGCAAAGAGGTTTCTGATCCAACGCGGGGGCAGCATCAGGACGATCGCCACGAGCACGAGGACGGCGCTTGCGATGAGGAACGTGGGCCACTCCTTGCTCGTGCTCTCGCTCCAGGCGACGAGCGTGCTCGAGTCGAGCACGTTCCCCAGCGTTGCGAACGCGATCGCGACGCCGAAGTTGACGGTGAAGGATGCGTAGAGGCCGAGGCCGAGGAACTGCGACCAGGTGAACCCCCAGTTGGCGGTGAACCCGAACCCGGGCGAGACGACCCGCGAGAGGTAGACGTAGTCGCCGCCGGCACGGGGAAAGATGCCGGCGAGGTATCCGTACATCGCCGCGTTGAAGAGCGTGAGGACGGTGCCGATGGTGACGATCACGAGCACGTTCTGCTCCGGCCAAAGGCCGGCGACGAACGTCGGCACAACCGCAAGCACGAGTCCGAGGGCGTATCCCAGCGTGTTGAAGATGAAGACGTCGCGTGGGCGGAACTCCCGCACGAGGCCTGAGGACTGGCGGACGAAGATCCCGCCCGGCGCGGCGGGCGCCTGATCGCTCATCGGAGGCTCCTTTGGGTCGTTTCGGCGAACACGGCCGCGATGGTCGCCCGCATCCGCTCGACCATCATGTCGAGCTCGGCGTCTGTCGCGGTGAAGGCGGGGGCGAGCAACGTCTGGTCGCCGGCGTAGCCGTCCCGGGTGGGCTGTGTGGAGTAGACGATCAACCCGCGCCGGAGCGCCTCCTGGTCGATCCGCCGGGCCACGCCGAGCGCCGGGTCGAGGAACGACTCGCCGTCGTTCGGGTCGACGTACTCGACTCCGAGGAGGAAGCCGTGGCCGCGCACCTCGGCGACCATCGGGAAGCCGGCCACCGCCTCGGCAAGCGCGGCGCGGATACCCGGGCCGCGCTCGGCCACGCGCTCGACCAGGCGGTGCCGTTCGAGGTAGTCGATGACGGCCAGTCCCACTGCGCACGGAAGCGGCGCCCCGTCCCAGGTGTGGCCGAGCTCGAAGCCGCGCGACCCGGCCGCCACGGCGTCGTATATCTCCTGCCGACACAGGACGGCAGCGACCGGGGCGTAGCCGGCGCCCAGGCCCTTCGCCGTCGAGACGATGTCCACCTCGATCGGCAGCTGCTCGGCGTGAAACCACGTACCCGTGCGGCCCATCCCGGTCACGACCTCGTCGAGGCAGACGAGGAAGCCATGCCGGCGGCGCAGCGCATCGAGCCCGAGCCAGAACTCGTCCGGGGCTCGGAAGGCCGGCATCGCCGCCGCCGAGACCGGCTCGCAGACGAACGCGGCGATCGTCCCGGCCCCGTGCTCGGAGATCGCCCGCTCGATCGCCTCCAGCGTCCGCCGGCCGCTCGGATCGAACCGCCGCGTCGGCGGAGGGACGTGCACGAAGCCCGGCAGGTACGGCTGGTTGGGATGCTGAAGACCGGGGCGGCCGGTGAGCGCGAGCGTCGCCATCGTGGGCCCGTGGTACGCCTGGGCGAACGAGATCACGTTCCAGCGCTCCGGCTCGCCGCGCTCGACGTGGAAGGCCCGCGCCAGCCGGAGCATCGTCTCGTTGGCCTCAGAGCCGCCGCTCGTGAGGTGGACGCGGGCAAAGCCGGGCGCGAGGGCGACCAGCCGCCGCGCGAGGGCCTCCTGGGCCGGGCTCGTGAACTGCTGGTTGTAGATGAACCCGATATCGTCGAGCTGGCGGCGGGCGGCATCGGCGAGGTCGGCGACGCCGGCGCCGACCGACGCGACCATCGCCCCGCCGCCGACGGCGTCGAGGTAGCGGTTGCCGTCCGTGTCGACGAGCCACATGCCGTCGCCGCGCGCAATCAGGGGATAGCCGCGGTCGAGCTCGCGGTGGAAGACGGCCGAGTCCTCCGGGTCGACCAGGACGGGATCGATGAGCTCGTCCGTCACCGTGCCTCCACGACGCCGCACCAGGCGCTGATCACCCGCGCGTAGGCGCGCGCGCCCATCACGAGCTCGTCGATGCCCACCCACTCGTCGACCGCGTGCGCGCGGCGCAGGTCGCCGGGTCCGAACGCGGGGCTGGCTGTGTCGGCGAACAGCGTGAGGAGCGCACCGTCGTACGTGGTGTCGATGCCCTCGGGGACGACGTCGAGCCCGAGCTCAGACGCGGCCTCCCTGACCGCCGCGACGATCGGCGAGTCGGGTGGGATCTCCGACGGCGGGTAGTCGGTGTACCAGGACCAGGTGGGCGGGTGGCCGGCCAGCCAACCGTCGCAGTCCGCTTCCTCGGCCACAGCCTGGACGATCTCCCCTCGCGGGATCGAGCCATATCCGTGATCGTCGGCGTCGGCCGGCAGATACGTCGCGTTGATCGCGAGCTCGCAGCTCTCGGGGATGTTGGAGATGAAGGTCCCGCCCCGGATAATCGTCGGGTGGATGCCCGGCACGCCCAGCAGGGGGTGCCGCTTGCTCTCTCGCCCGCCCCAGTCGGCCGACAGTCGCTCCAGCGTGGCCATCAGCCGAGCCGTGAGCGCGATCGCGTTCACGCCGCCGCCCTCCTCCCAGGGCGGCTGGTTCATCTCGGCGTGGGCCGAGCGTCCGGGCACCCGCAGCGTGCCGTGGAGCAGGCCGCGCGTCGCCACCCACAGGTTGAGCCGGGTCGGCTCCGGGACCAGGCCGGCGTCCGCGCGATAGCCGCGCGCGATCGCGGCAATCGTGCCCATCGCGCACGTCTCCTCATCGGGGACGGTCTCGACGATCACGTCTCCGGCCAGGCGCAGGCCGCACGCGGCGAGCGCCTCGAGGGCGAAGATCGCCGCGCCAATCCCGCCCTTCATGTCTACCGCACCGCGCCCGTACAGGCGTCCGTCGCGCACCTCCGGCGAGAACGGCGGCGATGTCCAGGCCGACTCGTCGCCGGCGCTGACAACATCGATGTGGCCGTTCACGATCAGCGAGCGCCCGGAGCCCGCGCCGGGCAGGCGGCCGACGGTGATGGGGCGGTCGCGCCAGTGGTGCCAGGCGGGCATCATCGGGTGGCGGGCGAACTCGGCAGGATCGGGCTCCCACTGATCGACGGTGCAGCCCAGGGCGCGCAGGCGGTCGCCGACGTAGGCCTGAAGCGCCGCCTCCTGGTTCGAGGTGTGCTCGGACCCGGGCGAGAGATCGACAGAGGTGGTGTCGAACCGCACCAGGTCCGAGACCAGTCTCACGAGCTCGCCCTGGTGGCCCGTGATGTGGTCGTCGACGCTTTGCAACGCGACCGCGGTCGCCATCGACGGCGATACTGATCGTCTTGATCTATTTTGTCAAGGGTCCGGAGCCGGGTCGAGGAAGAAGTCGTGGCGGAGGTTGGTCAAGTGCTGGGTGAGAACGGCCGCCGCCGCCGCCCCGTCGTGATTCGCGATCGCTTCGACCATCGCCCGATGCTCAGCGTTCACCTCGTGCAGGAACCCCATCGGATGAGGGAAATAGAGCGGCCGCAAGCGGCCCAGCACGTCGGTCAGATCGTCCACGGCACGCCGCGGCGCAGCCACGCTCGCGATCGACAAGTGAAAGCCGGGGTCGAGTGAACGAAACGCAGGCCAGTCCTTCGCCTCGTCCATCGCGTCGACCAAAGCTCGCAGCCGGGCGACGTCGGCCAACGTGGCGCGGTCGGCGGCGAGGTGGATCGCGCCGGCCTCCAGGACGAGGCGATAGTCGAGGAGATCCCACGCCTCGCGGCGCACAGCGGCACGGTCGGCCTGATACTCGGCCAGGGTGCTGACGTGCGCCGGGTCCGACGAGACGAACGTGCCGCCCGACCGCCCTCGGCGGCGCACCAGCAGACCCTGGTCGCATAGCCGGCGCAGCGCGCGCCGCATCGTGATCGGGGCGACATCGAAGGCGCCGGCCAGCTCGGCCTCGTCGGGCAATCGGTCGCCGGGTGCGAGCAGGCCGAGATCAACCGCGACGCCGATGCGCGCGACGACGTCCTCGAGCGCGCCCCGGCGGGGGCGCGGCGTGACGAGGTGCAGATGCGAGACGCTCATGATCGGGCATCATGGTGCCCAAACCGTCACTCCGCAGTCAAGCCGGCCCGGCCGCCGGCTCCCGGCGTCCAGCTTGCATCCAACTCAGACGCAGCGCTCCCGCAGGGGTCTGGTGCCGCCTGGATGGTTGATCGATAACTCCCGTGATGTCCAAGCTGCAAGCCGGGACGGCTTGCAGCGGTCGGGAGCGGCCTGCTATCCAAGCAGGCCGCGACCGGGCTGGGAACCAAGCAGCGCAAGGACGCAGGGAGGGCCAATACTGGATGAACGTACTTGCCCGACCGAGGACGCAGCGATGCGCCGGTTCCCAGCCGCAGCCCCACTACGCAGCGCCAACCCACCACCGACGGACGGCCAGGCGCGCGGGAGTTATCGATCAACCATCTAGCCTCGGGTGGTGCCCTGGGTCGGCGGCGCTGACTCGAAGTAGCGGCCCGGCGCGCGCCCGAGGCCCGCGGCGCACGTGGCTCGTCGATGAGCTGCTCGGCTGGTATGCATGGCGACCCCGGCCGTCCTACTCGCCGCCGCTCGGGAGCGTCGGCTGGTCGGTGGGATAGACGCCGACTGCGAAGCCGTACATCGTGTCGCCCGACCGCGGAATCCGGTCGAACTCTGCCACCAGCTCCGCCATGCGCTCCCAGAACTCCGACGCCTGCGCCTCCGAGATGCGGGCGTGGCGGATGAACCCCCACAGCTTCCCGTCACGGAAGGCCTCGGACGACTCCCGGGCAGCGACCTCGAAGTCGTTGAAGTCCCGAGGCATGTCCTCGTCCGTGGTTCGCTCGACGGCGACGTAGAACATCCGTGCGGTGCGGCCGTAGAAGCGCTCCTCGATCGCCCGCACCCGCCGGGTCCTCACCACCTGCACGAGTCCGGCGTCGGCGAGCACCTTGACATGGTGGGCGACGGTGCTCTTCGGCCGCTCGAGCGCAACCGCGAGCTCGCTCACCGTCGCCGCCCGCTCGTGGAGCAGGCCCAGGATCGTGGTGCGGAGGGGATGGCCGATCGCCCTCACCTGGGACGGCCGGGTGAGTGCGATCCGGTCGGCGAGGTCGTAGTCAGGGGGAGGCGAGTTGCCGGCCATGTGCGATTAGACTAACATCGCCGAATGTTCTAAATAAGTGGATCAATCGCGGAGGAGGGAATCTGGGATCACCGAGGTTGTGCTCTACCACCACGTTCAGGGACTGACCGATGGAGTCCACTCGTTTGCCGAAGAGCTGCGCCAGGCGGGGCACACCGTGCATACACCCGACCTGTTCGACGGGCGCCGCTTCGACACCATCGAGGAGGGCATGGCGTTCGCCGGCGAAGCTGGGTTCGGCGAGCTGGCCGAGCGCGGCGTCGCCGCCGCCGAGGGGATCAGTCCCGACGTCGTCTACGGCGGCTTCTCGTTCGGGGTCATGCCCGCCCAGCAGCTTGCGCAGACTCGGCCCGGCGCCCGCGGCGCCTTGCTCATGTACTCATGCCTCCCAGTCTCGGAGTTCGGCGACGCGTGGCCCGAGGGCGTGGCAGTGCAGGTGCACGGCAAGGACGCCGACCCGTTCTTCGCCGAAGACCTCGAAGCCGCACACGCGCTCGTCGAGTCAACCGGCCGCGCCGAGCTGTTCCTCTATCCGGGAGAGGAGCACCTCTTCGCCGACTCCTCGCTTCCGGCGTACGACGCCGCGGCTGCAGGGTTGCTCGCGGAGCGCGTGCTCGCGTTCCTCGACATGGTGTCTTGACCGGGTTCGCGCCGGTCAGCTGTCGTGATCGAGGACCTGGCGCAACCTGCGCGCGAACGCTTCGGGCTGGCCTGCGTAGCCGAACTCGCCGCCGAGGAAGCCTCCGTGGTGGCTTGGAAACACCGTCGCCTGCTGATCGAGGAGCCCGGCCGTCGCCACGGCGGCGCGTCCGGTGAACGTGTCCGCGGACTCCTCGCCCACCGCGATCACGATGCGCGTGGGCGCCGACGCGAGCGCGCCGACGTCGGGGCGGTAGCTGGTAATCGCCGACGACCGGTCGGAGAGAAGCGGGTCGTCGCGGGTGCCGTCGTCCTCGGTCGGCATCCCGAACATGACGGGGTCGGCCGCGGGCTGGGCGAAGTACTCGTCGGTGAACTCGCCGCGCCACGAGGTCATGGCGATGAAGGCCGCCATGCCGTAGCCCCGGCCGCCGGCCTCATAGGCGTCGCGAAAGCCGGCACGGGCTCGCTCGGCCGCCGCGGCGTCGGGTAGCACCGGGATGAGCGGCGGCTCGTGCGCCACCAGGGTCGTTACGTCCTGAGGATGGGCTGCGACGAGCGCGAGCGCGGTCACCGCGCCTCCGCTGCTCGCGAACATCTCGACCGGGCCGGCGCCGAGCGCCTCGATCACGTCGTGCACGTCCTCCGCCTGGACGGTGGGGTCGTTCTCGGTGCGGCCGTCCGTGCGGGTGCTGCGGCCGAGCCCGCGCGGGTCGTAGGTGACCACGGTACGGTCGGGGAAGAGCGACGCCAACGTCGCGAAGCCGCTGGCGGCCATGGGCTGACCGATCATGAAGAGCGGTGGGCGCCCCTCGGCGGTGGGCAGCGGGCCGTGGACGTCGTAGACGATCTCGGCCTCGCGGGTCTCGAGCGTGTGGGTTGTTGTCGGCATGCAGTCTCGACTGCCCTGGGCTGAAGAACTCATCGGCCGTGTCACATTCGTCTGCTCTGTCTTGTCGTACAGGGTGGACACCCCGTTCGCCTGGTTCGCGCTCTTGCACGACTCGGGCTCGAGAAGGAGAGAGAGATGCTGGTGATTCACGACGACAGGCTCGAGCGATGACGGCCATCGTCGAGGCTCGCGGGCTCCGCAAGCGGTTCGGCGAGGTCGAGGCGTTGAGCGGCCTCGATCTCGTCGCGGCCTCTGGGCAGGTCACCGCCTTGCTCGGGCCGAACGGGGCCGGGAAGACCACCTTCATCGGCGCGGTCGCGACATTGGTCCGCCCCGATAGCGGCGAGCTGTGGGTGGCCGGAATCGATGGAACGGCTGAGCCGGGCCGCGTTCGCCGTGTGATCGGGCTGGCGGGCCAGTCGGCATCTGTGGAGCCGGCGATGACGGGCCGTGAGAACCTCGAGCTCACCGCTCGGCTCTTCGGCCTTGACCGTCGGGCGGCGCGGTGTGCGGCCGGGGCGGTGCTGGAGCGGCTCGGCCTCGTCGATGCCGCGGATCGGTTGGTCCGCACCTATTCCGGCGGCATGCGCAGGCGGCTCGATCTCGGCGCGAGCCTCGTCGGCAATCCGAGGTTGCTGTTGCTCGACGAGCCCACTGCCGGCCTCGATCCGCGCAGCCGTATGGAGCTTTGGGCCGCAATTCGCGATCTCGTCTCCAGCGGGACGGACGTTCTGCTCACCACCCAGTACCTGGAGGAGGCCGACCAGCTGGCGCGGCATGTGGTGATCATCGATCATGGGCGCGCGATCGCGGCGGGCACGCCCCGCGAACTGAAGACTCGTGTGGGCCGTGATGTGCTCGAGGTGCGCCCGCGACAGCCCTCGGATCTGCCCGCCGTCGAGGAGGTTCTGGCGCTCGTCGCCGCGGATCCGGTGCGTGCCGATCTCGACGCGGGAACCGTCTCGGTCACCGCAGACCGAGGCGCCGAGCAGCTGACGGAGGCGCTCCGGGTCCTCGTCGGGCGGCAGATCGCGGTCGACGACATCGGCCTGCGCCGTCCCTCGCTCGACGAGGCATTCCTCGCGCTCACCGGCTCCCACGCCGAGCTCGCGACCCGGGAACACGCACCAACGGCGATCGATGCCGCCTAGCCTGCGGGAGGTTCAATGGTGACTCAGACAGATGCAATTGATCGCGTTCCAGGGCTCGGGAACGCCCCGCAACGGGCCGGGGCCGGCTTCGCCACGGCCACGACTCAGACGGCGCGGCGAACCCTCCTGCAATTCCTGCGGACTCCGCAGTTGCTCGTCATGCCGCCCATCCTGGCCGGCTTGTTCATGGTCATCTTCCGCTACGTCTTCGGCGGAGCGATCAATCCCGGCGGCCACGTCGACTACGTCGACTTCCTGATCCCGGGCTTTCTCGCACAGTCGTTCCTCTGGAACGAGATGAACATTCCGGCAGGGATCGCCGAGGACGCGGCGTCGGGGGCCTACGATCGCCTGCGCTCGTTGCCGATCCCGCGCGTCGCGGTGATGGCGGGCCGCTCGCTCGCCGACACGCTCCTCAACGTCGGCTCGCTCGCCGTCACCGTCGGCCTCGGCTTCGCGGTCGGCTTCCGCCCCGACGCCAGCGCGGGCGCAGTCGTAGCGGCGCTCGCCGTCATCGTGGTGGCGATCTACGCCTTCAGCTGGTTCTTCGTCGTCCTCGGACTGGTCGCCGGCAACGCCCAGGCCGCACAGTCGCTCTCGTCGCTGGTCGTCATCCCGCTCACGTTCGTGTCGGGCGCGTTCGTGCCGGTGAAGTCGATGCCCGACTGGCTGCACTGGTTCGCCGCCAACCAACCCGTCACCGCGCTCATCAACGCCGTTCGCAGCCTGATGCTGGGCGGGACCGACGCCGCCGGCGTCGGGCACACCACCTCCTACTGGGTCGTGCTCAGCCTTCTCTGGTGCGCCGGCATCGTCGTCCTGTTCGGCGCCCTGGCGTCGGCACGTTTCGCCCGCAGTCGGTGATCTGAGGATCGCGAATGGAGACGACGCGCTTTCGAGACGAGTGGCTGGCGGAGCGGTTCGGGCAGCATCGCGAGGAGCTCACCGCCGTCGCCTATCGGCTGCTCGGCTCCCGCACCGAGGCCGACGACGCCGTCCAAGAAGCCTGGCTCAGGCTGAGTCGTGCGCAGCCCGGCGACATCGAGAACCTCGCCGCCTGGCTCACGACCGTCGTCGCCCGCATCGCGCTCAACATGCTGCGAGCGCGGTCGCGGCGGGACGAACCCTTGGACACGCTCGCGCCCCCACCGATCGCGGACGCTTCCGGGGACGCGGATCCTGAGCACGAGGCGGTGCTTGCGGACTCCGTCGGCCTGGCCCTCCTTGTCGTGCTCGAGACGCTGACCCCGGCCGAGCGGCTCGCGTTCGTCCTCCACGACATGTTCGGCCTGAGCTTCGACGAGATCGCGGCGATCGTCGACCGGTCCCCCGAGGCGGCCCGGCAGCTCGCGAGCCGCGCCCGCCGGCGAGTCCGCGGCGCCACCCCGCCCTCAGACACCGACCCGGCCGCAGTGCGCGCCGTCGTCGAAGCCTTCCTCACCGCCGCCCGCGCCGGCGACTTCGACGCTCTCCTCACCCTGCTCGACCCCGACGTCGTGCTCCGCGCCGTGACGGGACCGGGCCAGGTGATCGAGGCCCGTGGCGCAGAGACCGTCGCGCGCCGGGCGCTCGGCTATGCAGAACTCGGCCTCACGGCCAGACGCGCCGTGATCAATGGCTCCGCGGGATGGGTAGGGACGCGCAACGGCGAGCTCTTCTCCGCAAGCGCCGTCACCGTCCGGAACGGACGCATCACCGCAATGAACTTCATCTCCGACCCCGACCAACTCCAACAGCTCGACCTCACGATTCTCGACGACTGAAGCAGCAGGCGGCGCGAGGAACCGGGAAGACGCTCCGGCCCCGGCTCAGGATCGTCGCCGTACCCATAGACCGAAGGAGGACATGTGAAGACCAGGCCCGATATCCCGATCTCCGACATCCGCGCCGAGCTGAACGGCAGGGTGATCGCCTCGGGCGACGCCGAATACGACGACGCGCGCCGCGTCTTCTTCACCGGCTTCGACCGTCGGCCCGCCGCGATCGTGCGTGTCGCCGACGCGGCCGACGTCTCGCGCGTGGTCAGGTTCGCGCGCGACACCGGCGCCGAGCTCGCGGTGCGAAGCGGCGGGCACAGCCGCGCCGGACACGGGACGTCCGACGGCGGGATCGTCCTCGACCTCGCCGCGATGAACGCAGTCGAGATCGACGCCGCCGGCCGGACCGCGTGGGCGCAGGCCGGAGTCACGGCCGGCGACTACACCACGGCGACGGGCGAACACGGCCTCGTCACCGGGTTCGGCGACGCGCCGACGGTCGGCCTCGGCGGGATCACCCTGGGCGGCGGCGTCGGCTTCCTGACCCGAAAGCACGGGCTCACGATCGACGACCTGCTCGCGGCCGAGGTGGTGACCGCCGACGGCGAGCTGCTCGCGGTGGACGCGGACACCCACTCCGATCTCTTCTGGGCGCTCCGGGGCGGGGGCGGCAACTTCGGGGTCGCGACCAGGCTCCGGTTCCGGCTCCACGAGATCGACCAGGTCGTCGGCGGGATGCTGATGTTCCCCGCGAGCACCGAGGCGATCACGGGGCTCGTGAACGCGGCAGCGGAGGCCCCGGACGAGCTCTCCGTGATCGCGAACGTCCTGAAGGCTCCGCCGATGCCCTTCATCCCCCCAGAGCAGCACGGCAAGACCATCGTGATCGCCTTGATGGTCTACGCGGGGGACGCCGAGGCGGGTGAGCAGGCGATCGCGCC
>DASQXS010000305.1:0-5426 GCA_035639615.1 Gaiellales bacterium | reverse complement strand
GGACGCGCGTTGCGCCGATCTTCTCTGTGGAATCCCATCCCGCCGGCGCATGTCGCTCTCGCTCCCAATCCCCCGGCCCAGGATCGGCCTCCTGGGCAAGTTCGCCGTCGCCAGCGCGGTGCCGATCGTCGCGCTCGGCTTCGTGCTTGCGAACTACCTCGGCCGGCAGATCCATGACCGGACGCTGAACTCGACCGTCTCGGCCGCCCAGCTGACCGTGCGCCTCGGGATCGAGCCGCATCTCAGCCGACGGTCGCTCGTGCACGGCCTGCCGCCCGCCCAGGCGCACGCCCTCGACGCCGCCGTGCGCGGGCTCACCCCGGGAGGGCTACAAGTCGTCCGGGTGCAGGTCTGGAACACCCACCGCCGGATCGTCTATTCCTCCGAACGGAGCCTCGTCGGTCACGGCGCCGAGGGCGAGCCGAGCACCGAGCTGGTCGCGGCGCTCGGCGGCCGCACCGAGTCGGAGGTCGTGGGGGACCGCGGCAACATCGAGAAGCAGAACGCGCCCCTCGTCGCGCGGTACGGTGACCTGCTCGAGGTCTACACGCCGATCAGGCTTCGGCCCGGCGGCCGGCCCGCCGGCGCCTTCGAGCTCTACATGCCCTACGCGCCCGTGGCCGGGGCGATCGCCCACGACACCAGGCGCATGTACGTCGTCCTCCTGATCGGGCTCTCAGTGCTCTACGCGGTGCTCTTCCGGCTCGTGGGGTCGGCCTCGCGGGAGCTCCGCCGGCGCACCGAGGCGCTGCGCGAGCACGCCGAACGCTCGGAGCACGACGCGATGCACGACCCGCTGACATCGCTCCCGAACCGCACCCTCTTCCGCGACCGCGCCCACCAGGCCATTCTGGCGAGCGCGCGTCACCGCTACCAGACGGCGCTCCTCCTGATCGACCTCGACCGGTTCAAGGAGATCAACGACACCCTCGGCCACCACTCCGGCGACCTGCTGCTGCGCGAGGTCGGCCCCCGGCTGCGGCGCGTCCTGCGCGAATCCGACACGATCGCCCGGTTCGGCGGCGACGAGTTCGGGATCCTGCTCACGCACGTCTCCGATCCCGACGCCGCCGTGGGCGTGGCCCGGGCCGTGCACCGGGCGCTCGAGGAGCCGTTCGTCGTCCAGGGCCTGACGCTCGACGTCGAGGCGTCGATCGGGATCGCGTTGCATCCGCTCCACGCGGCGGACTTCGAGGAGCTGATGCAGCGCGCGGACGTCGCCATGTACCGAGCCAAGGCGAAGCGGTCGGGATACGAGGTCTACGTCCCCAGCGAGGACGCGTCCGACGCCAGCAAGCTGAAGCTCGCCAGCGAGCTCCGGCAGGCGCCCCACCGGGACGAGCTGGTCATGCACTACCAGCCGAAGGCCGACCTGCGCACCGGCCGGCTTATCGGCGCGGAGGCGCTGATGCGCTGGCGGCATCCCCGCCACGGCCTCATGATGCCGGACCGGTTCATCCCCCTCGCCGAGCGAAGCGGGCTCATCCGCTCGCTCACCCTTTTCGCCATCCGCACCGCGCTCGCCCAGTCGCGGACGTGGCGTCAGGCGGGCATGGAGCTCACGGTCTCGGTGAACCTCTCGACCCGCGACCTGATCGACATCGCCCTGCCGGACGAGATCGGCCAGCTTCTGAACGAGGCCCGCGTCCCCGCCCATCTGCTGGAGCTCGAGATCACCGAGAGCGTGATCATGGCGGACCCGATGCGGGCCCGCGGCGTCGTGGCCCGCCTGCGGGAGATGGGCGTCAAGGTGGCGATCGACGACTTCGGCTCCGGCTACTCCTCGCTCGGCTACCTGAAGCGGCTGCCCGTGAACGACCTCAAGATCGACAAGTCGTTCGTCATCAACATGATCGAGGATCCCGGCGACGCCGTGATCGTCCAGTCCACGATCGACCTCGCGCACAACCTGGGCCTCTCGGTGATCGCCGAGGGCGTCGAGTCCGAGGAGACCTGGCGGCGGCTCCAGGCGCTCGGCTGCGACGTGGCCCAGGGCTGGCTCGTCGGGCGACCGCTCGCGGCGGAGGACTTCCGCATCTGGCTCGAGCGCGAGGGGTTCAGCGCGCCGGTGCGGCGGAGCGCGTAGCGACTCGAGCGTGGTAGAGGTTCGCCGTGATGAACGGCGCGCCTCAGCCGGGCGACATCGTCATCTTGAACGGCGCCCCGCGTTCCGGCAAGTCGTCGATCGTGGCGGCGATCCAGGAGACATGCGACGGCGTCTGGATCAACCTCGGCGTCGATCTCGCACGGAGGATGACGCCGCCCCGCCTGCAGCCTGGGATCGGCCTGCGTCCCGGAGAGGACGACCATCACGCCGCTCCGTACGTCCCTCGTCTCTACGCCGCCTTGTACGACTCCGTTGCGGCGCACAGCCGCCTCGGCCTGAACGTCGCCGTGGACGTCGGCCACTACGACGCGGCGATCCTCGCCGACGCAGCCCGACGGCTCGACGGCCTGCCGGTGCTCTTCGTCGGCGTGCGCTGCCCGATCGACGTGATCAAGGAGCGGCGCCGCGCGTCTGAGGCCGGTCGCTCTGTGACTCCGGCGGAGGATGAGCCAATCCCGGGAGCCGTGTTGCGCTGGCAGGACCAGGTTCACGGCGACTGGGACTACGACCTCGAGCTCGACACGTCGCAGCTCAGCCCCGCGGAGTGCGCAACCGCGATCAACGCGAGGCTCGAGGACCGTTCGGCGGCACGAGCCTTCGCCGCCCTGATCAGCGAGACCTAGCCGGATGCCGCTCGGCTACGGGCCTTCGCCCGCGATCCAGAGCAGGCATGAGACCCGCTTTCGGATCCGGCGGACGACGCGGCCGAAGAAGCGCGGCCGCAGCCGGCTCGGGTCGGGGCCGAAGACGAGCAGGCCGGCGTCCCGCTCGCCGGCCAGCTGGATCAGCGCCTCGACCGGCCGTGGAGTGCGGACACGGAGATGTTCCACATCCAGCCCAAGCTTGGCGGCGTGGCCGGCGAACCGCCGGATCAGCTCCCGGTCGTCGTCGCTCTCGAGGTCGGCGTGGCCCATACTCGCCGCCAGCGGCCAGAAGGGCCGCTCGACCGCGTCGATCACGACGAGGGTGGAGTTGCTCTCCATCGCCGCCTGCATCGCCACCCGGGCCGCCTCGCCGTCGAACGGCACCGCGAGCGTCGCCAGGACCACCGGTCGACCCCGGCTGCCACCCTCGATCTCGATCGCGTCGGGCGGCCGGGAACGCAGACGCGGAGTCGGGCTCATCGGCGTGCCTCCTCCGGCGGCGCAGGCTCGGCCCGCACCTGCCACCGCGGGCGATCGGCGATGGCACGAAGGTATCGCCGCCGCAGGAGCGGGCGGACGTACAGGAACCAGGTGACGAGGATCAGGGGGAGGCCGGCCAGGATCTGCAGCGGCTGGTTCGCCACGGCGAGGAAGAGGACGAAGGCCGCGACCACGGCCGCCAGGCCCCACCCCACCATGCGATACCGGCGCCTCAGTGCAAGGATCGAGTCGTACTCGGCGCGCGGAATCGACGCCGTGTCGTACAACCGCCCGCAGCGCGCGCACTCCCACCGCTCGCCGTACGCCACGCTCGCCTCCCCGCGACCGCAGTCGCACCGAAGCGTGATGGGCGGCGCCTTCATCAGCCCCTATCTTCGCGGATGTGTCCGGCCTTCCGCAAGAACGGTCGACACACGTGTGAAAATGATCTTGACCGTCCGCGGCGAATCCGGTTTCATCCCGGAATCTTCCATCGTCGGGCATCCTAGGAGGGAATGCGCATGGCAACCGCCGAAGTCGAGGAACGAGAGCTCCTCAAGGCGATCACGTGGTACGACGGCTTCGTGGTCGCCATGGCAAACCCGAGCTTCCTGATCACCAGCCTCGGGGTCTCGTCGAGCATCCTGGGCGGCTGGGGCGCCTTCATCCTCTGGACGACGTCGGTCCTCATCGGCACTCTCCACAACTACATCTACTCCGAGACAGCCGCGATGTTCCCGAAGCTCTCGGGCGGCATCGCCATCTACGCCCACGAGGCGTGGAAGCGGTATCTGTCGCTGGTCGGGCCGGTTGCGGCGTTCGGGTACTGGATCGGGTGGTCGGTGGTCCTCTCCGCGACGGGCTTCATTACCGGCCTTCTGGTACAGGCGCAGTGGTACACGAGCTCGATCGAGACGCCGACCCATCACTCGGCGTGGAACCACTCGAGTAGCGTCGACGTGGGAATCGGAAGCATCCCGTTCTACTTCTCGTTCCCGCTCGCGTTCACGGTGGCGATCATCGTGATCATCTGGGGCTTCAACGTGCTTGGGATCCGGCCGGCGATGTGGGTGGGCTACGTGACGGGGGCGCTGCTCCTGATCCCGCTCGCGGTGTTCATCTTCCTGCCGTACGTGACGGGGGACTGGCACTCGAGCAACCTGCATTCGAACATCCACTGGACGTCGTCGGTCACGGGCGACACCGGCATCAGGCTGGTGCTCGTATGGCTCTACATCATGTGCTGGTCGTCATACGGGTTCGAGTGCTGCGCGACGTTCGCGCCCGAATACAAGGACACGGTCAACGACACGCCCAAGGCGCTTCGGACCGCGGCGATCTTCTCGGCCCTCGTCTACGCCCTCCTGCCGCTGGGCGCGATCGGCACCATCGGCGACCAGAACCTGAACGCGGGCAACTACTACAGCTTCTACGCCCAGGGATTCGACACGATCCTCGGCGGCGGCGCGGACATCGCCATCATCCTGCTCATCGCCGGGATCATCCTGGCGATGAACACGGCGACTGCAGACGGCTCGCGGGCCCTCTACGGCATCGCCCAGGACGACATGACGATCAAGCAGCTCGGAAAGCTCAATCGTTTCCACGTCCCCGGGAACGCGATGACCGTGGACGCCGTCCTCAACATCATCCTGCTCTTCACGTTCGCGTCGGACGCCGTCGGCGCGTTCCAGATCCTCGTGTTCTCGAACCTCGGCTACGTGCTCTGCCACTGCTTCGCGATGTCCGGATTCATCCTCCTGCGCCGAGACCGGCCTGAGTGGCCGCGGCCGCTCCGGCTCAACGGCGCGTGGGTCGCCGTCGCAGGCGTGCTGGCGGCATACGACACGCTGATCCTGATCGTCGGCGCGCTCTCGCCGAAGCTGAGCTACGGCGTCGGTTACAAGACAACCGTGGTCGGTCTCGTCGTCCTGGCCATCTCGGTCGCGCTCTACTTCTATCGCGTGATCGTGCAGGACAAGAAGAAGTTCCAGTGGCGGCTACCCGCCGCGACGGTCCCCGAGGAGGAGGCCGCCATCGCCCCCGTCGCCACCGTCTAACCCGTCCCGGCCGGGAGGCGAGGGCCGACCGCCTCGCCTCCCGGCCGGAGGAATCCGCCCGCCGCCGGCGAAACGGCCGCCGTGGCGGGTCTCGACTCACGCCTCGTGACTCCTGGGCGGCTCGCCGGCTCGGCG
>DASQXS010000304.1:0-12669 GCA_035639615.1 Gaiellales bacterium | reverse complement strand
GACGGCCGCTTGGTAGCAGAGTCCTCGCCGAAGCCCTGCGACGCCAGCACGCTTGCGCCGCCGATGCCGTCCCGGCCGGTGCGCGAGCCGTAGAGGACGACCAGGTTTCCGGCGCCGGCGGCCCGCGCCGACGTCAGCCGTTCCGCGGGAAGGACGCCGACGCACATGGCGTTCACGAGGCAGTTCTCGGCGTAGGCCGGGTCGAACTCGACCTCGCCGCCGACGGTGGCGACGCCGACGCAGTTGCCGTAGTGGCCGATCCCCTCGACGACGCGGGCGAACAGATGGCGCTGGCGCTCGGAGTCGAGGTCGCCGAAGCGGATCGAGTCGAGGATCGCCACGGGCCGCGCGCCCATGGCGAAGATGTCGCGCAGGATGCCGCCGACGCCGGTGGCCGCGCCCTGGAACGGCTCCACGGCGGAGGGATGGTTGTGGCTCTCGACCTTGAGCGCCACCGCCAGGCCGTCGCCGACGTCGATCACGCCGGCGTTCTCGCCGGGCCCCTGGAGGACGCGCGGCCCGGAGGTCGGCAGCCTGCCGAGCAGGAGCTTCGAGTGCTTGTAGCCGCAGTGCTCGCTCCAGAGGAGCGAGAACACGGCCAGCTCGAAGTCGTTCGGCTCCCGACCGAGCAGCGCACCGATGCGTTCGTGCTCGCCGTCGGTGAGGCCGAGGGCGCGATGGAGCGGCTGTGGCGTGACGGCGTTCAAGCGGCGGATATGCGCGGGACCTTGATCCTAGCGAACGCCTCCGATCGCACCGGCACTGGCCGGGCCATGGACCGTCTCGCCCCGGGAAGGGAGGAGGGGAGTTCCCGGGGCGGTGACGGTCCCTATCGGTGGTGTGATGCAGACGCCGCGGTGGGGCGGGTCGCGGTCGCGTTCCCGGCCGGAGAGGCGGCGGGGGCGGCGACGGCGGCCGACACGTCCGTGGCGTCGGGGGAGGAGAGGCGGATGAGGCCGTCGAGCATGGGTGGCATGATCGCGCGCGCCCGGCCGCGGCACAGTGCGGCCGGCTGGTGAGCCGGCGTGCGGTTAACCGAACGGTTCTATGTCGCAAATGATGCGATATCTGCGGAGGTCGAGCGCAGGCTCGCCACGCCTCCTGCTCGCAGGTGAGGTCTCCGTGGGGCCGCGTGCTGCGTCGGCCGCGCACCTTCTGAAGGAGGCGCTGCCGCTCCTGCAGCTTCGGGGCGACCGGGAGGGCGTCGCCCGGGCGCAGCGCGGGCTGGGCTGGGCTGCGTGGAATTCCGGCGACGGCGATGAGGCAGAGCGCCTGTTCGACGCCGCCCTCGAGGCGGTGGCGGAGGGGCCGTCGTCGGCGACGCAGGGCCAGCTCATGGAGGAGCAGGCGCGACGGCGGATGCTCGCCGGCCGCCACGAGGAAGCGATGGTGCTGGCCGGCCGGGCCCTCGAGATCGCCGATACGCTGGGCCTGACCCAGGTGCGGATCGACTGTCTGATCTCCCTGGGATCGATCAGGGGATTCACCGGCGAGAGCGGCGGTATCGCGGAGCTCGAGCGGGCGCTCGAGCTGGCCCGGGAGGTCGAATACGGCCTCGGCATCATGCGGGCGTACAAGAACCTGGCCTCGCACCTGTTCGAGGTGGGGAATGTCGATCGCGCCCTCGGGCTCTGGGCGCAGGCGGCTGCAGAGGCGGAGCGTTTTGGCGACGAGTTCGAGATCGGATGGTTCGCCGTGGAGCACGCGATCGGGCTCCACGCACAGGGCCGAGGCGACGAGGCCGCCCGCCTCCTGACCAGCTTCCTGCAGAGGGCGGAGGCCGGCCAGGCGCACTACATGGAAACGGCAGCCCGCGAGACGCTGGCCGGGATCTACCTCGAGCTCGGCGATATTGAGTCCGCGCTCGCTCTGAGCGCGCACGCGGCCGAGACCGCCCGGCCCTCCGGCGAGGCCCAGAACGTCATGCCGGCCCTCACCGTTTACGCCGCGGCGCTGCTCGCCGCCGGCCGCGCCGGCGAAGCGTCGGCGGTCGCAACAGAGATCCTGGGGCATATGCCGTCCGATACTCACGGCCCCTGGCTGGTGCAGCTGGCGGCAACACTGCGCGCCATCGGGCGCGAGGGCGACTTTGCCGCCGCGAGCGGCACCAGCGCCGAGCGCAGCGTGTGGGGCGCGGCCGCCCTCAAGCTGGTGCGTGGAGATCCCGCGGCCGCCCGAGCCATGCTGGCCGCGGCCGGCGCCGACGGCGTCGCGGCTCTGTGTGTCGACGCACCGCCGGCCACGTTCGAGCAGACCGGCGCCGGATGATCGGTCGAGCCGGGCGCGACGATCGCCCTATGCACGAGCCACCGCCGGCTACGCGGCGACCGCGGCGAGCTCCATCAGCCCGCGCAGAAGCAGACGGCCGTCGGTCGATCCGAGCAGCGGGTCGACGGCGTGCTCCGGGTGGGGCATCAGTCCCGCGACGTTCCCGCGCTCGTTGGTGACGCAGGCGATCGAGCCGACCGAGCCGTTCGGGTTCTGCTCGTAGCGGAGAAGCACCTGGCCGTTAGCTTCGAGCTCGCCCAACTGCTCGGGCGGCGCGAACCAGGCGCCGTCGTGGTGCTTGATCGGGATGGCGATCCGGTCGCCCGCCGAGGCGCCGGGCAGCCACCGCGACTCCCGCTCCACTCGGAGCGAGGCGTCGTGGCAGCGGAAGCGGAGGCTGGCGTTCGTCCGCAGGATGCCGGGAAGGAGCCCGGCCTCGGTGAGCACCTGAAAGCCGTTGCAGACCCCGAGCACCGGGCCGCCCGCGTTGGCGTGCGCCCGCACCGCCGCCAGGGCCGGCGAGAGCGCCGCCAGCGCCCCGGGGCGGAGATGGTCACCGAACGAGAACCCGCCGGGCACGATCACCGCGTCGGCGCCCGAGAGGTCCTCGTCACCGTGCCAGACGCGCACGGCTTCGGCGCCGACGAGCTCGAGGGCGCGCAGGGCGTCGCGGTCGTCGCACGAGCCGGGGAAGACGACCACGCCGACGCGCATCACTCGTCCACCCTGAACTGCTCGATCAGCGGGTTCGAGAGCACGCGCTCGGAGATCTCGCCGGCGATCCGGCGCGCGTCGGCTTCATCTGCCGCCTCCAGCTCGAGGTCGAACACCTTTCCGGCGCGGACGTCCGAGATCGCGTACCCAAGGCCGGTGAGGGAGCGCCGAAGCGCCTCGCCTTGCGGGTCGAGGATGCCCTCGCGCGGCCGCACCGTCACCGTCACCTTCATGAGCTCGCTCCCGCCTCCGCGAGGTAGGCGTCGAAGGAGCCGCCGGTCAGCCGCTCGTAGGCCTCGACATAGCGCGACCGGGTTCCGGCCACAACGTTGGACGGGATCTCGGGGCCCGGCGGCGTCTTATCCCAGTCGAGCGTCTCAAGCCAGTCACGCACGTACTGCTTGTCGTACGAGGGCGGCGATCCGCCGGCCGCGTACTCGTCGGCCGGCCAGAAGCGCGATGAGTCCGGTGTCAACGCCTCGTCCGCAAGGAGCAGCCGGCCCGCCTCGTCCTCGCCGAACTCGAACTTGGTGTCGGCGATGATGATGCCCTTCTCGAGGGCGTACTCGGCGGCGGTCTCGTAGAGCCGGATCGAGACTTCCTCCAGCCGGGCGTAGCGCTCCTCGCCGACCAGCATGATGCCCGCCTCGCGGTCGATGTTCTGGTCATGCCCGTCGT
This sequence comes from Gaiellales bacterium, assembly GCA_035639615.1. Taxonomy (GTDB): domain Bacteria; phylum Actinomycetota; class Thermoleophilia; order Gaiellales; family JAICJC01; genus JAICJC01. The sequence goes on along the minus strand of DASQXS010000304.1, from coordinate 9,009 downwards.
GCGCCTTGGTCGACGGGGTGAAGATCGGCCGCGGCAGCCGCTCGGCCTCGGCCATCCCCGGCGGCAGCGCGTGCCCGCAGACGGCGCCTGTGGCCCGGTAGTCCTTCCATCCCGACCCCGCCAGGTATCCGCGCACGACGCACTCGATCGGGAGCATCGTCAGCCGGCGGACGAGCATCGACCGGCCCGCCAGATCCGGCGCCTCCCGCGCCTCGGGCGGATAGGCGGAGACGTCGATGGAAAGGAGATGATTCGGGACGATCTTCTCCGTCCGGTCGAACCAGAAGCGCGAGAGCCCGGTGAGCACGCGGCCCTTGTCGGGGATGGGCGTCGGCAGGACGACGTCGAACGCCGAGATCCGGTCGGAGGCGACCATCAGGAGCCGGTCGCCGAAACCGTACATCTCGCGCACCTTGCCGGACGCTTCGTGAAGCTCTTGGAGCAGGTCGGTCTCAGGCATGGGCCACCTCCAGGGTCGTGAGCGTGCGGTCGAAGATCTCGTCCACGTGCACGAGGAACGAGTCCAGGTCGAAGATCTCATCCAGCGCGGACGCATCGAGCGCCGCGGCGTCGGGGTCGGCTTCGAGCAGGGACCGGAGCGGCCGCTCCTCGTCCCAGGCGCGAAGCGCGTTTCGCTGCACCACCTCGTAGGCCTGCTCACGGGTGAGGCCCGCGTCGACGAGCCGGAGCAGGGCCCGGCCCGAGAATACGAGCCCGTGCGAGGCCTCGAGGTTGCGGAGCATCCGGGCCGCGTCCACCTCGAGCCCCTCGACCAGCCAGCGGGCGCGGTCGAGCATGTAGTCGAGCGCGATCGTCGAGTCCGGGAGCACGATGCGCTCGGCTGACGAGTGCGAGATGTCGCGCTCGTGCCACAGGGCGACGTTCTCGAGGCCGACGAGCGCGTTTGCCCGCAGCACGCGCGCCAGGCCGCAGATGCGCTCGCACACGATCGGGTTTCGCTTGTGCGGCATCGCCGACGACCCCTTCTGCCCGGCGGCGAATGGCTCGAAGGCCTCGCGCACCTCCGTGCGCTGGAGGTGCCTGACCTCGAGGGCGAGGCGCTCCAGCGTCGCCCCCGCGCCGGCGATCGCGGACAGGAGCGCGGCGTGGCGGTCGCGGGGGACGACCTGGGTCGCCACCGGCTCGATCTCGAGCCCAAGCGCCCGCAGCGCGGCCTCCTCGACGCGCGGGTCGGCATTCGCATAGGCGCCGACCGCGCCCGAGAGCTTGCCGAACCGGACCCCGGCGGAGGCCGCGGCCAGGCGGTCGCGCTGCCGCCGCACCTCCGTCGCCCACCCGAGCAGCTTGAGCCCGAACGTGGTCGGCTCGGCATGGACGCCGTGCGTGCGCCCGATCGTCACCGTGTGCCGGAACTCCTCGGCCCGCGCCCGCAGGGCACGGTCAAGCGCGTCGATCCCGTCGAGCAGGATCTCGCCGGCGTCGCGCAGCTGGAGCGCGAGCGCGGTGTCGACGACGTCCGACGACGTGAGCCCATAGTGGAACCAGCGCGCGTGCGGGCCCACCTGCTCGGCCACGGACTCCGTGAACGCGAGCACGTCATGGTGGGTGCGCCGCTCGAGCTCGGCGATCCGGGCGACGTCGACGCGCGCGCCGGCGCGGACGGCCTCCACGGCCGCGCCGGGAACGACCCCCAGCTCGGCCCATGCCCCCATCGCCGCGATCTCGACGTCGAGCCACCTCGTGAACCGGCGCTCGTCCGACCAGACGGCGCCCATCGCGGGGCGGGTGTAGCGGGAGATCAATCTGGGGCCAGTCTATCCAAGAGGGGAAGAAGTCACCCCGCGCAGCCGTCCTGTCATTCGTCCCTATCTCTCGGAGGAGATCCAGATGCTTCGCATCAAGCGGTTTTACCCGGCGGTCGCTCTCACCCTCGCGACCGCCACCCTCGTCGCCCCCGCCGCGCAGGCGCGTCCCGCGAGCGGCCACCTCGGCGCCTCGGCGGTCGGATCGAGCCCCCTCTCCAACAAGTTCGTGCGTGACTTCCCGGTCGCCGGCCCCGGCGTGGGGCGGGTGCACCGCGACACCGGCTCGGCCGTCCGTGACTTCCCGACGGCGAACCCGGTGCAGACCGTGGACACGCGCGGCCTGGGGCTCATCCACTCGAGCTCGGTGACCCCGAGCACGAACGTTGGCGGCTCGAAGGTGGGCTCGCCCTCGAGCAGCGGCTTCGACTGGACGGCGGCCGCGATCGGCGCCGGAACGACCGGCGTGATCATGCTGATGCTGGCAGGGGGCGTCAGCATCCGCCGCCGCGGCCAGCTCGCGACCTGATCTCTTCGCGAGCAGGCACACGCCCGGGGCCCGGCACCGCACGAGGTGCCGGGCCCCGATGCGTCTTTGGATGGAAGACGCTAGCCGTGCCGCACGTCTTGTCGACAGTCCCTATCTCACGGAGGAGATCCCGATGCTTCGCATCAAGCGCCTTGTCCCGACCGTCGCGCTCACCCTTGCGACGGCCACCCTGATCGCGCCTGCGGCGGGCGCCCGGCCGATCGCCGGCGTGAACGGCGCGTCGGCGCAGTCCGCGCTCGCGCAGTCCGCGGCACAGACGCGCTCGGCAGGCCCGGTCCACGACACCCCGCTCGCCAATCCTGTCGCGACTCCAAACCGCTACCAGGCCGAGATGGTCCGGCTGCTCCACCCGAACACGCCGGTCCAGCCCGTGGTCACCCGGACGGTAAACAGCTCGAACGACAGCTTCGACTGGACCGCCGCCGCGATCGGCGCGTCCGTCGTCGGCCTCGCCATGATCATGCTGGCGAGCGGCGTCGGCATCCGCCGCCGCGGCCGGCTCGCGACCTGATCGTTTCGCGCGTTCGCCGGGGCCCGGCGCCGCAGAGGCGCCGGGCCCCGGTGCGTGTGTGGGTGCGAGCGGCGGCTCCTCAGGAATTGCGGTGGATAAAGGACTGGGTGGCGACGCCGACGACGACCAGCAGGAGGCCGGCCGCAAGCCACGGCCATGGGTTGAGGTACTGGTCACAGCCGCTCGCGGTGGCCGTGCTCCAGCACACGGTGCCCGGGCCCTGCCGGTTCGCGTAGGCGACCCACAGGAGGGGCAGTCCGGCGCCGGTAATGAATCCGGACGTCGATGTCCAGCTCGCGCGGAAGGTGCCCGCGCCGATTCCGAGCAGCGCGGCGGCCGGAAGCAGGAATATCAGGTCGAGGCCGAGGACGAACATCGCACCGACGGCCGCCCACATCCAGAACCAACCGCAACCTCCCAGGTGCCTGTACACGCGCTCTGCCGTGCCTTCAGAGCTCGGCCGGCGGCGGCGCCGGACCCTGCGAGAGGATCTTGGCGGCGTAGATCGCGGCGTTTCGGGCGCCGTTGATGGCCATGCAGGCGACGGGGACGCCGGACGGCATCTGGACGATCGAGAGCAGCGAGTCCAGCCCGCCGAGGTCGGACGTCCGGATGGGGACGCCGACCACGGGCAGCTCGGTGTAGGCGGCGACGACGCCGGGCAGCGCGGCGGCCTTGCCGGCGCCGGCGATGATGACGCGGACGCCGCGCAGGGCGGCGGTGGAGGAGTACTCGGCGACGCCGCGCGGGTCGCGGTGGGCGGAGAGCACCTTCATCTCGAACGTGATCGCCCGCTCGAGGAGCTCATCGGCCGCCGCCTGCATGATCTCCTTGTCGGACTCCGAGCCCATCAGGATGCCGACCTGGGGCCCGTCGGTTTCGAGCGCCTCCCACAGATGCTTGACCTCGGGCGCCGGGATCGGGTCAGGCATGCACCCGCTCCAGGAGCTCCGCCGCGAGCGCGATGTCCGTGCGGTGGCGGGCGCCGTCGATACGGATGCGGTCGACGGCCGCGTAGGCCCGCGATCTGGCAGATCCGAAGTCGGGGCCCACGGCGGTGACGTTCAGGATGCGCCCGCCGGTGACGACGGTGCGGCCCTCCTCGGTGCCCGTACCGGCGTGGAAGACGCTGACGCCGTCGAGGGCGCGGGCGGCGTCGATGCCCTCGACATGCCCGCCGAGCACGGGCGCCTCCGGATAGCCGTCGGCGGCGACGACGACGCTCACGCACGCCTCGCCGGTCGCGTCGGCCGACGTGCCGGTCAGGCTGCCGCTGGCGGCGCGGGAGAGCAGGTCGAGCAGGTCGCAGTCCAGCCGGGGCAGGATCGCCTGCGCCTCGGGGTCGCCGAAGCGCACGTTGAACTCGATCACCTTCGGCCCGTCCGGCGTCAGCATGAGGCCGGCGTACAGGCAGCCGCGGAACGGCGTGCCGAGCCGGGCGAGCTCGTTCACAACTGGGCGGTGGACGGTCGCCAGGATCTCCTCGACCAGCGGCGCGTCGACGCCCGGCACGGGTGAGTACGCCCCCATGCCGCCCGTGTTCGGGCCGCGGTCGCCGTCGAGGGCCCGCTTGTGGTCGCGCGCCGGCGGGAGCGCGAGCACGCGCTCGCCGTCGCAGAGGGCGAGCAGCGAGAGCTCGTCGCCGTCGAGTCGTTCCTCGACCAGAACCCGCCGCCCCGCGGTCCCGAACCGCGCGTCCACGAGGCACTCCCGCGCGGCCGCCTGCGCCTCCGCGGCCGTCGAGCAGACCGTCACGCCCTTCCCGGCTGCCAGCCCGTCTGCCTTGATCACGACCCGCCCGTCGGATTCGGCGATCGCGACGTCGGCGGCGGCCACCGTGTCGCAGACGGCGGCCCGCGCCGTGGGCACGCCGGCGCTTCGCATGACCGTCTTGGCGAAGGCCTTCGAGCTCTCGATCCGGGAGGCGGCGGCGCCGGGCCCGAAGCAGGCGACGCCCGCCTCGACCAAGCGGTCGCCGAGCCCTGCCGCCAGCGGCGCCTCCGGCCCCACGACCACGAGGTCGACCGCGAGCTCCGCCGCGAGCTCGGTCATCGCCTCGAGCTCGGATGTGCCGACCGGGTGTAGCACGGCGAGCTCGCCGATGCCCGGGTTCCCCGGCGCGGCGTGCAGCTCGCTCAGCTGCGGAGACTGCCGGAGCTTCCAGGCGAGCGCATGCTCGCGCCCGCCGGACCCGACGAGGAGGACTCGCATCGGCCGAGTGTACATGGCCTATTCGTCGACGCGAACGAGGTAGACCGGGACCTTCGCCCGCCGGCGGACGCGGTAGGGCTCCTGCGACCAGATGAAGTCGCCCAGCAGGCCGCGGTCGCGGTCGCAGCCCATCACGATCGCATCGGCGCCGAACCCGGCCGCTTCGCCGACGATGCGCTTGGCCGCCCGGCGCGTCCCGATGACGTGCCCGGACGCCTCGAACCCGGCTTTCTCGGCCGCCTCGACGGCGCGGCGCACGATCAGGCGTTGAGCGTCCCACTCCTGCCGCGTCGGGTTGAGGCCGGGGTTGGGAAACCCCAGGCTCGTGCCCCAGACCCGGGCGATGGAGATCACGTGGATCGGTGCCCGGTGCGGCCGGGCGAGCTCGAACGCGAGCTGCACCACCGGCCAGGCGATCTCACGCCCCTCCGATGCGACGACGACTCGGCCGGCACCGAGAGATGCAGGCTCCGGTGGAGGCGATGTCCTGCGGAACATCGCCCCCACCCTAGCGTCACGCGTTCAGTCGCCCGCGGGCAACGGAGGCGGCTCCGGCTCGCCCGCGTGCCTGGGGTCTTCGATCTTGACCCGGTACCAGTAGAAGAACACGTAGGAGAGCAGGATCGCCCACCCGATGAAGAAGTACACCTTGGTGTCGTTGTTGTTGAGTAGGGCGTTCGGAAGCGACGCCTCGACCAGGCCGCCGTAGAGCCAGATCACGAAGTAGAGCGCGGCCAGGAAGAGCGCGATGTACTTGAACGGCTCGGGCAGCCGCACCGGCCGGCGCATGTCGGGCCGGTACCTGCGGAGCAGGTAGTAGCCGACCAGCACCGGGATGAAGCTGGCCGTGTAGCCCACGTTCGAGAGGGTGTAGATCTCGACGGCGCCGCCCGTGAAGACGAGCGCAATCGAGCAGGCCACGTTGAAGCCCATCGAGAACCCGGGCACGCCGTGCTTGTTGACGCTCGCGAAGATGCGGGGGAACTGACCGTCGATGGCCATCTGGTAGACGGCGCGGGCGGACCCCATGATCGCGTTCAGCACCGACAGCGAGAGCGCGATCACGAGCATGATCGAGATCAGCCAGTCGAGCCAGTTGGCGCCGGTGCCGAAGACCGCCGAGGCGAAGTTCGAGAACATCGTCTTCGGGTCGACAAAGGCCGGGTTGGAGAGCTTCGACGCCCCAAACACGATCACGAAGCTGACAGGGATCATGGTGTAGATGAAGAGCCCGTAGAGCCCCTCCAGGTTCATCGCGATCTTGGCGTCGCGCTCGGGGTCGCGGCACTCGCCGATGTAGCAGGCCGCCGCCTCCATGGCGATCACGTTCCAGGTGAGCAGGAAGGCGAACGCGATGTAGATCGTGAGCCAGCCGTGCCCGAGCGAGTTGGAGAAGAAGCTCGACCCGTCCAGCTGATGAAAGCCGCTCAGGTTGCCGAAGTCCCGCGACGACGGCTTAACCAGCGGCAGGATCGCGAGCAATGACAGCGGGATCATCGACAAGAGGCCGAGCACGGTGGCGAAGAGCGCCCCGATGCGGATGCCGAGCCACGCCGGGATGAAGACCAGCAGGATCCCGGCCACCGCGATGACGATCGTCCAGTAGGCGATGAACGTGTGGATCGGGGTGATGCCGCTGGTCGTGTTCAGGTTGAACTTGTCCGCGATATAGAACGACGCCAGGATCATGTTCAGCGGCGCCACCGGGAACCAGCCCAGCCAGTAGGCCCAGGCTGTGAACCCGTTCACATGCTTGGCGAATCGCGGCCACTTTTGCTTGTAGGCGACGTACGCGTACGAGGGGGAGCCGCCGGTGCGCTCCGGCATCATGGCCGAGAGCTCGGCGAGAAGGAGGCAGAGGAGGTAGCCGGTGATCGTGATGAGCACCATCAGCGGGATGGCCGCTGCTCCCAGCGACGTCACCATGACCGGCGCGATCCCCGTCACCAGGATCGTCCCGGCGAGGCCGATGACGAACGCCCCCCACCAGTTCGTTTCCCGGCTCAGACCACCGCCTTCGTAGTCGGGTGCGCCGGTTTCGACCGATCCCATACGACCTCCTCCCTAACGGGTCGGGTGTGTTCGTCGCAAGTGAACCATGCCTGCCGGTCGGAGGCAAGCGAATTGGGGGAATTCGCTAGAGCCCGAGCGGGACGAACCGGTTCAGGCCGTGCTGGGCATCGGCGACCGCGCGGAACGCGCTCTTCAGCTGGTCGCGCGTGAGCGGCGGGAGCTCCGCCGGCTCGATCAGATTGTCCGGCTGGATTCCGGCCTCGACCTGGGCGGAGTGATGCTCCACGCGCAGGCGGGTGATGAGCGCGAACGCCTCGTCGAGTGCCGCCGCCGTCTCGCCGTCGAGCGTGCCCGCGGCCTCGGCGGCCTGCAGCCGGCCGGTCGTGTTCGAGATGGTGACGCCGGCGCGAAGGGCGTGGAAGCGGGCGAGGTTGGCGATCGGGACGATGCCGCCGCGTTTCAGGTCGAGGCGGCCGTGGTCGTCGAGCGAGAAGCGGCCGCGGAAGCCGATCGGCGGGGCGAAGTCGGTGGCCGTCCGGGCGAGGCGGCGGATGAAGTCGGGATGGTCGGGGGCGCCGCGCTCGATCGCGACCAGCGGGCGGACGATGTCGAGGCCGCCGACCACGTGGCGGAAGTCGAACGCGACCGCCGCCCGGACGAGGTGGCTCCGGTCGGGGTGCTCGAGGCAGTCCTGGAAGACTCGCCGCCACTCGGACTCGGGCATGCGCCAGACCCGGTTTCGGGCCAGCACCTCCGCGTTGTCCGTCCCGAAGCCGCACCGGGCGAGTGCCGCGTTCACCTCCGCCGCGACCGCCTCGAAGTGTGAGTCCATCTCCGGGCCTCCCGGGTCGGCGTAGGCGAGGGCATTGTCCTGATCGGACGCAAGCGTGGCCTCACGCCGCGCCGTCGAGCCGAGCGCCAACCACGCCCAGGCGGCCGGGGCCTCGCCGTGCCGGGCCGTCGCCAGCTCGATCAGGCGCGTCGTGGCGGTGTCGGACTGGAGCGCGATCACGCGGCTCGTGTCGAGCGGCGAGACGCCCGCCCGGACGAGGCTCACGATCATCTGCGGCAGGTGCGACGCGGCGGCCACGAGCTCGTCGACCGTCTGGGCGTGCGCGATCGAGCGGCGCAGCGCGAACGGCGTGCGGCTCTCGAGGTACATGAGGTCGGTCGCCGTGACGACCCCGATCGCGCGGCCCGAGGTATCGACGATCGGCAGGTGGTGGATGCCGGCGTCGAGCATGTCGATCATCGCGTCCACCGCGAGGCGCTCGGGCGCGAACGTGAGCGCGGGCGCGACCATCAGCTCGCCCACCGGCGTCGACAGCGGGCGGCCCTCGGCGACGAGCTTGCGGCGCAGGTCGGAGTCGGTGACGATCCCGTAGCCGCGGTCGAGCTGGACGAGGACGCACGACACGTCCTTCTCGGCCATGAGCCTGGCGGCCTCCGCGGCGGTCGCCCCCGGGCCGCACACGACCACGGGCCGGTGGACGAGCGAGCCGAGGTGGGCCGTCCGCTGGTCGGCGTGAGCGTGGACGACATGTCCCGTCCGCACCATCCGCTCCCGCAGGGAGCTCGCGACGAACTCGACCCCGGCAGGGCTGGAGAGCACCGCCTTGGCCCGCTCGCCCGGGATCACGAGGCACTCGGTCGGCTCCCTGGCCAGCACGTCGAACGCGGGCGCCAGCCCCGACAGGAGGGACGGGTGCCCGAACGCCTCTCCGGGCTCGAGCACGTCGATGGTCTCCTCGTCGTGGCGCAGCTCGACGGCGCCGCTTCGCACCACGTAGAGCGCATGCGCGGGCTGGCCGTCCTCGGCCAGGATGGTCGCCCCGGCCGCGAAGGCCTCCACCCGTGCCGAGGCGGCGGCCTCCTCCAGCTCCGCGTCCGGCAGGTCGCCGAACGGCGCGAAGCGGCGCAGGAACGCGGCCCGCTCGCTCACCACCGCCATGACCAGATCC
>DASQXS010000303.1:0-6237 GCA_035639615.1 Gaiellales bacterium | reverse complement strand
CGGGTTCTGGCGGCTGCAAAGCTGCGCGCTGCGGTGTCCTCGGTCGCGCCAATAGGTTCACTATTGGCGCTCCCTGCGTCCTAGCATCGCTTGCTTTTCGCTCGCCATCGACGCCAGCAACGTTACCGGACGACCCACTAGCCGACGTCTGACCGCTACCGCTTGGCGGCCGGCCACCAGCTCCGCGGCCGGTCGTACCGGTCGCGCGAGTCGGCGCCGTAGACCAGCGAGAGCGGCCCGACGAGCACCAGGAAGAGGATCACCATGAGCGTTCCCATACCCGTATGATCGGCAGGCTTGCCCATAAGCACAAGTCGAGATATTGTTCATTTCGATCATGGAACCTGATAGCTGGCTCGGGGTCGAATTGCGCCATCTGGCGGCGCTTCAGGCGATCGCGGAGCACGGCTCGTTCGGCCGCGCCGCGGAGGCGCTCGGCTATACCCAGTCGGCAGTGAGCCAGCAGATCGCGACGCTCGAGCGCGCGGTCGGACAACAGCTGGTCGAGCGTCGCGGCGGGCCCCGGCCGGGCGGCCTGACCGAGGCCGGGCGCACCCTCGTCGGCCACGCCGAGGCGATCGTCGCCCGCCTTCGCGCCGCCCGGGCCGATATGGCGGCGCTGGCGGCCGGCGAGGCCGGCACGCTCCGGGTCGGCGCCTTCCAGAGCGTGGGCTCGCGCGTCCTCCCCGAGCTCCTGCGCCGGTTCTCGATCGCGTGGCCGCAGGTCGAGGTGAGCCTGACCGAGGCCGAGGACGACATCCTCCTCGAGCGGGTCGAGGACGGCAGCCTCGATCTCGCCTTCGTCGCCCTGCCGCTCGCGCTCGAGGCGATCGAGACCGACCTGCTTGTCCGCGACCCGTACGTGCTCCTCGTCCAGGCGGGGTCGCCGCTCGCCGAGCGGTCGGCGCCGCCGGCGCTGGGGGACATCGGCAAGCTGCCGCTCGTCGGCTTCCGGTCCTGCATCGGCGCGCAGCAGGTCGAGAGCCGCCTTCGCGACGCCGGCGTCGAGCCGCATATGGCGTTTCGCTCGGACGACAACGCCACCATCCAGGCGATGGTGGCGGCGGGAATGGGCGTCGCGCTCGTGCCGCGGCTCGTCGTGAACGAGGGCGACTCGCGCGTGGCCGTGGTCGAGCTCGACACGCGCATCCCGCCGCGGCTCATCGGCATCGCCTGGCACCGTGACCGGTACCGGTCGCCGGCGGCGCTGGCGTTTGTCGACGCGGCCCGCGAGCTCTGCGCCGAGCTGGAGTCCGCCGCGGCCGCGGCGTAGGAGCCTGGCCCGGCCCGCCGCCGTGTACCCTTTCCGGCGATGAACGACCGGCAGCCGGGCGAGCGGTACCTGTACGACTGGCAGACGTCGATCGCCGTCGCCGTTGGGGGGACGGTCGCGGCGGTGATCCTGATCGTGATCTTCACGTACCTCGTGGACTGGGTGGGGTCGTTCTGGTCGCAGGTCGTGTACTTCCTCGCCGTGTTCGGCGGCATCGTCGGCCTCGCGCTTCGCAGCCGGCGGAAGGACGACGCCGACCCGAGCCGGCTCATGACCCCGTCGACGCCCGTGACGCCCATCGGGTTGCCCGGGCCGTTCGTGCTCACGCAGGCGTTCGGCGTGCTCGGCCTGGCGATGGTCGCCGTCGGGCTCGTCGTGCAGGGCGACCGCGGCATCCTGTGGGTGTTCGCGGGCTTCGTGCTCATCCTCGTCGGCGGCGTCGGCCTCGCCATGTGGCTGGGGACGATGGCCGCGCGGCGGCGCTCGGCCGCGCGCAGGTGATCCGCGCCGCGGGCGCTGTCCTTCACCGCGACGGGCTGGTCGCGGTCGTCCATCGACCGCAATACGACGACTGGACGCTCCCGAAGGGAAAGCTCGACGCAGGGGAGGAGGAGCCCGATGCCGCCGTCCGCGAGGTGGAGGAGGAGACGGGCCACCGCGGCGCGATCGAGCGCGACCTGGGGACGATCTCGTACGCGGCTGCCGGCGGCCGTCCCAAGACCGTGCGCTACTACCTCATGTCCGCCGATTCCGGTGGGCGCGCGCTCGCCGCGGACGTCGACGAGGTGCGGTGGGTGACCGTCGACGTCGCCGCCGGGATGCTCACGTACGACCGCGACCGCGAGGTGCTGGCCCGCGCCCGCGCACACCTCGTGTGACGATCCTCGCAGTTTGCGGGAAACGCGTTTGCGCACTTTTCCGGAAGGTCGCAAACAGCGGGAAATTTCCGGTTGCACGGCCTGGCGACACCCTCTAGCTTTCCCCCTGCGCCGCCGAGGGCAGCCGAGTAGGTCGAAGCCGGGCGGACGGGCCGTAGAGGCGACTCGAAAGCTCGTTCGTCCGGGGGACGAAAGGCCAGCCGGGGCGGCGAATCTTTGGTCCGGGCCGTCCTGGGAGTCGCGCACCCATAGAATCCCGCCGATGCCGCGGGTGCTGATCGCCGAAGATGACGGGGTCATCGCGCGCGCGATGATGTCGCACCTGCGCCGGGCCGGGATGGACGTGGAATGGGCCGAGGACGGCGACCGGGCGCTCCGGAAGCTCCGGTTCGAGCGGCCCGACGTCGCGGTGATCGACCTGATGCTGCCCGGCGAGGACGGCTGGCGCGTGACGCGGGCGCTGCGCGAGGAGGGCATCACGATTCCGGTCATCATGATCTCGGCCCGCGGCTCCGAGCACGACAAGGTGCACGGCCTCCGCATCGGCGCCGACGACTACCTGGCCAAGCCGTTCGGGATGCAGGAGCTGGTCGCCCGCGTCGAGGCCGCGCTCAGGCGCTCCGGCATCAGCCTGGAGCCGCCGGCCGGCGCACGGATCGAGGCGCCTGGCCTCGTGATCGACCCCGACCGTCACCAGGCGCTCCTGGACGGGGAGGACGCCGGCCTCACCCCGACCGAGTTCCGGCTGCTCTACGTGCTCGCCGCGGCACAGGGGAAGGCGCTCACGCGCGACCGCATCCAGCAGCGGGTGTGGGGGACGCCGTACCGGCACCGCGACCGCACCGTCGACGTGTGCGTGCGGAAGCTGCGCGAGAAGCTCGACCGCCGCTCCCAGAACCACACCTACATCCACACCCACCAGGGCGTCGGATACCGCTTCGAGCCGCTCGGCAAGAGCTACGAGCCCATTTCAGAATGATCCGGCCGGCATCTGGCCGCCCCACGTCGGGCGAACCGACGACCTCATTCTGAAATCGCGAGCTAATCCCGAACCGCGGCCGGCGCCGGCAGGACGACGCGGATGCTCGTCCCGGCGGCGGGGCTCGACTCGGCGGTGGCGCGGCCGCCGTACTCCTCGGCGATGTGCTTCACGATCGCGAGGCCGAGGCCGGTGCCAGGGCCGGAACGGGCGTCCTCGACGCGGTGGAAGCGCTCGAAGATCCGCCCGATGTGCTCTGGCGGGATGCGCCCGCCCGTGTCGTGGACGACGACCTCCACCGCGCCCGAGAGGCCGCGGGCGCGCACCTCGACCGTCTCGCCCTCGCCGGCGTGGCGCACGGCGTTCTCGACCAGGTTGTCGAGGACGGCGTCGACGAGCCGCGGCGCGACCGCGGCGACGAGGCCGCGCGTGGCCGCCGCACGGAGGGTCATCGACCGCTCGCCGGCCGCCGCCCGGTGCCGGGCGACGCACGCGTCCACGGCGCCCGTCACGTCGGTCTGCTCGCCCTTTCCCGCCAGCTCGTGACTCTCGAGCCGCACGAGCAGGATCATGTCCTCGATCAGCTGCCGCATCGCGTCCACCTCGGCCCGGGCCTGGGCGATCATGCTCGCCCGCTCGTCCGCCCCGAGCGGGAGGGCGAGGGTCTCGACCAGGGCCAGGATCCGCTGCAACGGCGTTCGCAGCTCGTGCGAGACGCCTGCCGAGAACAGCCGGCGCGCGTCGCGGAAATCGGCCTCGCTGCTCTGGTCCGAGAGGACGACCGCCGCGCCCATGCCGCCGCCGGAGGTGAAGCCGCGCACGCGGGCGTGGAAACGGCGCCGCTCGGGCGTGTAGACGGTCAGCTCGAGCTCCTGCTCCGCCTCGCCCGCCACGGCGGCGGCGACCGCAGCCACGAGGCCCGGCTGTGCCGAGGGGTCGGTGAGGTCGGAGCCGGCGTCGCGGGCAGCGGCGTTCGCGCGTATGACCCGCCCGTCCGCGTCGAAGAGCATCACCGGGCTGGCGGCAGCGCCCATGAGCGCGTCCCGGGACGCGAGCGCCGCCGAGAGCTCGTCGCGGGGGACGCTCGCGCGCAGCGTGCGCTCCACGGCCTCGCGGTCACGGGCGGCCCGGCGCGAGCTCGCCCACCAGAGGCCGGCCGTCGCCACAAGGGCGATCGCCAGGGCTGCCGCCAACACCGCCATGGCGGCGAGCGTACCAGCGCGATCCGGTTTGTATGCTCTCGACCATGCGGGTGACGCTGCCGGACGGAAACGATCTCGACCTCGCCGAGGGCGCGTCGGGGGGTGAGGCGGCGGCCGCGATCGGCCCGCGGCTGGCAACGGCGGCGGTCGCGGTCGAGGTCGACGGCCAGGTGCAAGACCTGCGCCTCCCGCTCCACGACGGCGAGCAGGTGCGCATCCTGACCGACCGGGACGAGGAGGCGCTGCAGGTGCTGCGGCACTCGACGGCCCACGTCATGGCCCAGGCGGTCCTCCACCTGTGGCCCGATGCCAAGGTCGCGATCGGCCCTGCGATCGAGGACGGGTTCTACTACGACTTCGAGTTCTCCGAGCCGATCTCGGCCGACGATCTCGACCGAATCGAGGCGGAGATGCGCCGCGTCCTCGAGACGGAGCAGGCCTTCGTCCGCGAGGACGGGATCGACAAGGCGGCCCTGCTCGAGCGGTACCGGGAGGAGGCCCAGCCGTACAAGCTCGAGCTCGTGGAGGGGCTCGAGGACCGGTCGATCAGCCTCTACCGAAACGACGACTTCGAGGATCTCTGCCGCGGACCGCACCTGCAGACGACGAAGCCGATCAAGGCGTTCAAGCTGCTCTCGACGGCGGGGGCCTACTGGCGCGGCGACGCCGCGAACACCATGCTCACGCGCATCTACGGCACGGCATTCTTCCGCCAGGCTGACCTGGACGCGCACCTCGCCCGGCTCGAGGAGGCCCGCCGCCGTGACCACCGCCGCATCGGCCGCGAGCTCGACCTCTTCCATCTCGCGGACGTGTCGCCGGGGTCGCCGTTCTGGCATCCCCGCGGCATGGTGATCTGGAACCAGCTCACCGACCTCTGGCGGGAGCTCAACGTCGAGCGCGGCTACCTCGAGGTGCGAACGCCGATCCTCTACCACACCGACGTGTGGCGCCGATCGGGGCACTGGGAGGCCTACCGCGACAACATGTACTTCATCGGCGGCAACGCGGACTTCGGCGTGAAGCCGATGAACTGCCCCGGCCACATCTTCGTCTACGCGTCCGCGCGGCGGAGCTACCGCGACCTGCCGCTGCGGCTGGCCGAGCAGGGGCTGGTGCACCGCGACGAGCCGTCCGGGACGCTCCACGGACTCACCCGGGTGCGGCACATCACCCAGGACGACGCCCACATCTTCTGCACGCACGACCAGGTCGCCGGCGAGGTGATCGGCTGCCTCGACCTGGCCCAGACGATCTACGCCATCTTCGACCTCCCGATCCGGGTCGAGCTCTCGACGCGGCCCGACACGCGGATCGGGACGGACGAGTTCTGGGATGAGACCGAGGGGGTTCTCGAGCGGGCGCTCCAGCGATCCGGGGTCGAGTGGAGCCTGAATCCCGGTGACGGCGCCTTCTATGCGCCGAAGATCGACCTGCACATGACGGACGCGATCGGCCGGTCATGGCAGATGGGGACGATCCAGCTCGATTACCTGATGCCTGAGCGGTTCGAGATCACCTACGCCGGGGAGGACAACGCCGAGCACCGCCCTGCGATGATCCACAGGGCCCTCTTCGGCTCGTTCGAGCGGTTCATCGCCATCCTGATCGAGCATTACGCCGGCGCCTTCCCGGTCTGGCTCGCCCCGGTGCAGGCAATGGTGCTCCCGGTCGCCGACCGGCACAACGACTACGCGGCCCGTGTCGTCGCAGACCTCGCCGGCGCCGGGCTTCGCGCCGAGGCCGACCTGCGCAGCGAGTCGGTTGGAAAGAAGATCGCCGAGGCCGAGCACCAGCGCATCCCCTGCATCCTCGTGGTCGGCGACCAGGAGGTCGAGGCGCAGACCGTCTCGGTCAGGCGCCGCGGCCGCGGCAACCTCGGTGCCCGCCCCGTCGCGGAGCTGC
>DASQXS010000302.1:0-13575 GCA_035639615.1 Gaiellales bacterium | reverse complement strand
TTCGTCAGGTGCACGGTGAAGATGGCGTTCAGCATTACGATCGTGATGGCGATGGCGGCAAACGGCGTGAGGAGGCCGAGGGCGAAGCCGATCCCGCCCAGGAACTCGCTCAGCCCGGCGAGAACCGCCATGGCGCCGGGGCTGCGGAAGCCGAGCTGCTCCGTCATCCCTCTCGTACCCGCCCTCCCCGGACCGCCGAACCATCCGAAGAGCTTCTGGCTGCCGTGGCCCGCCATCGTCACGCCGGCGACCACGCGCAGGATCAGGAGACCCAAAGTCATCGCGTACCTCCCTATCGCTCCGTGGTACACGTGAAATTTACCTGAGCGCGCAAGTTTTTATACATGGAGTGTGGCGGCGACCAGGCGATCGGCGCGGCCGTTCTCCTCGGCCGGGATCCACCGGTACGTCACCGTCCCGATGCGCGTGCCCAGGTCGGCCGCCCGATCGCGCAGCCGCGTCACCGACCGGCTGCGAACCGGCGCCGCGCCGGTCATCTGCGCGACCACGAGGCGGGAGTCGCTGCGTACCTCGACGGCCCGGAGGCCGAGCGCGTGGACGGCCTCGAGTCCGGCGACGAGACCGCGATACTCGGCCACGGCGACGGTTGCGACCCCGATCGGCTTCGCCGCGCTCGCGAGAACCTCGCCGCCGGCGCTCTCGACGACGTAGCCGCAGGCCGCTGGGCCGGGGTTCCCGCGCGAGCCGCCGTCGCACCAGAGCACCGCCGCCCCCGCGGGCGCGCGGGCCGGGACGGCCCCCGCCTCGCCGCGGCGGGCCTTGGCCAGCCGGCGCCGCTCGGCGTCCCTGAGCGTCTTCCCCGCCTTGCGGACCCCCTTCGTCATGCTCCGGGCCGCTCGTCCGTGACGAGATGGAGCACGGGACGGTGGAAGCCGTCCCGCACGTCCTCGGCCACCGCGCGGGCGATGTCCGGCGGCAGGAACGGGCCCGGCGTCGCGTCGGGTCGGTGCCACTCGTGGTCTCGCCGGTCGACCGGCGCCGCCGCCAGCGTCTCGGCGATCCGGGCCAGGAAGTACAGGATCACCTCGTGCCGGTACTCGCCGGACTCCACGAACAGGTTCTCGGACACGTACAGCAGCCGATCGACGTCGATGACGACCGACGCCTCCTCGACGAGCTCGCGCCGCAGCGCCTCGGCGGCGGTCTCGCCCGGCTCTACGCCGCCGCCCGGGAGCCAGTAGAACGGGGCCTTCCCCTGATGGTGGGTGCGGTCGAGGAGCACCCGGCCGTCGCCGTCGGCAATGACCGCCCGGGCCCGCAGGGACATGTCGGGGACCCGTCTACCCAACGAGGGCGGCACGCTCCGCCTCGTACACGGGCAGCACCCGGCGCAGGAACTCGCCGGTGTGGCTGCCGGCGGTCTCGGCGACCTCCTCGGGCGTGCCCTGGGCGACGATGTCGCCGCCGGCGTCCCCGCCCTCCGGCCCCAGGTCGAGCACCCAGTCGGCCTGCTTGATCACGTCCAGGTTGTGCTCGATCACGACGACGGTGTTCCCAGCGTCGACAAGCCGCTGGAGCACCTGCAGCAGCTTCTCGATGTCGAACATGTGCAGGCCGGTGGTGGGCTCGTCCAGGATGTAGAGCGTGCGCCCGGTGGCGACCTTCGAGAGCTCGGTGGCCAGCTTCACCCGCTGCGCCTCGCCGCCGGACAGGGTCGTCGCGGGCTGGCCGAGCCGCATGTAGTCGAGGCCGACGTCGTGCAGCGTCTGCAGCCGCCGGCGGATCTTGGGGATCTTGCTGAAGAAGTCGAGCGCCTCCTCGATCGACATGTCGAGGACGTCGGCGATCGACTTCCCCTTGAACTTCACCTCGAGCGTCTCGCGGTTGTACCGGCGCCCGTGGCAGGCCTCGCAGTTGATGTAGACGTCGGGCAGGAAGTGCATCTCGATCTTGATCGTGCCGTCACCGCGGCACGTCTCGCACCGTCCCCCCTTGACGTTGAACGAGAACCGGCCCGGCTTGTAGCCGCGAGCGCGGGCGTCGGGGGAGGTGGCGTAGAGGGCGCGGATGTGGTCGAAGAGGCCCGTGTAGGTGGCCGGGTTCGAGCGCGGCGTGCGGCCGATCGGGGACTGGTCGATGTCGATCACCTTGTCGAACGCGTCGATCCCGCGCACGGCAGTGTGCGAGCCTGGCTTCGTGCGCGCCCGGTTCAGGCGGTTGGCGAGCGCCTTGAAGATCACCTCGTTGACCAGCGTCGACTTGCCGGACCCGCTGACGCCGGTCACGCAGATGAACTTGCCAACGGGGAGGTCGACGTCGATCGCCTTCAGGTTGTGCTCCGACGCGCCCTCGACGCCGAACCAGCCGGCATCGTGGAGGCGCCGGTCCGGCGTCGGGATGATGCGCCGGCCCGACAGGTAGGCGCCGGTGATGGACTCCTTCGCCCGCGCGACCTGCGCCGCCGTCCCGCTTGCGACCACCCGGCCGCCGTGCTCGCCCGCCCCAGGGCCCATGTCGACGAGGTGGTCGGCGGCGCGGATCGTCTCCTCGTCGTGCTCGACCACGATGACCGTGTTCCCCAGGTCGCGCAGCCGCTCGAGCGTCGCCAGGAGCCGGGCGTTGTCGCGCTGGTGCAGGCCGATCGACGGCTCGTCGAGGATGTACAGCACGCCGACCAGGGACGCGCCGATCTGGGTGGCGAGCCTGATCCGCTGCGCCTCGCCGCCGGAGAGCGACGCCGCCGCCCGGTTCAGGGTCAGGTAGCCGACGCCGACGTTGTCGAGGAAGGTCAGCCGCTCGCGGATCTCCTTGAGGATGCGCGCGCCGATCGCCCGCTCGGTGTCGGTCAGCTCGAGCGCGTCCACGAAGGCGACCGCCGCGGTGACGGACATCCGCGTGAACTCCGCGATGTTGATCCCGCCGACCGTGACCGCAAGGCTCGTGTCCTTGAGCCGGTCGCCGCGGCAAGCCGGGCACGGCTTGAGTGCCATGTACTCCTCGATCCGCTCCTTCTGGTAGGAGGAGTCGGTGTCGCGGTAGCGGCGCTCCAGGCTGGGCACGATGCCCTCGAAGGCCAGCATGTAGCTGCGCCGGCGCCCCATAGAGTTGCGGTAGCTGACGTAGAGCTTCTCGTCGCCGGTGCCGTTCAGGAAGAGGTTGCGCTGCGTCGGCGGCAGGTCCTGCCACGGCCTCTCGAGGTCGATCTCGTACCGATCGGCAATCGCCTGGATGACCTGCTCGTAGAAGTTCGAGTTGATCACGGTCCACGGCACGAGCGCGCCCTGGGAGATGGAGAGGCTCTGGTCCGGGACGACGAGATCGGGATCGATCTCGCGTTGCGACCCGAGACCGGTGCAGCGAGGGCAAGCGCCGTGGGGTGAGTTGAACGAGAAGATGCGCGGCGCCAGTTCCGGCAGCGAGATGCCGTCCTCGGGACACGCGAACTTCTCCGAATACGTGGACGTCGTCCCGTCGACGACGGCGATCTCGACCAGTCCCTCGGCCAGCCTGAGCGCTGTCTCGACCGAATCCGTGAGCCGGGTGCGCAGGCCGGGCTTCATTACCAGCCGGTCGACGACCACCGAGATGGAGTGCCGCACCTGCTTGTCGAGGTCGATCGTCTCCTCGAGGAGTCGCGCCTCGCCGTCGATCTTGACGCGGGTGAAGCCGTCGGCGCGGAGCTGCTCGAGCAGGTCGCGGTACTCGCCCTTGCGGGTGCGCACGACGGGCGCGTCGACCGTGAAGCGGGTGCCCGCCGGGAGCGACAGCACCTGCTCCACGATCTGCTCGGCGGACTGGCCGGAGATCTCGCGCCCGCACTTGGGGCAGTGGGGATGGCCCACCCGGGCATAGAGGAGCCGGAGGTAGTCGTAGACCTCGGTCACGGTGCCGACTGTGGACCGCGGGTTTCGCGTGGTCGTCTTCTGGTCGATCGAGATCGCCGGCGAGAGGCCCTCGATCGAGTCCACGTCCGGCTTGTCCATCTGGCCGAGGAACTGCCGGGCGTAGGCCGAGAGCGACTCGACGTAGCGGCGCTGCCCTTCGGCGTAGAGCGTGTCGAAGGCGAGGCTCGACTTGCCCGACCCCGAGAGCCCGGTGATCACGACCAGGCGGTCGCGCGGCAGCTCGACCGTGATGTCCCTGAGGTTGTGCTCGCGCGCCCCCCTGATGACGATGCTGTCGTGCTTCACGACCCGGCTGACCCCCGAAAACGGCTTGTTTATGCGGAAAACCCCGGCATTCTAGCAACGCGGTGCGAATCGAACATGCGTTCGGCCAACCCTAGCAGACCGGCCGGGCGTGCGCCTCGAGCGGGCGGTACACTCCTACCTGTGACCGGCTTCACGTAGCTGTAGGGCCTCACTCCGACCTGGCGCGCCCGTGGCCCTCCGTCGGCCCTGTCCCCGCAGGAGCCGACGACAGGAGGTGCCGCGATGGCACGTCGACGCCCCGCATTGCGCCGCCTCAGCGACGAGGTGGCCCAGCGGTTCCCCGATCTCGATGACCCGGTCGCCGAGATCCACGCACGCCGAATACTCGTGGACGGGCGGATCGCCCCGAACCCGGGCACGCTGGTGAGACGCGATGCGTCCGTCTCCCGGCGCGTGGACGCCCCGCTCCGCGGCGAGGCCAAGCTGCGGGCGGCGCTCGCGCGGTTCGCCGTCCCCGTCGCCGGGCGGGCGGCGCTCGACTGCGGCGCCGCCGCCGGCGGCTTCACCCGCACGCTCCTCGCTGCCGGCGCCCGCCGCGTCTACGCGGTGGACGCGGGGTACGGGCAGCTGCGCGGCTCGCTCCGCGCCGACCCGCGCGTGGTCACCATGGAGCGCACCAACCTCGCCGAGCTCGACCGGTCGCGCGTCCCGGAGCCCATCGACCTCGTCACGCTGGACCTGTCGTACCTGGCGATCGCGCTGGCGGTGCCGCAGCTCGATCGGGTCGAGCTCGCCGCCGGGGCCGACCTGGTGGCGCTGGTGAAACCGATGTACGAGCTGGGCCTCGAGCATCCGCCGCGGCGGCGATCCGCCCGCGGCGCCGCCGTGGCCGCCGCGAGCGCCGGCGTTGGCCGCGCGGGGTGGGTCCCGCTCGCGTCGATGCGCTCACCGGTACCGGGCGCGGGCGGCGCGATCGAGTATCTCCTCCACGCACGCCGGGTGTGACTATCCCCGGAACACGGTGGCGACGATCACGACGATGACCGGGAGGACGAACCAGGTGAGCGCCGTGAGCCCGATGGCGACGACCGCGATCGTGTCGGCGTCGTCCTCTGGCGGACGGCCGCAGTGGCCGATCGTCTGGTAGAGCGCCTCGAGCGGCTGGCAGGCGACCACCGTGACCCGCCGCCGGGCGAGGCCTGCGCCCTGGAGGAGCACGAACGCGAGCGCGCCGAACAGGACGAACAGGACCGCCCCGCCGCCCAGGAACACCGACTGGCTCGGCTTGACCGCGCCGAACTGGCGCGCCAGCGACGCCACGACCGGGATCGCGGCGCCGCCGACGAGCACGGTCGGGAGGCCGGACGCACCGCCCTTGAACCCCAGCGTGAGTCGCTCGGCCTGGATCCGGGAGCGGGCCAGGAGCCGCCGCTCCGCGCTCTCGGGCTCGGACTGGCTCTCGCGGCGCGCGTAGAGCCGCGAGAGGCTACCGACGACGTCGGACACGTATGAGCGGACGATGTACACGGCCACGAATTCGACCGCCGTTTCGGCGAGGCCGGTCAGCGGCCCTAGCCGCGACAGGCGCGGATGCTTCCATCCGTCGCGGTCGAGAACCTCGAGCGAGCGCATCGCCAGCCGGTGCGCGTCGAGGAACCGGTCCGGGTGCGCGAGCGGTGCGCGGGCGGCCAGCTCGCTCAGGAGCTGTGCCTCGGCCCGGGTGTTGATCTTCACCTGGGCGAATGCCAGGTCGGCGGCCTGGTCCGTGTCGCCGCGGAGGAGCCGGAAGGTGCGGTCGAGCTGGTCGGTCAGCTCGTCCAGGATGAGGCTGTCCGACCGGCCGGGGCGGCGTTCCTCGTCCACGTTCTATCCCGCGGCGACGGGAAGCGCGCCCCGCGCGAGCCGCCAGGACGGCATGGGCGCCGCGCCCGGTAGGTCGTCGGCGAGGCCGAGGAGGAGCGCGAACAGCAGGTCCGGGTCGGGCAGCTGGCGAAGCCCGAGGAGGAGGTCGCGGCGGCCGCCGGTCGTGACGATCAGGCCGCCGTAGTGGAGCGCCCGCCCGGGCCCCGAGCGGACGATCTCCAGGGCGTGGACGGCGTCGAGCGGCACGGCGTCGATGCGCCGGGGAAGCGCGCTCCGATGGAGGACGATGCGGCGATCGGTGACGACGAGCGTCCGCGCCTGCCACCGCGCCACAGCGCGGACGAGCCCGGCGAAGGCGCGCACGGCGACGGCCCCGCACACGGCCGCGGCGAGCATCCGTAGCGGCGGCACCACCCCCGACCGGGCGACGCGCACCGCGATGACGCCGCAGGCGGCGATGACGACGGACGCCCACAGGAACGGCGCCACGAGCACGACGGGGTGCTCCCGGCTCACGAGGTGGACGTGCTCGCCCGGGGCGAGCAGGCGGTCGATGCGGCGCATATTGGCGGCTGACTTCGCCTCGGCGGGCGGGGATCCTTCCGGTCTAGACCATATGGAGTGTGACCCGGCGCCTCGCTCGTAAGTTGGCGCGGGTTGCCGTCGGGATCGGCCCGGCGGTAGAGCCGCAGTTACGGGAGGCGCCGGTATGAGTCAGGGTACGTGGGTGGGGTTGGACGTGCATGCCGGCAAGACGGTTGCTGGGGTGCTGGACGCGGTGACGGGTGAGGTGCGAAGCGTTCGGGCGCCGACGCTGGCGGCGGAGACGGTCGCGTGGCTGCGGGAGTTGCCGCAGCCGGTGCGGGTGGCCTACGAGGCGGGACCCACCGGCTACGGGTTGACTCGCGCCTGCGCGGCGGCGGGGATCGCGTGCACGGTGGCGGCGCCGTCGAAGATCCCGCGCGCCTCGGGTGACAAGGTGAAGACCGACCGCCGAGACGCAGAGCGCCTGGCGCGGCTGTTGCGGCTGGGCGAGTTGGTCGCGGTGCGCGTCCCCGAGCCGCACGAGGAGGCGGCGCGTGATGTCGTTCGCGCGCGTGAGGACGCGCGGGGCGAGTTGATGCGCGCCCGCCACCGGCTGTCGAAGCTCTTGTTGCGACACGGGCTGGTATACGACGCGTCGGCGTGGACGCTCGCCCACAACGCGTGGCTGCGCCGCCAGCGGTTCGACTCGCGGCCGTTGCAGCTCACGTTGCAGGAGTCGTATGCGGCGGCGGTCCACGCCAAGACACGCCGTGACGCGCTCGACCAGGCGATCGCCGAGCTCGCCGCCGAGCCACCGTTCGCCGACATCGTCGGCACGTTGTGCTGCCTGCGCGGCGTGTCCACGCTGACGGCGCTGGGGTTGACGGTCGAGCTGGGCGACTGGCACCGCTTCCGGCCCGAGTCGCTCGGCCCGTTCCTCGGCTTGACGCCAAGCGAGGACTCCACCGGCGAGCAGCGCCGGTTGGGCGCGATCACCAAGACCGGCAACACCCACGCACGCCGGCTCTTGTCGAAGCAGCCTGGCACCAGCGGCGGCGCCTGCGTCCACGCGCCGTGCTCGAGCGGCGTCGACGCGGCCAACCCGCCGCCGTGCGCGCCCGAGCCGACCACAGCGCGCACCGCCTCCACGCGCGCTGGCACGCGCTCGAGCGGCGAGGCAAACGCCGCACTATCGTCGCCGTCGCGGTCGCCCGCGAGCTGGCCGGACACTGCTGGGCGCTCGCCACCATGTAAGCCCCGCTCACACGGCTCGGCGAGGAGAGCGCACCGGCGCAATCGGCACGCCAGGAGCGACCCGCGACTGCGCTACGAACCCCCACAAGGGCGACGCTCGACTCTAGACAGCGGCTCCACTCCTCAACCCGCACACCAGGTCATGCGGTCCCGACCCACTCCATATCAGCCGCGACACAACGCGTCGACAACAGCCGGTGCGCTCTCCCCGCCGCAATACAAGCCCGCCCAACCCGGGCTCCAAGCCGTGCCCACTTGACAAACCCCACTCCATATCAGCGCAGGGCGGAGTCCATGCCGGCACGGGCCATCCGCTCGAGCTCGTCGAGCGCCCGCCGCGCCGAGGCGGCCGCAGCCGGGTCGCGCGCCTCGAGGCCGCCCGCCGCGAACTCGTCCTCGTCGAGCCGCAGCACCGTCTCGCCGTCGCCGGACACCCACAGGTCGAGCTCGAGATCGTCCGAGACAACGGCGCCGGAGCGAACGCGCGCCGGCCGGGCGACGTCGCAGTACCAGCCCTTGCGCGCGCCGCGCCGGTCGCGGACATCCTTGATCGAATACCAGCGGTCGCGCCAGTAGTGCTCGGTGAAGACGTCGCCGGGCTCGAAGCGCACGAACCCGAGGTCGCGCTCGGCGTCCTCCGACCACGACGCCTCCACGACGAGGTGCGAGCCGTCGTCGGCGATCACGACCGCCGGATACTCGATGTCGGGCGGACGCGCCTTTTTGAGGGTCACGCGGACGCGGGTTCCCCGCGCGAGCCGCTCCCCCGGTGTTCCCTCATGCATGAAATGAGCCTGGCTCCCTTTATGCACCCGGATGCCCGTAGCAGGCATGAATCAGAGGAGTCTGACTCCGTTGATGCATCAGTAGCGGGTGAGGGCGGCCAGGCCGCCGGCCGAGTCGAGGCTTGGGTCGTCGGCCTCCAGGAGCCGCCACACCGAGCCGCCGCGGACGAGCGTCTCGGCCACAACGGCGTCGCCGTCCTGGTCGGGCGGCAGCCAGTCGCCATCGGCCGGGCAGTGTCCCGGCTCGGCGTAGAGGCGGCCGCAGGTCGGGCATGAGTAGGCCGGCGGCAGATCCGGCCGGCGCATGAGAAGCCAGTCGACGCGCCCGTCGGAGACGGCAGCAAGCGTGTCGGCCATGCGGTGGGTGCCGTGGCCCCCCGGCGACTCGGTGGCCGCCCGCCAGCGCTGGACGAGGTCGCGCTGGAACGAGCGGTCGCGGTCGATCATGATGGCCTCGGCCTGGTCGATCAGCTCGCCGACGGTGCGGTCTCGCTCGTTGCCGACCCGGCCGACGAGCGACCGCCGCACCTCCTGGTCGATGGCTGCGTCGACTGTCGCGGCCGCGGCGTCGTCCGCGGCGAGGATGAGCGGGGGGCGCCCCATCGGCGCGTGCACCCGCACCAGGTGCTCGACCACGGCCTGCAGGTGCCGCCGGCCGGCATTGTCGACCCAGCGCTGGAGGATCATCTGTGCCCAGCCGCCCTGGTCGTGGCGGCGCTCCTGCGGCTCGCGGTCGTCGAAGACGTCGACCAGACGGCCCTTGACGTAGCGCATCAGGTGCCCCTCCTCGCGCGAGGCGACCAGGATGAGAACATCGCTCGTCCGCGACCGCTGCGAGGCGGCCTCGGTCAGCGACAGCCTCCGGCCCACCTCCACCCGGTCCTCGACGGCGTGCGGCAGCGCAACGACGGCCACCTCCCGGTCGCCCCAGGCGAACCCGGCTGCGCCGCGCTTTCGTCCCTCCGGCAGGCCCAGCTTCGGGTCGCCGCTCAGGCGAGACCACAGCCGGTCGATGTTGGCGGCGAGCCGATTCCTGTCCGCATGCATCCGGGCGCGGCGGCGGATGCGGGCCGCCTGGTCGAGCAGGCCGTGGACGCGGGCGTGGACGTCGCCGGCCGTGGGGCTGTGCGACGGGTCGAGGTCGATGTGGACGCTGACCGCGCAGTCGTGATCATCGACCACGCCGGCGAGGTCGACGAGCTGCGCCTGGTGAACGGTCACCGCCATGTCAGTCCCCGAGGGGCGCCACGGTCTCAGTCCTCGCGGCCGCGTGCGGGGTTCGGCCGCGATCCCACGCGCTCGCCGCGCGCGTGCGGCCGCGAGCCCATGCCGTCCGGCTCCGGCTGCTTCTCCGCGACCTGCTCCGGCGTGCTCGTGGCCGGCGTGTCGATCCGCTCATGCGGCGATCGACGCTCGCGCGGCCCGTGCGCCTCCCCTTTGTCCGGTCTGTGGTGGTATCGCTTGCGTGCGCGCTTCTCGGGCACGGCCTCTGCGTACCCGCGCGCCGGGGACGGAAAACGCTAGGCCGCCCGGGCGGCGTCGAGGTCGCGGCGCAGCTCCTTGATCTCGTCGCGCAGCTTGGCCGCGTACTCGAACCGGAGCTCTTCGGCCGCGGTGAACATCTCCTCCTCGAGTTCCACCACCAGCTTCTCGATGTCGTCGGGCGTCATGCCCTCGTCGCGCTGCCCGCGGCGGCGCCGGCCGGGGACGTGGGGCTGCGACTCGAGCGACAGGAACTCGGCGATGTCGGAGACGCCTTTCCGGATCGACTCGGGCGTGATCCCGTGCTCCTGGTTGTAGGCCAGCTGGATCGCACGCCTGCGCCCTGTCTCGTCGATCGCCGCCCGGATCGCCTCGGTCGTCTTGTCGGCGTACATGACCACGCGCCCGTTCACGTTTCGGGCCGCCCGCCCGATCGTCTGGATGAGGGCGGTCTGGCCGCGCAGGAAGCCCTCCTTGTCGGCGTCGAGGATCGCGACGAGCGACACCTCCGGCAGGTCGAGCCCCTCCCGGAGCAGGTTCACGCCGACCAGCACGTCGTAGTCGCCGAGCCGCAGCTCGCGGATCACCTTGATCCGCTCGAGCGTGTCGACCTCGGAGTGCAGGTAGCGCGTGCGGATGCCGGTCTCGAGCAGGTAGTCGGTCAGGTCCTCGGCCATCTTCTTCGTCAGCGTGGTCACGAGCACCCGCTCCCCCACCTCCGAGCGCGCCTTGATCTCGCCGATCAGGTCGTCAATCTGGTGCCTGGTGGGGCGCACCTCCACCTCGGGGTCGACCAGGCCGGTCGGGCGGATGATCTGCTCTGCGACGTGCGTCGAGCGGCGCAGCTCGAACGGCCCCGGCGTCGCCGAGACGTACATGATCTGGTGGGCCCGCTCGAGGAACTCGTCGAACCGGAGCGGACGGTTGTCGAGCGCGGACGGGAGCCGGAAGCCGTACTCGACGAGCGTCTGCTTGCGCGACCGGTCGCCCTCGTACATCCCCCCGATCTGGGGCACGGTCTGATGCGACTCGTCGATGACGATCAGGTAGTCGTCGGGGAAGTAGTCGAGCAGGGTGTGCGGCGGGGTGCCGGGAGCGCGGCCGTCGAGGTGGCGCGAGTAGTTCTCGATCCCGTTGCAGAATCCCATCTCCCGCAGCATCTCCATGTCGTACTCGGTGCGCGACTTGAGCCGGTGCGCCTCGAGCATCTTGCCCTCCGCCTCGAGCTGCGGCAGCCTCTCCCGGAGCTCCGCCTCGATCGACCGGACCGCCGCCTCGAGGGCGCTTCGCTCCATCGCGTAGTGCGTGGCCGGGTAGACGGCGAGGTGGTCGAGGCGGGCGTACACCTCGCCGGTCAGCGGGTCGAAATGGGTGATCGACTCGACCTCGTCGCCGAACAGGCTGATCCGGTAGGCCGACTCGGTGTCGGCCGGCTGCACCTCGATCACGTCGCCGCGAACCCGGAACCGGCCGCGGCCCATGATCGCGTCGTTTCGCTGGTAATGGATGTCGACCAGCTTCGTCAGGATCGCCTCTCGGGGGCGCTCGTCTCCGACGGAGAGGAAGCAGACCATGTCCGAGTAGCTCTCGGGCGAGCCGATGCCGTAGATGCACGACACCGAGGCGACGATGACGACGTCGCGGCGGGCGAAGAGCGCCGCCGTGGCAGCGTGCCGGAGCCGGTCGATGTCGTCGTTGATCGACGAGTCCTTCTCGATGTAGGTGTCCGAGGCCGGGAGGTACGCCTCGGGCTGGTAGTAGTCGTAGTAGCTCACGAAGTACTCGACCGCGTTGCCGGGGAAGTACTCGCGAAACTCGTTGCAGAGCTGCGCGGCGAGGGTCTTGTTGTGGGCGATCACGAGCGTCGGCTTCTGCACCTGCTCGATCACCCGGGCCATCGTGTGCGTCTTGCCGGTACCGGTGGCGCCGAGGAGCGTCTGGTGGCGGTCGCCGCGGTTGACCGCCTCGGCCAGCTCGGAGATGGCGCGCGGCTGGTCGCCGGTGGGCTGGTAGGCGGCGGAGACGCGCAGGTCGGGCACGGGGCGCAGTCTACCCGTACATGTGTACGATCCGAACGGTGTCGGTGGAGCCTATCGTGCTACCCGATCCGCCCCTCTCCGACGGCCGGGTGACGCTCCGCCCTTGGCGGCCGGAGGACGTCCCGGCGATCGTGGCGATGTGCTCCGACCCCGACGTCATCCGGTTCACGAGCGTCCCGGTGCCGTATAACGAGGACGACGCGCGCTTGTGGCTCGACCTCCACCCGGCCCGGCTGGCCGCCGGAGACGGCGCCGCGTTCGCCATCACCGAGCGACCCGACGACCGCCCGCTGGGCTCGATCGGCGTGCGCGTCCTGCACGACCAGGGGATCGCGGAGACCGGCTACCACATCGCCGCAGGCGCGCGCGGCCGCGGCCTCGCAACGGCCGCGCTCCGGCTCATCTCGGCGTGGACGCTCGAGACGCTTCCGGTGGGCCGGGTGCAGCTCACCACCCATCTCGACAACCCCGGCTCCCAGCGCGTGGCCCAGAAGGCCGGCTTCGTGCGCGAGGGGGTGCTGCGGGCCTGGGCCGAGCAGCGCGGCGAGCGGGTGGACCTCGTGATGTGGTCGCTCCTCCCGGGCGACCTTTCCGCCGAGTAGCAGCGCGTTGTATCGTCGGTGCCGGATGCCGGCCACCGAGCACAGCGTCACCGTTGCCGCGCCCCCCGAGGACGTGTTCGCGTTCCTCCACGACCCCGGGAGCCGTCCGATCTGGGACGCGATGGTCGACCTGTGCCGGCTCGAGGGCGCCCAGCTCGGGCGGGGGGCGCGCGTCCACCTGCGGGGGCGGCGGAAGGCACCCTCCTGGGTCGGCGAGTACATCGAGTACGAGCCGCCGCGAAGGTCGGTCCTGCGCCTCGTCGAAGGCGTCGGGATGCCGTTCTCGGACTACCGCCAGACCATCACCGTGACCCCGGCGAAGGGCGGCGCGACGGCGGCGCTTCGGCTCGACTACCGGGCGCGTGGGCCGCTTGCCTTGATCGAGCCGGTCACGATACGCGGACGGCTCGTGCGGGCCACCCGCCGCTCGGTCGAGAACGTTGAGATGCGATTCGCGTGAGCAGCCGCGCCGACGCCCAGCTGGCCGCCGACTACGACCTGATCTTCCCGGACTGGGACGGCATGACCGAGCGCGTCGTGGAGATCATGAACGGCCACCTGCCGGTGGCGTCGGGGGCGCTTCTCGACGCGGCCTGCGGCACCGGGATGGCCTGCGACGCGGCCCAGCGGCTGGGATGGGTCGTGACCGGCGCGGACTCCTCGACGGCGATGCTCGCCCGCGCCCGTGCGCGCCTACCCGGCGTCGAGTTCCGGGTCGCCGAGCTGACCCGGCTCCACTCTGACATCCCGCGCACCTTCAACGCGGTCATCACCGTCGGGAACGGCCTCCACCTCGTCCCTCCCGCGCAGCTTCCGCTCGCGCTCACGCAGATGCGCGCCTGCACGCGCCCGGGCGGCGTCCTCATGCTCGTGGTCCGCGACCTGGCGGAGCAGCGGGCGTCGATATGGCGGG
>DASQXS010000301.1:0-31476 GCA_035639615.1 Gaiellales bacterium | reverse complement strand
CCCGCCGCGCTCATGACCGCCGCCGCGTTCGTGCCCGTGGCGTTCGGCGCGCTCGCTGCGGCGAGCGTCTCCGACTGGTGGTATGCGCTCGTCACGTACCGAGGGCAGGCGGACTCGATCGTCACGGGGTCGCTGACGGCGCGGCTGCACCTGGCGTGGGACTCGCTGCCGGAGGTGGCGAAGGGCCTCGGAGTGATGGTGCTCGTCGCTCTGGCCGGTGTGCGCCGGTGGCCGCGCCTGGGCTCGCTCTGGCTCGCGTTCGCGTTCGCCGGCGTCGTCGGGGGCGGGAACTTCCACGCCCACTACTACCAGCAGCTCGTGCCGCCGCTCGGGCTGCTCGCGGGAGTTGGGGTCGCCGAGATGTGGGCAGCGAGGCGGCGGCTCTGGGCGGCCGCAAGCGCAGCCGCCGCGGCGGCCACGCTGGCCGTCACGGCGCCGCTCTGGTTCGACTCGTCGGCCGCCCAGGCGCGGGCCGTGTTCCCGAACGACCCTCACCTCCTCACGGACGGGGCGGTCGTCGACTACGTCCGGGCGCACACGCGCCCCGGGCAGCGCATCTTCGTGCTCTGGGCGGCGGCGGACATCTACTACCTGGCCGACCGCGCCCCGGCCGTGCGCTACATGTGGTACCGAAACATCCAGGCGATTCCCGGAGCGCTCGCCGAGGCCCGGCGTGCCCTCGCCGGCCCCCGCCCGCCGGCGCTGGTGGTCGAGGTCAACCTTCCGGCCGGCATCGATCACTCCGGGGCCACCGAGCGCATCCTCGAGCGCCGCTACCGGCTCGCGGCGACGGTCGAGGGCGTCCCGATCTACGCGCCGCGCTGACCGATCGCGGCGACGAGGCGGACGCTGAGCTCGATCCGCTGCTCGAGCGTGACGAGATCGATCCACTCGGCCGTGGTGTGGTCGTCCCCGCCGACCGGGCCGAGACCATCCAGCGTCGGCACGCCGTCAGCGCCCGTCCAGCAGCCGTCGGAAACGCCGCCGGAGAGCTCCTCGCCCGGGTCGAGCCCGAGGGCGCGGGCCTCGGCCAGCGCCAGCTCGGCGAGCCACGGCGTGCGCGGCATCGGCGGCCACGTGCCCCGGTCCTCGATCTCAGCCGTGACGCCGTCGTATGCCCCGTCGCGGGCGAGCTCAGCGAGCGCGTAGTCGAGGTCGGCCGGGATGCTCGAGCGGATGTCGATCGTGGCGTCTGCGGTCGCCGGCACGGTGTTCGCGGAGTCGCCCGCGCGGACCGTCGTGACGACCGACGTCATCTCCGGGCGACCCTGCGGGAGCGCCTCGATCCGCGCGATCTCGCGGGCGAGCGCCGAGACCGCGCTCCTCCCCCGGTGCGTGTCGGCGCCCGCGTGGGCGGCGCGGCCGCGCAGATGAAGGGTGCGCCAGATCGCCCCCTTCCGGGCCGACACGAGGTCGCCGTTCGCCCGCCCGCACTCGAACACGAGCGCCGCCGCGGCGTCGCGGGCGTGGGCGCACACGGCCGGGGCGCGGATGCGCGTCTCCTCGTCGGCGCAGACCAGCAGGCGCAGCTCCGCGAACCGCCGCACGGGCTCCGCCGCCAGCCGCTCCATCGCCATCCCCGCGAGCACGAGGCCGCCCTTCATGTCCGCGACCCCCGGCCCGAAGCAGCGGTCGCCCTCGCGCCGGAACGGCCGGGCGGCGGCGGTACCGGCCGGAAAGACGGTGTCGGTGTGGCCGAGGAGCGCCACCACCGGGCCGCCGCCCCCGGCGAGGGTGACGACCATGCTCCGCGCCGGGCCGTCCGGCTCGGCCACCCACTCCCAGGTGCAGCCGGCCGGCTCGAGCCACGCCGCGACGCGCTCCGCGACCCACTCCTGCTCGACCCCATCCGAGGGCGAGTCGTGGTTCACGAGCTCCTCGAGCCGGGCGCAGAAGCGGTCGGTCAGAAGCTGTACCGCTCCTCCTTCCATGGGTCGGCGTCGTTGTGGTAGCCGTACCCCTCCCAGAACCCCGGCCGGTCCGCGTCGGAGAACTCGAGCCCGCGCAGCCACTTGGCGCTCTTCCAGAAGTACCGGCTCGGCACGAGGAGGCGGAGCGGATACCCGTGCTCGGGCGTGAGCGGCTCACCGTCGGCCTCGTAGGCGAGCATGACCGACTCGTCGGCGATCGCCTCGATCGGCAGGTTCGTCGTGAACCCCTGCTCGGCGTGGGCGATCACGAAGCCGACGCTGTCGAGCGGCTCGACGAGGTCGAGGACCGCCCGCATCGGCACGCCCTTCCAGGGCACGTCGAGCCGAGACCAGCGGGTCACGCAGTGGATGTCGGCCAGCGCCTCGCGCACCCCGAGCCCGGTCAGCTCTTCGAACGAGAGCCGGACGGGATTCCGGACGAGTCCGAACGCGCGGAAGTCCCAGGTCTCGAGGTCGACGTTCGGCACGCTCCCGGCGTGGAGCACGGGCCACTTGTCGGTGTAGTACTGGCCCGGCGGGATGCGCGACTGGTCGATCGCCACGGCGGTAGTCTGCCCGCTGCCTGACGGCGCGGCGGCCGGTTGTACTCTGCCGGTAATGGCGGTTGTGCTCGATCGGGCCTTCGTCCGGGCCTCGGGGCCCGACGCGGTCGCGTACCTGCACAGCATGGTCTCGAACGACGTTGCGGCGGTACCGGCCGGCGGCGGCACCTATGCGCTTCTCCTCACGCCCAAGGCCCGCGTGATCGCCGACATGGAGGTGTTCAACACGGGCTCGGAGCTCGTCCTGGCATGTCCGGGCGACGCTCGCGACGTGGTCATCGAGACGCTCCTGCGCGCCCGGTTTCGGAAAAAGGTCGACCTCGAGCCGGTCGACCGCGCGCTCGTGTGGGGCGATGCCGACGGTGCGATGGCGACGCTCGAGACGCCGATCGGGCCCCACCGCCTCGTCGCGCGGGCCGAGGACGGCGACGGGCTGGACGCGTGGGAGCTGGCCCGGATCGAGGCCGGGATCCCGCGCTTCGGGCGTGAATTCGGGCCCGACTCGATGCCGGCCGAGGCCGGCCTCCTGGAACGTGCGGTCAGCTTCACGAAGGGCTGCTACCCGGGCCAGGAGCCGATCGCGCGGCTTCACTACCGCGGCCACGCGAACCGGGGCCTGCGCGGCCTGCGGTTCGGGGACGCCGCAGGCGAGGCCGGCGCATCCGTGGCGGCGGGCGACCGCGAGGTCGGCCGCATCACCTCGGTCGCGCTCTCACCTCGGTTCGGGTCGATCGGGCTCGCCGTGCTGCGGCGGGAGGTGGCGGACGGCGATCGGGTCGACGCCGGCGGCGTCGCCGCGACCGTGGTCAGCCTCCCGTTCGGGTAGATCCGGCTCGTCGAACCGCTCGATCCTCCGCAGCGACGGGGCCCAGGGGATGACGAAGCACACGGCGCAGCCTGCGGCCAGCATGATCCAGGCTGCCTCGGTCGCACCGAGCCGGTCGACCAGTACGCCTGCCGTGGCGAACCCCGCCGGCTGCGCGACCAGCGAGGAGAACCAGTCGTACGCCGTCACCCGCGACAGCGCATGCGCGGGGACGCGCTCCTGCACCGTCGTCTCCCAGAAGACGTTGCCGGCGATCCCGCCGGCCGAGGCGATGAGCGCGGAAGCGGCGATCATCCATGCCGGCGTTGCCAGCGCGAGCAGGGCGACCGGGACGGCGAACCCGGCGAAGAGCAGCGCTGCCGTGAACATGGGCCGCCGCGGCCGCAGCCGCAGTGCGGCCATTCCACCGGTAAGGTTCCCGACGCCGCCCGCGGCGAGGATGAGCCCCCAGGCTGACGGCCCACCCAGCCGCTCCCGGGAGACGAACGGCCCGGCGACGTAGAACGGTGCCAGCAGGAGCCCGTTCGTCGCCGCGGCCTGGATATTCGCCGTCCAGAGCCAGGGCCGGGAGGCGAACTCGCGCCATCCCTCCACGAGTTGGCGGATCAGCGACGCGTCCGCGGCGCGCCCGGCCGGCGCGAGGGGCAGGGCCGCGAGGGTGGCGGCGCTGACCGCGAACGTCAGGCTGTCTCCGGCGATCGCCCACGCGGGCGACGCGGACGCGACCACCAGCCCGGCTGCCGCGGGGCCGACGACCCCACCCGTCGCATCGGCGGCCCAGCGGAGCGCGTTCGCCTGCTGGAGCTGCGACGACTGGACGAGCTGCGGCGCCAGGGCGGTGACGGCCGGGTAGAAGAACGCGCTGCACGAGCCGTGGACGGCGGAGAGCACGACCAGCTCCCACAGCCTCGCACTGCCCGAGAACAAGAGCCCTGCGAGGAGCGCCTGGCTGGCGCATCGCGTCGCGTCGGCGACGACCATCACAGGCCGCTGGGAGAAGCGGTCGGCCACGGTGCCGCCGAGCAGGAGGCCCAGGATCGTGAACGCCGATCGAGCCCCGAGGACGAGCCCGAGAGCCGCGACGGAGCCCGTCACCTGGAGGACGGCGAAGGCAAGGGCGACCGAGACCATGCCGTCGCCGACCGCCGACGCCACCTGCCCGGCGAAGAACAGCCGATATGTCCGCGACCCGAGCGGGGAGAACATGCCGCTTCGCGCCATGTGCCGGGACGCTACCCAGCGCGCGCAGCGTTACCGCTCACGCCTGTACGTGAACGCCTGAGGCCGGGAGCTTGGCTCCCGGCCTCGCACAGGCGTATCGAGTGCCCCGTGGGGGCTCGTGGGGGGAGCCTGCTCCCCCACGATTACATCTCCCAGGCGCCGACCTCGTAGGCCTTGCCGGGGCAGGCGCCGACGGCGATGAGGGTCGTCGGCGACGCCAGCGCCTCGATCTTGCGCTTCACCCCAGGCTCCATGCCGATGACGCCGCCGGCCGGGACGTCGAACGACTCCCCGTCCAGCGTGGCACGCACCTCGCCTGCGTGGACGAAGTAGACCTCCTGCTGCCCGGATTCGGTCTCGTCGTGCTCGGGGATGAGCACGTTGCCCGCGTCCTTGGTGACTGCGTTGATGCCGAATGCCGTGATGCCGAAGTGATGCCTGATTGACTTCCACGTCGCCGGCCAGTCGGGCTTGACCGGGGGGACATCGTTCACGTCGGCGACCTTCCAGCCGGCTCCCTGGGCAGCGGCGGTCATCGGCCTTCCTCCTTACTCGCCTACGAACTCCATGATCTGCCGGCCCCGGTCACGGAACCCCTGCTTCGTATAGAAGTCGGGGATCCCGACCTCGTGGTCGTCGGGCGTAACGCGGAGCTCGATCGACTGTATGCCACGGCGTCGGCACTCCGCCACCGCGCCTCGGAGCAGGCGCGATCCGATGCCGCGGCCTCGCGAGGACGGCTGCACCCAGATCTCCTCGATCTCGGCGGAGGCGCCGCCTCCGGCCGAGATCCGGATCGTGGTCGTGGCAACGGCAGCCTCGCCGTCCAGCGTGAAGAACCCGCGGCCGGGGTCGTCCAGGATCGCCTCCACGTTCTGGCGCAGGTGGCGCACCTCCCGGCCCTCGTGGCTGAAGAACGCCTTCAGGAGGCTGGTCACGATCTCGACGTCGTCCGCCGTCGCAAGCCGCGTCGTTGTCGTCATGAGGCCACCCCGCAGAACTCAGTGGCCGCGATCGCGAGCGCCTTCGTGCACGAGACCAGATCGTCCACCGGGACGTACTCGTCGATGGTGTGCCCCCATGCCAGCGAGCGGGGCCCGAACCCGATCGACGGCGTCTCGGCGAAGCGGGTGAACGTGGCGGCGTCGAACCACGAGTCGAGCCCGCCGAGCGTCGCCGGCTCGCCGGCGGCATGGCTTGCCCGGATCATCGTCTCGACGATCGGGTGGGCGGGGTCCACCTCGGCCGGCGGGATGTCCAGCGCCCAGGCGATCTCGGGCGGGTGCTCGCGCAGCCACGGGTCGGCCTGCGCCGCGGCCGCGATCCAGGCCTCGATCTCGGCCTCCACCTCGCGGCCCCACCCCTCCCGGTCGGCGTTCTGCGGGAGGTACATCACCTCGCAGGTGAGCGTGCACGTCGCGGGGTAGGTGACCGTCCACTCGCCGCCCGAGACCTTCACCGGCACAATCGTCCCGCAGGACAGGTGCGCATGGCGCTTGTCCGGGCGGCCGTCCCATTCCCGGCGGAGCCCCTCGACGGCGCCGAGCACGACCCCCATCTTCTCGATCGCGTTCACGGCGCCTCCGTCGCGCCAGTGCGGCTGCGCCATCTCGGCGTGTCCGGGCCGGCCCTCGACCGTGATGGTCGGGGTGAGCGACCCGCGGCAGGCGACCCAGACCGTGAACGCTGTGGGCTCGGGGACGATGCCGGCGTCGGCGCGGACGCCGTGCCGGACCGCCGCGAGCCCGCCGGCACCGGAGGATTCCTCGTCGGTGACGGTGTTCACGATCAGGTCGCCCTGGAGGCGCACACCGAGCCGCGACAGGACCTCGGCCGCGTAGACCATGCATGCGACGCCCCCCTTCATGTCGCACGCCCCGCGTCCGTAGAGGGCGCCGTCGCGCACCTCGGCCTGGTTCGGGTCGCTCGTCCACCGCCCTCGCGGCTCTGACGGCACGACGTCGATGTGGCCGTTCAGAAGGAGGCTCCGGCCGCCGCCAGCGCCGGGAAACCGGGCAGCGAGCTGGGGGCGGCCGGCGAAGCCGAGCCCCGGTGGGATCTGGCGCGTGCCCGCGACGTCGCCGGGCTCGGGCTCCCAGATGTCCACCGCTGCGCCCGCGCGCGACAGGCGGTCGCCCAGGTACGCCTGGAGCTCGGCCTCGTCCCGCGGCGGGTCGGCCGGCTCGCGCGCCGTCGTGTCGAACCCGATCAGCGCCGAGGTCAGCTCGACAAGCTCCTCGCGCCCTGCCGCAACCTCCTCGAGGATGCGCTCCTCCAGCCTCACGGTGGGCGATGATAGGTGACCGGTGGATGAGTTCGGCGCACACGGTCGGGAGCGGGCACGGCGCCGCCAGAGGGCCCGCCGCCGGCGCGCCCGGACTGCGGCCGGCCTCGCGTTCGCAGTGGCACTCGGGGCGGTCCTGGCCGCGGCGCTGACGCTCACCGGGAGCGGGCGCGGCGCAGGGACGCGGCCGGCGGCGAGGTCCGCGTCCGGCTCCGCCGGAGGCGCGACCCCGCCGGCCGGCACGGCGCCGGCACCGGCGACCGACCCGCGCCGGGTGAGGATCGCCGCGGTCGGCGACACGATGCTCGGGTCGACGCCGACGCTCCCGCCCTCGCCGGCGACCTACCTCGATGCCGTCCGTGCCGCCCTCCGCGGTGACGTCGTCTTCGGGAACCTCGAGGGCACGCTGACGACGAGCTCCGCGGGTAAGTGCTCCCCGGGTGCTGCGGACTGCTTCGCCTTCCGGGCGCCGCCCGAGTTCGCTCAGGACCTGCGCGCGGCCGGGTTCACGATCCTGTCGAACGCCAACAACCACTCGTACGACTTCGGCCAAGCGGGGCAGGACGATACGGTGCGCGCCCTCCACTCGGCCGGGATCGCGCAGACTGGATTGCCCGGCGAGATCACGGTCCTTCACGGCGCCGGGCTTCGCATTGCCTTCCTCGGCTTCGCGCCCTACCCGAACACCGCCTCGCTGCTCGACCTCCCCGCGGCGCGCGCCCTGATCCGCAGCGCCGCCCGCCGGGCAGACATCGTCGTCGTCGCGATTCATGCCGGCGCCGAGGGCACCAATGCGCAGCACGTCACCGGCGCGGAGGAGGCCTACGTCGGCGAGGACCGGGGGAACGCGCGGGCCTTCGCGCACATGGCCGTCGACGCGGGCGCCGACCTCGTCCTCGGCTCCGGCCCGCACGTGCTTCGGGGAATGGAGATCTACCAGGGCCGGCTGATCGCCTACAGCCTCGGGAACTTCGCCGGCTACCACAACTTCGGCCTCACCGGCGCCCTCGCCGACTCGGCGGTGCTGCGCGTGAGCCTCTCGGCCGACGGCCGCTTCCGCCACGGCCGCGTCGTCTCGGTGCTCCTGGTCGACGCCGGCCGGCCCGTCCCCGATCAGGCCGGCGGCGGCGTCCGGCTCGTGGCCGAGCTCTCGCGCGCAGACTTCGGCCCGAACGCGGTCAGGTTCGGCCGGCGCGGGACGATCCTGGCACCGCGTCTCTGACAGACGCTGGCACCAATCCCCCCTTCGGGGGGTTCGGTCGTGGCTGGGCCTCGCTATCACGAGAGTGACGCTCCATTCGGCCCCCCGAAGAGCAGAGCTCCGACCCCCGCATTCCCCCCAAGGGCGGTCGTGGACGTCGCCCTTCCCCTGGAATGCGAGTCAAGAAAGGAGCTGCGGATCGTGATCAAGTGGAACTCCCGCACTCTTCGTGTCGCGCTGGCGATGGCCGCCATCGCTTCTTTCGTGGTGTCTTCGGGCGCCGGCGTCCGCTGGGTCTAGCCCTGCCGCCGGCGGCGCTCATATGCGTGCCGTGAGTGGCCGATAAGACTCACAGCACCTCATGAGCGCCCCCCCGTCTCCGTCCCACTCGTATTCGCCCCGGCTGCTCCGGTACGCGACCGCCGTCATCGCGGTCACCGTGCCGGTGGCGGTCGGGGCGATCCTGCGTATCGCCTCCGCACCTCCTCGGCCGGCCGTGATCGCCGGCGTGCTCGTGTTCGCGGCCGCCGCGCTGGCGGCCGAGGCGAAGCCGGTGCCGCTCGACGAGCAGGGCCAGCATCGGGTCTCGCTCGCCTTCGTCTTCCTGCTCTCCGCCCAGGTGCTGTTCGGGTGGCAGTACGCCGTCCCGGCCGCCCTCGTCGCCGCTGCGCTCGTCGAGGTGTTCGAACGCGGCGTCTCGCTGCGCGGTGCATTCAACACCGCGACATACGGGCTCTCCGCCTTCGCCGCCGCCCTCCCCGCGTTCGTCTTCGGGCTCGACGGAGCCCGGATCGGCGCGGCCGACGCCGGCAAGCTCGTCGTCCTGGCCTTCTCGGGAGGCGCCGCCTACCTTCTGACCAATGTCACGCTCGTGACCCTGGCGGTGACGCTCGCCCAGAACCTGCCGCTCAGGCGCATCTCCTACGAGTTCATGCGCCACTCGGCCCCGGCGTTCGTCATCATGGCGTTCATCTCGGCGCTGGCAGTCTCGCTCTGGAAGGTGAACCCGGCGTTCGAGATCCTGCTCGCCGGCCCGCTCTTCGCGCTCGCCCTCTATCAGCGCTACGCCTACCGCACCGTCCTCGCCGTGCGCGACTCCGAGACCGACGCGCTCACCGGGCTCGGCAATCACCGCTCATTCCAGACGCATCTGCGCGAGGCGCTGGCGATGGCGGCCTCGACCCGCTCGGACGTGTCGCTGGCGCTCATCGACTTGGACGACTTCAAGGGCATCAACGACCGCTTCGGGCATCCCGTCGGCGACACCGTCCTGCGGGAGGTGGCAGGGCTCCTGCGGGAGGGATTCGGCGCCGGCAACGCGTACCGGATCGGCGGCGAGGAGTTCGCGCTCATCCTCCAGGACACGCCCGGCCAGACCGCGTACGCGGACCTGGAGCGGGTGCATCACCGGCTCTGGCAGACCGTGTTTCCACACGGCGAGCCTCTCACCGTCAGCGCCGGGGTGGCGACCTTCCCCGATCACGCCGGCGACCGCGACCACCTGCTCGAGGTCGCCGACGCTTCGCTCTATTGGGCCAAGAACCATGGCAAGAATCGTTCGTGCCTCTACTCCGACTCGATCATCCGGATCTACACGCCGGCTGAGATCGCCACTGCCGCCGAGCGCACCGCGCGCCTGCGGGCGGCCGAGGGGCTGATCCGCGTCGTCGACGCGAAGGACACCTACGCCGGGGCGCACTCGCAGTCCGTCTCGCGGCTCGCCGAGGGGATCGCCCGGGCGATGGGCCTCGACCCGGAGGTGGTCGACCAGGTGCGGCTCGCCGGCCTCCTGCACGATCTCGGCAAGATCGCGATCCCCGACCGCGTGCTGCAGAAGCCGGGCAGGCTCGACCCGGACGAGCTGCGGGTGATGCGCGAGCACCCGGAGCTCGGCTACCGCCTGCTCGAGGGCCTCGGCGTC
Source organism: Gaiellales bacterium (assembly GCA_035639615.1). Classification (GTDB taxonomy): domain Bacteria; phylum Actinomycetota; class Thermoleophilia; order Gaiellales; family JAICJC01; genus JAICJC01. The sequence continues at coordinate 21,550 of DASQXS010000301.1, read as the reverse complement.
TCGCCCGTCGACCGGTGGATCCGGCATCACCACGAGTGGTGGGACGGGTCCGGCTATCCGCTCGGCCTCGCCGGCGACGAGATCCCGCTCGGGTCGCGCATCATCCTCGTCGCGGACGCGTTCGACGCCATGACGTCAGACCGCTGCTACCGGGCGGCCGGCACGACCGATGCCGCGATCGCCGAGCTGCGCCGCCGCAGCTGGGCGCAGTTCGACGCCAGGATCGTGTCGGCGCTCGAGCGCTACCTGGCCTCGGAGGCGTCGCACCTCTCCACGATCGAGAGCGCGGCCGGCTGATGGTGCTCGCGCTCGCGGTCGCCGCCGGCGTGGCGGTCGGATGGCTCCTGGGCGGACGGCTGGGCCGCCTCGCCGACCTGCGCCTGCGCGCGATGTGGCTCTTCTACGTCGCGATCGGCCTGCAGATCGTGGCGTTCCCGTCGGGAGCGCTGCCCTGGAACGTCGGCGACGGCGTCGCCACAGGGCTCTGGCTCTGCTCATACGCCGTGCTGGTCGTGGGTGCGGCTCTCAACCTGCGCGTGGCCGGCACGGCGGTGATCGGCCTTGGGCTGGCCTCGAACCTGGCCGCGGTGCTCGCCAACGGCGGTCACATGCCCGGACTGCCCGCCGCCCTCAGGGCATCCGGGAAGACGTTCCGCGGCGCCCATATGAACGAGGTGGTCTCCGCCCACCCGCATCTCCCCTGGCTGGTCGACCGCTGGGTCGTACCGCACTGGATCCCCGGCGGGAACGTGTTCTCGGTCGGGGACGTCCTGATCGCCGCCGGCGCTGTGGTCATGGTGGCCGTGGCGATGGGCGCTCGCGTTCCGGGCGGCCGCGGCCGCGATCAGCAGCCCCTCGAGACCGGCCTCGCCGGCGGCCCCTCCGGGACGCCGTAGCGGCGATCGACGCGCCGCAGGCGAGCGCGGTAGACGCGCATATCCGCGGCCGTCCAGTCGCCGTGGGTCTGGCAGCGCCATGCCGGGACGAGCTCACGATGGTAGGGGCTCGTCAGGCTCTCGTCGTGCCCGATCACGTTTCGGAGCTGGATGTGAAAGCGCCACTGGAGCCAGGCGGTGAGCCGAAGCGAGGCGCGCAGCTGGGCCGGGTTCGCGAGGATCTCGGCGTCGCTCGTGCCGACGTGCTCGATCCCGATCGCTGTGTAGTTCAGGCCGACGGTGTGGCGGCACATGACGTCGAGCGGGACCAGCTGGTAGATGGTCCCGTCCGTGTCGACGACGAAGTGCGAGCACACCCCCGGGAGCTCGTGCAGCTCGGCGTCGGGGACGTCCGGCGCGAACGTCGCGTAGGCCGAGGCGAAGCTCGTCCCCGCCGTGTAGTGCTCGACGATGACGCGGGGGTGGCGCAGCCGCCAGGTCGAGATGCCGTAGTGGCGGCGGGCGTAGGCGGCCGTCTCGGCCAGCCGGCTCGCGGGGAACGGGATCGGTCGCCACACGATGTGCGGCCGAGGCGGATGGACGCCCGCGCCGCCGGCGCCGGCGTCAGGCGCGCCGAACCGGGCATGTGTGCAGCCGGCGAGGGCGACGCAGGCCACGGCGAGGATCGCACTGGTGCGCACGCGGGGATGGTAGGGCTCATGCGACGAGTGGCAGCGGGGCGAAGCTGCCCGCGTTCGGGATGACGGCGGCCGGGTCCGTGCCCATCCAGTTGCCGAGGAGCTCGGTGTAGATCTGGCGGTAGTCGACCGGCACCTTGAGGTTGCCGTTCCCGTCGAGATCCTGGGGGCGGATGCCGGGGAAGGCGCTTGCGATTCCCGGCTGCACATAGGTGCCGATCACCATGGCCAGGCCGCCCGCGCCGTGGTCGGTGCCGCCGCCGCCCGAGTCGTTGTCGTCCACGCGGCGCCCGAACTCGCTCCACACCAGCGTGAGGACGCGGTCGGCGACGCCGTGCGCCTCGAGGTCCGCCTGGAACGCCGCCAGCGTCGTCCCCAGGCCGGCGAGGTTCGCCGCCTGCCGCTGCACCTGGTTGTCGTGGAAGTCGAAGCCCGAGTCGAAGCTGAGGCAGGCGACCCGCACGCCCAGGTTCGATCGGATCAGCCATGCAAGCGTCGCCATCCGGTCGTCGAAGCCGGTCGTGCCGTAGCCGAAGCCGCCCGGCGGGATCGTGGTGGCCCCGAGGCCTGCGAGCCGGTTTGCGACGGTCACCGCGCCGCCGACGGCCTCATCCGCAGCTCCCATCTGCGTGTGCACGGGCGTCCGCTGGGTTAGTCCCCCCAGGGTTTGCACCATGAGCGGCTCGTCCGTCCACACACCGGAGAGGTCGAACTGGACCGATTCGGGGCTCGTGAGCACCGCCACCGGGTTGGAGGCGCTCTTCATCGATCCCTGCAGCGTCCAGTCGACCGAGAGCGCCTGCAGCGGGTTGTCGGCCACGCCGTTCTGGTCGACCCAGCGGCCCAGCCAGCCCGTGGACGGGGTCGGGTTGAGGTCGCCGCACTGCCAGAACGCCCGCGAGTGGAAGTGGCTCAGGTCGGGCGGCAGGTAGTCGACCGCCGGGACGATCGCCATCTTGCCGGCGTCGTACAGCTGCTTCAGGCCGGCCGCCGCGGGGTTCCAGACGAAGTCCGGCGTCGCTGCCGGGCCGCCGAGCGCCAGGCAGTTTGCGGGATCGAGCGCGATGTAGTTGCGCGCCTGCACGTAGGCCGGATAGTTCTGCGGGTCGACGGGCACGAGCGTGTTCAGGCCGTCGTTCCCGCCGTCGAGGAACACCGAGACGATGATCGGGTCGGTGACGCCGCCCGGCGTGGCCGCCTGGGCCGCGACCGCATCCCAGATCCGCCCCCACGACAGCATCGACGCGCCGTAGACCGTGATCGACGCGACCGCCCCGTTCCGCAGGAAGTCGCGACGGGACATCCCCGCCGAGGCGCCGTCGAGCACGGCGCGCGGGATGGGCACGCGTTGACCCTGCCGCCGCAGGAGGTCGCGGCGCTTCGTCGTGTGCCAGTCGTTGCAGCCGCAGCTGGTCATGGTGTCTCCTCGCTTCCGGTCATGACAGGTAGCCGTCGGGGCCGGCCAGGATGAGCGCCCGCAGCACCCGCTGGCGCTCGAGACGGTCGTGGCTTCCGAGCACGTCGCCGTTCGACGTGTGGGTCTTGTGAGCGTCGAAGAACGCCTGGGCGTAGGCCTGGAGCTTCGCGTGCGTGCCGGCCGCGATCCACGGATGGGAGAGCGACCGAAGGGCGGTCTTGACTGCCGCCGCGGCGCTCTCTTGCCCCGGGTCGGTCATCGTCTGGCGGATCAGGTAGTCGCACGCCGTCCAGTAGGCGCGGGCCGAGTTCGTGTTGAGCCAGGCCGTGCCCTGATCCCAGCCGGAGACGTTCGGCGGGTAGAACGGCACCTGGCCCATCCCGGCGAGGATCCACGACCAGCTGTTCTCGGTGATGTACTGGCGCGTCATCCGCAGGCCGGCGGCGACGAAGACGATCGGCTGCTTCACGAGCCTGGGCGCGTCGAGGGCCGAGTACATGGCCGGGTGGCGGAGGATGACGCCGAGCAGCGGCTCGAGCCAGTGCCCCGAGCCAAGATAGTTCGCCACCATCATCTGCATGGCGCCCTTGGGTGGCGGCGTGGGGATGAAGTAGGACCAGAGCTTCCACGCCAGGTACGGCGCGTGGTTGGGGTGGTGCAGGACGAGCCGCACCACGTCCTGCCAGTCCCACGCCCCGGTGTGGCCGAAGATCGTCTTCGACCCCGTGGCGTGCCAGGAGGCGTCGTAGAACGTCGGGTTCTCGCGCTGGGCCGTGGTGCCCGACGACGCCTTCGTCCAGTCGTACCGCCAGCCCGTCAGGGCCAGCGCCGCATTATGGATGTCGGCCTGGGTGTACATTCGCGACTCGCGCCACAGGCCGTAGGTGGCGGCCTCGAGGGCGGGGTCGTTGCCGAGGCAGAAGAGCTCCATCAGCTCGCGGGCGTAGTTCTCGTTCGGGGCCCACTTGTTCGAGTCGGCCCCGTTCAGCCACAGGAGCATGGCGGGGTCGTGCGTGATCGCGGTGACGAGGTCGAGGAAGTTCCCCACCGCGTGCGCGCGCAGAAGCCGGTTCTGCCGCAGCATGTGGCGCACGTTGCCGACGCCCCCGTTGGACGTGGCGAAGTGGTCGTGCAGGCTGAGGGTCATCCGCTCCTGGAGCTGGTTTCCTGACCGCACCATGCGGTCGAGCCACCAGAGGCAGTCGTGCCCCCATGCGTTCAGCGGGTCGATCGGCTGGCCGCCCGCCGTGGGCGCCGGCCCCGACAGCCTGGCCGGTGCCGCCGGTGTGAGGAGCTTCTCGATCGCGCCCCGCAGCCCCAGCGACTGGTAGTGGCCGACCTGCGCGTCCGACCCGGAGAAGCCGCACCGCCACAGCAGGCGGCGGAAGTGCGCGGTGGTGGCATTTCTCGGCGGCGTCGGGTATTGGTAAGACATGAGGTTCGCTCGACTGATATTTGTGTTCGTAGTGCTCGCTTGTCTCGCGGCTGCGCCCGGGCGGGCCGGCGCGACCACGTTCAGCAACGTCGGAGTGACGGAGACCGAGTACCACGTGACCCTCGGCCGAACGACCGTGCCCCACGGCGGCATCACGTTCTCTATCGCCAATTTCGGCCAGGACGACCATAACCTGAAGGTGGCACGTCACCGGATCGCCTACGCCTTCAGCGGGCGTATCGCCGCCGGCGACCACACGCAGCTCACGGTGACGCTCCCCCGCGGGACCTACAACGTCTTCTGCTCGATCCCCGGCCACCGCAGCATGGGCATGCTGCAGAAGCTCGTCGTCACCTGATCCGGGTTGCGCCGGAGTACGTCTCGGCGTACCACCCGCCCAGGCTCGAGATGCGGACGTGGTCGCCGCCGTGCGGCGCGTGGACGAATCGGTTCGAGCCGACGTAGATGCCGACGTGGTCGAGGCGGTCGAAGAACACCAGGTCGCCCGGGCGCAGGTCGGCACGGGCCACGTGCCGTCCGGCGCGGTACTGGGCCGCCGCAAAGTGCGGCAGGCGCACCCCGAGCCGACCGTAGACGTACACGACCAAGCCGGAGCAGTCGAACCCCGATGGGTCGGCACCGCCCCAGCGATAGGGCACGCCCAGCTCCCGCTCTGCCAGGACGACCGCACGGGCGCCGAGGCTGCGGCGTGCCGCCGGGTGGTGCTGAGGGTGCAGCGGGTGCCGGCGCAGGGCGGCGAGGGTGACGGGGCCCACCTGGCCGTCGACGACGAGTCCGTGTCGGCGCTGGAAGTCGCGTACCGCAGCGAGCGTGATCGGCCCGAAGTCGCCGTCCACCGCGACGCCGAGCAGGCTCTGAACGGCGGCGACGGCGGTCCCGCGGTCGCCGACGCGGACCACCCGGGCGCCCGGCGCTCCGCGGATCTCGGCACGGATGGCGGCCCGTGTGCGCGGGCCCACCTCGCCGTCTGCGAGAAGCCCATGCGCCGTCTGGAACCTGCGGACGGCGCGCTCCGTAACGGGGCCGAAGTCGCCGTCGACGTGGACGCCGAGGACGTGCTGGAGGTGGGCCACGTCGGCGCCGTGCATTCCGCGGCGGAGGATCCGGTGGGGGTGGGCGCGGGCCCGCTGCGAGCCGGCGCCGGCGGCCACGGCGCTTCCGGCGAAGCTCGTGAGGTTCGCGCCGGCTGCGGTCGCGACGACTGCGAGCGGGACGCTCGCGCGCTGGACCGCCCGACGCCTTCGCGCCGCCTCACGGCGGCGAAGCGCGCGGTCGCGCGAGTACTGCCACACATCCGCCGATGCGAGGTCGCGCACGGCCATCCGATCCCCCCGGTCGACGCGGCGACCCTACTCCCCGGCCCCCACGGCCCCGTGAGCGAACTGTGTGGATCCGGTAAAGCATGCCCTGTCCGCCCCGACCGCTACGGTGCATGCATGGCCCAACCGCATCCCTCTGCCGGATCCGCCCCGCACCCTGTGCCCGGGGCCGGGGACGACCCGCCCTGTCCGCGCTGCGGCGCCGCCATGATCTGGACGAAGGCGTCGTGGCACTGCCTGGCGTGCCGCTACAAGGAGGGGTGCTGTTAATCGCGGGGGAACCGATGGTTCCCCCGCGGCCCCCTCCTTCCGCCTGAGTCGGGCTGCCGTGGCGCTCCGGCGAGAGCGCGGTCTCGCCTCCGCTGCGGACGCTGAGATCCACCATTAGATCCGACATACCGGAGCAGGAATCAACTTCGGGGGATGGCCGGACGGGTGCGATACCCGTACAGTGGGGATGTGAACCGGTTCAGCCTCCAACTCGCGGTCACCCTCACGCCGCACACCGCCGCCGCCGTACGACTGCTCCGCGACGCCCGTGCCCAGGTGCCGTGCCACGGCTCGGTCTGCGCCGCGCTCGATCTGGCCGATCCGGACGGCATCCGCGACCCGGAGGTCTACCGAGAAGCCGTGTCCGCCCTCGATGTCGGGGCACGGGTGTTCGGCCACCCCGCCGCCACGAGCATCGGCGCGCACTGCGAGGATGCCGCGTTCGTGTTCGACGTCGCGGTCTACCACCTGACGGGCGCGCCAGCCGACACGCCCGCCGCCCTCGCCGCGTTCAGCCGCGCGGCCGGGCCGCTGCTCGAGTCGACGCTCTGACTCGCCGGGGCTACTCGCCGGCCGGCGCGACGCTGCCGCACGTCTCGTCGGCGTAGCGCAGCGCCGCGACGTAGGCGTCACGGAGGATCCGGTCGGCCGACGGCACGGGCTCGCCCAGGGCGGCGAACTCGCCTCGCTCGTACGCCGTCACCCAGTCCAGCACCTCGCCGAGCGGGCCCTCCCGCTCGAGCAGCGCCGCGTGGAGACCGGGTGCGAGCGGGAGCTCCGCCAGCACGTCGACCATGCGCATGTTCATGAACGCGTCGATGACGGAGAAGAGCCCGGCGGTGAAGTACGACTCGGTGTCGGGCCGGGCGAGGGCCTGCGCGAGGAGCTCGCACATCTTCGCCCTGAGCATCGCCGTCCGGGTGAGCTCGGTCGGCGTGTCGTCGAGGCCGGCCAGGGTGACCAGCATCGCCCAGCTGCGCACGTTGCGGACGCCGAGGAGGACGAGCGCCTCGTGCACGGAGCTCACCTTCCGAGGCAGCGAGAAGTAGGCCGAGTTGATCCACCGCAGCAGCCGGTACGAGACGCCGAGGTCGCGGCTGATCACCGCGTCGAGCTCCTCCAGCTCCACGTCGGGCTTCTGCAGCGCGGCCATGAGCTGAACCTGGGCCAGCCGGTTCGAGGGAATGCCCTTGCCCGTCACCGTCTTCGGCTGGCAGAAGAAGAAGCCCTGGAAGTACTCGAAGCCGGCGGCACGGCAGCGCTCGAACTGGGCGTAATCCTCGATCCGCTCGGCGACGAGCTTCACCCTGTGGGCCGAGAGCTCGCGCACCTGGTCGCGGAGCTGATCGTCGGTGAAGGAGTGGGCGTCCAGCTTCACCATGTGCGCGAGCGCGAGGAGGGGCGCGCTGTCGGGGCGCATCACGAAGTTGTGCAGGACGACGATGTAGCCCATCTCCGCCAGCTCGCTCAGCCTGAGGGCGACGTTGGGATCGGAGGCCACCTCGCGCGAGATCTCGAGCCCGACCCGGCCGACCGGGAGCAGGGGGACGAAGTCGTTCAGGATGAACTCCCGGGTGACGTTCACGAAGCACATCCGGCCGCCGACGAGCGCCTCAAGGCCGATATCCGCGAACGTCGTGACGATCGTCGAGGCCGTCGCCTCGTTCAGGTCCGCGATGGTCGCGGCCTCGTCCTCGTTGGTGGCGCGGAACAGGAGCTCGTATCCGTAGACCTCCATCGCCCGGTCGTAGATCGGCTGCCGGGCGACGAACGTCGGCGACGCCTCCGCAGATCCGGCGTCGGCGATAGCGCGAGACAGCGAAGGCGGCGGCCACGACTGGAGCCGGCGCGCCTGCGACCAGGTCGGGTCGCTCATCGTGAACCTCCTCGATGGACGGGCCTGCTAAGAGATCGTCCGCCGCCGGTGCGCGGCGCATCGCCCGTGCGGTGCGCCGCCCTCCCCATTTTGTGGTACCCCGGTTCGGGGCTACTCGGACCGCGAATGGATGGCCAGCACCGTCTCGAGCGTATCGGCCTCCTCCGCCCGCTTGTCGGGCCGGTGGCGGAGGACGCGCGCGAATCGAAGCGCCACGCCGCCGGGATAGCGCGGGCTGCGCTGGACGCCGTCGAACGCGATCTCGACGACGAGCTCCGGCCGGACGTCGATCCGCCACTCGGTGCGGCTGGTCTCGAGCTCGAGCAGGCGCTCCGTCTGCCAGGCGAGCATCTCGTCGGTGAGGCCCTTGAACGTCTTGCCGAGCATGCAGAACCCACCGGCGGCCGTCCGCGCCCCCAGGTGCAGGTTCGAGAGCCGGCCCCGGCGGCGGCCGTGGCCCCACTCTGCGGCGAGCACGACGAGGTCGAGTGTGTGCCGGGGCTTGACCTTGAGCCAGCCGCTGCCCCGGCGTCCGGCCGCGTAGAGCCCGTCGAGCGCCTTCACCATCACGCCCTCGTGGCCGCGCGCGAGCGCATCGGATACGAACGCCGCGGCAGCCTCGCGGTCGGCGGCGACGATCCGAGGCACCCGGAGCCGCGCTGGGATCCGGGCCGTGAGGAGCGCCAACCGCTCCGATGCGGGCCGGTCGAGCAGGTCCTCGCCGTCCAGGTGGAGAAGGTCGAAGAAGAACGCGTCGAGCGGCACGGCCGCCCTGAGCGCGGCGACGTCGCGGCGGCTCGCGAAGCGCCCCCCGGTCACCTGGAACGGGTGCGGCCGGCCGTCCGGACGAAGCGCGATCGCCTCGCCGTCGAGCACGACGGCGCGGACGTCGAGGGCCTCGACCGCCTCGACGACCTCCGGCACCGAGCCCGTGACGTCGTCCAGGCTGCGGGTGAAGACGCGCACGTCGCCGTCGGCGCGATGCACCTGGATCCGGGCACCGTCCAGCTTCCACTCGATCGCGGCGGGCCCGGTGCGTGCGAGCGCGGCGTCGATGTCGGCGGCCGGCTGCGCAAGCATCGGCCGTACGCCGCGCCCGACCTGAAGGCGGATCGACGCCAGGCCGTCGCGACCCTCGGCGAGCGCCACCTCGGCAACCGCATCGAGATCGCCGCGGAGCATGAGCGCGCGGCGAATGTCGGCCGCCGGCAGTCCGGCAGCGGCCGCAACCGCCTCGACCATCACGCCCTCGAGCGCACCCTGGCGGAGGTCGCCGAGGATGAGCGCCGAGAGAAACCGCTGCTCGGCGGCGGTCGCCAGGGCGAATAACTGCTCCAGCCCGTCCAGGCGAGCGCGCCGCGAGCCCGGGCCTCTGAGCGCCGCGAGCTGTCCGAGCGCGGTGTCGACGTCCGCCACCGACAGCGTCGCCGCCCCGGCGGGTGCAGGGAGCCCTCGCAGGGCGGCGAACCCGGCGCCGGTCTGCCGCTGACGCGGCCCGCCCGAGAGAAACGCGACGCCAGCGGCCGCCTCGGCCGGGCTCATCGCCCCGATGCAGGCGGCCAGGAGCGCGATCTTGTCACGCCGGGATCCGGTGTCGCGCACCCGGCCGGAGACGTCGACGAGCTCCTGCAAGGTCATGCCGTGAGCGTAGTCCCGGGGGCGGGCACCTGCGCCCGCCCCCGTGATCACCGTCGCTACCTCGCGGCGCGGATGAGCCCGAAGAGGCCGTGGGCCTCGTCGTCGATCCCCGCGCTGAAGAGCAGCGAGGTGTGGTCGCCCGTGACGCCGTTTCCGAACCGAAGGCCCCACAGGCCGTCGATCACGACCGGGTTGCCGTTCGGGCGGCGGAGCTCGCCCAGCCGGCGCCCGGTGCGGATGCTGTAGACGTTGATGTGGCCGTTGCCGAAGTTCCCGACGAGGAGCTTTCGGCTGAACTGGCCAAACCCGTCCGGCGCATGCACGAGCCCCCAGGGCGCGTTCAGCGCGCCGCGGGAGATGAGCCGCCGCTCCAGCGAGCCGCGCTTGGAGTAGACGTCCACGAACCCGAGGCCCGCGCCGGGGACGTCATCCTCGGCGTTCGCATCCTGCTTGGCGTAGGAGACGAAGATCCGGCCGCCGATGTTCTGGATGCCGAACGGCGCGAATCCCGCCGGCAGACGGGGATCATGGAACCCGCCGCGCAGCGAGATCGGCTGGAACGAGCGGCCGTAGGTCCGGATCATGGCGTTGTGGAAGTCGGCCGCGTAGAGCACCGGCCCGCGCCCGGCTACGTGCGCGATCGCGAGGCCCTTGAAGATGGCGCCCGGCACGGTCACCTCGGTCGTCGCGCTGGTGAGCAGCGGGCTCGTGAACGGCCATGCCGTGATCGTGCCGGCCTCGGAGTCGAACAGGAACGTCGCCGGGACGTGCTTCGATCCGACCTTCACGGGGAACCCGTGCGAGAAGTTGAACACGGCGCCTGTGTTCGCTCCGCCCGGGATGGACACGACGAGCGGCGCGATCGAGATCGGCGTTCCGCCGACGGCACCCGGGTAGATGGTCGCCTTGCCGGTGCCGTTGTCCGACACCCAGAGCGGCGTGTCCGGGCCGGCCGCGAGGCCCCACGGGTTGACCAGGTTGGGGTCGGTGAGCATCGCCCGTCCGGGCAGGTCCGACACCAGGTTCACCTGCCGGTAGTGGCTCGCCTGCGCCGCGGCCGGCGCCGCCAGCCCGGCCAGGACGACGGCCGCGGCGGCGATATACCGCAGCCGCAGCCACGATCTGAATCCCTCCATGAGTGCCCCCTCGTGACGGCGCGCCACCGCGGGCGCGCGGTTCAACAGGCGGGTGTACGAAGCTGCGCCGGCATCGGTTTGTGGGCCGGATCACATCTGCTTCACTTCGGCGATGATCGCCTCGGACGTCGCCGCCCCGGATGCGCGGGCCGAGCACCGGCGCGGCCAGCTGCTGGTGGCGCTCGCCGCGACCGCATGGTCGACGGCCGGGCTCCTGCAGCGCGAGCTCACGATCGACGTCCCGACCCAGGTGGGCGGCCGCGCTGCCTTCGCCTTCGTCGCGCTCCTCGCGTACGTGGCGGCGACGGAGCGCAGGCGCGTCTGGCCGACGTTCGTGGCCGTGGGCCGCGCCGGGCTGGGCGTGGCCGTCTGCTTGGCGGTCGCGTCGGGGATGTTCATCGTCTCGCTGAACCACACGTCCGTGGCGCACGTCCTCTTCGTCCAGGCGGCATCGCCGGTGGCCGCAGCGCTCTTGGGCACCGTCCTCCTCGCCGAGCCGGTCAGCCGACGAGCCTGGGCGGCGATGGCCGGCGCGCTCGCGGGGGTGGGGGTGATGATGGGATCGCCCGGCGGCGGCGCCGTCACCGGCGACGTGACATCGCTCGTCATGATGCTCGCCTTCGCCGTCGTGATCGTGATCACGCGGCGCCGGAAGGACGTGTCGATGGCCCCCGCCTTCTGCCTCGCGCAGCTGCTCCTGGTGCTCGTCACGGCGCCGCTGGCCGATCCGGGCCAGATCGGCGGCCGCGACCTGCTGCTCCTGTCCCTGATCGGCGCCGGGCAGATGGGGCTCGCCATGATGCTCTTCACGTCGGGCGCCCGCCTGATTCCCGCTGCCGACGCGGCCTTGATCACGCTGCTCGAGGTCTTCCTGGGCCCGCTCTGGGTGTGGATCGCGCTCGCCGAGCAGCCCGATGCGGCGACGCTCGCCGGCGGCGCGATCGTCGTCGCCGCGGTGACGCTCCAGGTGACGGCGGCCCCCGCCGAGCGCGCGGTGCCGCCCGAGGTATGACCGTGGGGTGCCCTACTCCCCTGCCGCGGCGGCGAGTCCGGCGGCGCCTGCAGGTGCCAGATCGTCGAAGCGGTCGATGCGCCTGAGCTCCGGGAACCGCCACGCCCACACCGCAGCCACCGCCACCGCTGCGGCGCCGCCGAGGACGACCGCCGGGACGGCCCCGACGAGCGCGGCGGCGACCCCGGACTCGAAGGCGCCCAGCTCGTTGGACGCACCGATGAAGACTCGCTCGACGGCGCTCACCCGCCCGCGCAGGCCCGGAGGGGTGAGGAGCGGAACGAGCGTCCCCCGGATCAGCATGCTGACCATGTCCGCGCCGGCGAGGGCGGCCAGGGCGGCGAGCGAGAGGACGACGCTCCGGGACAGGCCGAACACGACGGTGAACGTGCCGAAGAGGGCGACGGCCGCGAAGAGCGTCGAGCCGATCCGGCGCCGCAGCGGGGAGGCCGAGAGCGCCGCGCCGACGATCACCGCGCCGGCCGCGGGAGCCGCGCGCAGAAGGCCGTTCCCGGCCGCGCCGACGTGGAGGATGTCGCGGGCGAACACCGGCAGGAGTGCGGTGGCGCCGCCGAGGAGCACCGCCATGAGGTCGAGGGAGATCGCACCGAGGACGGTGCGGGTCGTGCGGATGAACCTGATCCCGCCGAGCACATCTGCGAGGGTCGGCTCGTGCTCGCCGACGTGCGCGATGCCGACCTCCCTGCGGACGGCAGCGACGAGGGCGGCGGCCGCTCCGGTGAACGCGGCAGCGAAAAGGTACGGCGCCGGCGCGCCGAGCGACTGGGTGACGCCGCCAACCGCCGGCCCGGCCACCATCGCCGCCTGTCCCACCGAGGTCGCGAGGGCAACGACCCGCGAGAGCGCCGCCGGTGCGACCGCTGCGGCGAGCAGCGGGTCGAGCGTGGGGCCGACGAACGCGTTCGCCGCACCCCAGGCGAACGCCAGTGCATAGAGCGGCCAGACGGCGTGGTCGCCGAGGCCGGCGTCGGACGCGAGCGCGGCCGTCACGGCCGCGGAGGCGGCGAGGCCCAACCCCGCGACCACGCGGCGATCGTGGCGGTCGATCACGTGGCCGGCCGGCAGCGCGAGGACGACGGCGGGGACGAACTCGGCAAGCCCGAGCAGGCCGAGGACGAGCGGATCGTGGCCGCGGGCGTAGGCCTGCCAGCCGAGCGCGGTCAGCGTCGCACCGTGCGCCAGGCTCGACAGCAGCTCCAGGCCGACGAGCACGGCCACGGTTCGGTCGCGGAGCAGCTCCCGCGGGCTCGGCGCATCGGGCACGGACGCAGCATTGCCGACATCCGCCGCGGCGCGCGCGGCTTGCCTGACTTGCATATCACGATATATCGTGATATCTTCTGATGCATCATGAAATCCATCCATCACAGGGAGATCCACATGCACGCACGCAAGCACCGTGAGCTTCGCCACCGCCGTCACGGCTTCGGCAAGCGCGGGTTCGGCCGTCGGAACGAGTTCTTCTTCCGAGGCCGCCCCGCCGGGCGGGGAGACGCGCGCGCGGCCATTCTCGCCTTGCTGGCCGAGGCGCCGATGCACGGCTACCAGATGATCCGCGAGATCGAGGAGCGGTCGCACGGCGCCTGGGAGCCGAGCCCCGGCAGCATCTACCCGACGCTCCAGCAGCTCGAGGACGAGGGCCTGGTTCGGGCCGACCGGCAGGAGGGCCGACGGACGTACGAGCTGACCGACGAGGGCCGCGCCCAGGCCGAAGCCAGGACGGGCCCCGCGCCGTGGGAGCGCCCCGGCGACGAGGCCGACGCCGACCTGGCCGCGCTCCGGGAGGCCGCCTTCGGCCTCATGGGAGCCATGCGGCAGCTCACCGCGATCGGCGAGCCGGAGCAGCTGCAGAAGGCGCTCGAGATCCTGCGGGACACGCGCCGCCGGCTCTATCAGGTCCTCGCCGAGGATTCCGGCCCCACTCAGGACGCCTGATCCGCGAGCGGGCGGGGCAGGCTCGCCGCCCCGCCCGCCGATCGGCGATGATGCCGCCGTGGCCATCGTTCGCGGACACCGCCCGCTCGCGGCTGCCATCCTCGCGCTCGCGGCGGGATCGTGGGTGAGCGTCCTCGCCTGGGGCGCCGGCACCCGCTCGTCGCCGGGGACCATGGGCATGGGGACAGCCGGCTTCCTCGGGATGTGGTCGGCGATGATGGCGGCGATGATGCTGCCGGGCGTCACACCGGTCGCCGCGCTCTACGGCGCCTGCGCCGGCCTCCGTCGCGCCGCCGGCCTCGTTTCCGGGTATCTCCTCGCCTGGTCGACGGTCGGCCTCGCCGCCCTGGCGTCCGTCCTGGGTGCAGAGCGTCTGGCGTCGTCCGACGCCGATGCTGCGACGTGGACCGGCGCGGCCGTGCTCGTGGCGGCGGGCGCATACCAGTGGAGCCCGCTCAAGGCGCGATGCCGCACGGAGTGCCGCTCGCCGGCGTTCATCGGCGTCCGAGCCGCATCGCACCGCGGCCCGCTTCGGTCGGTGCGGGCCGGCCTCCACTACAGCCTGGCGTGCATCGGATGTTGCTGGGCGCTCATGGCCGCGCTGATCGTCCTCGGCGTCATGGACCCGCGCTGGATGGCGGCGTTCGCCGGCGTCATCACGCTCGAGAAGACGTGGCGCCGCGGCGAGTCTGTCTCGGTGGTCACCGGGGTCGTGCTGATCGGCCTCGGCCTGCTTGCGCCGTGGCAGCCGGGGCTCGTGCCGGGGCTTCACGGCGGGCCGGGCTCGATGGGCGGAATGTGACGCGGGCCGAGCCGGGGCGCCTGCACGCCACGTACCTCGCATCCGATCTCCTGCACGCCGCCTCCCCGCACGACCTGATCCGCGGCGCGGACATTGGGTAGCGTTCGCCTCGATGAAGCTCGGGTTCCTGACCGCGTGCATGCCCGGGGTCGAGCTGGCCGAGATCGCCGCCTGGGCCGAGCAGGCGGGCTACGAGGCGCTCGAGGTGGCGGTGTGGCCGCGGATCGGCGACCGCGAGTTCACGGCGAGCCATCTCGACGTCCGCGGCATCGACCGGGCCCGCGCGGACGAGGTGCGGGCGCTCTTCGACCGCCACGGGCTGACGCTCCCCTCGCTTGCCTACTACGACAACAACCTGCACCCCGACCCCGAGGCGCGCCGCGCCGTGAACGCGCACGTCGCCGCGTCGATCGAGGCGGCGGCGCTCCTCGGCTGTCCGACCGTCGGCACGTTCATCGGCCGCGATCCGTCCCAGACGGTGGCCGAGAACCTGGCGGCGGCCGAGGAGGTGTTCGCTCCCCTCGTCGACCTCGCGGGCCAGCGGGGCGTGCGGCTCGTCGTCGAGAACTGCCCGATGGAGGGCTGGCACCCCGACGGCTATCCCGGCAACCTGGCCTACTCCCCCGAGCTCTGGGAATGGATCTTCTCGCTCGGGCTCGACCTCAACTTCGACCCGTCCCACCTCCTCTGGCTCGGCATCGACCCCGTCGCCGCCCTGCGGCCGCACGTCGGCCGGGTCGTGCACGCCCACGCCAAGGACGCGGAGGTGTTCCCGGACCGGCGCGACCGGTACGGCGTCTTCGGCAAGGTGCGCGACCGCACCGACCCCTGGAACAGCGGCTGGTGGCGGTACCGCATGCCGGGCCTGGGGCAGATCGACTGGCAGCGGCTCGTCGACGCCCTCTACGAGGGCGGGTTCGACGGCGTCCTTTCGGTCGAGCATGAGGATCCGGTCTGGGGCGGGAGCGAGGATCGCGTGAAGGCCGGGCTCGAGGTCGCCCACCGGACGCTGCGGCCGCTCTTGGTGCGCTGAGCTACGGGTTCGCCCGCCGCATCAGGCGGCTCCAGATCGACGGCGGGCGCGGCTGGGTCTTGAGCCACTCGTCCCGGGTCGGCAGCCGGCCCTGCTCGCGGGCCGCGAGCACGCACTCGGTATGGGCATGCCGGCGCCGGCCGGTATCGCCCTCCGGCGAGAGCAGCATGTGATCGGTCATCGCGTGGAGCCGGTAGCCGCAGAGTGGGCAGCGGTACGTCGCCGCCTTGCGGTTTCCTGCTCGCCGCACCTCCCACCAGTCCGCGCGCTCGAGCCTGGCCATCGTGGGTGGATCATGGCTGATGGCGGCGGGCGCCGACGTATCATGCACCCGCCCGCATGGCATCCGAGCGCACACTCGTCCCGGCGGCCGGCCGGGAGGTCGAGGTCTCGAGCCCCGACAAGGTCTTCTTCTCCGAGCGGGGCGAGACCAAGCTCGACCTGATCCGGTACTACCTGGCGGTGGATGCGCAGGTCATGGCCGCGCTCGGCGGCCGCCCGGCTCTGATGGAGCGCTACCCGGAGGGCGCCGACGGCCCGTCGTTCTTCCAGAAGCGCGTGCCCAAGAACGCGCCGGACTGGCTCGAGACGACGACGGTGCAGACGCCGAACGGGACGCCGTCGCGGGCCCTCGTCCTGGCCGACGTCGCCCACCTCGTGTGGGCCGTGAACATCGGCTGTATCGGCCTGCACGTGTGGCCGTACCGGGCCGCCAACCCGGACCACGCCGACGAGCTTCGCATCGATCTCGACCCGTCGCCCGGCGTGACGTTTGCGATGGTGCAGGAGGCCGCCGAGGAGACGCGGTCGTTCCTCACGGAGCTCGGTGTCTCCGGCTACCCGAAGACGACAGGCCGGAACGGCATCCACGTCTACATCCGGCTCGTGCCTGAACACGACTCGACCACCGTGCGGGCCGCCGCAGTCGCACTGGCCCGCGAGCTGGAGCGGCGCCGCCCCGACCTGATGACGGCGGCGTGGTGGAAGGAGGAGCGCGGCACGCGCGTCTTCGTCGACTACAACCAGAACGCGCCGCACAAGACGATCATCGGCGCGTGGAGCGTGCGCCCCCGGTCGGGCGGCCAGGTGTCGACGCCCTTCGCGTGGGACGAGCTGGCGGCCGTCTCGCCGGACGCGCTCACGCTCGCCACCGTCCCGGGCCGGGTCGCGGCGGCCGGCGACCCCTGGCAGCCGATGACCGATGACCCGCAGCCGCTGGAGCCGCTGCTCGAGCTCCACCGCCGCGACATGGACGCGGGACTGATGGACGCGCCGTGGCCGCCGGTCTACCCGAAGATGCCGAACGAGCCGGCGCGGGTGGCTCCGAGCCGGGCCCGCAAGGCCTGAGCGCCCCGCTCAGCGCTCGACGTTGAACCAGGTCCCGCCCGGCCCGTTGTAGCTGAAGCCCTCACCCCACGTCGCGATCGTCTTCCCGGCGCTCGTCACGGCGATCTCGCCGTAGTCGCCGTAGATCTCGTCGAAGCCGTTCGCCTTCACGTAGCCGGCGGCGCCGGCCGGAGCGTCGTCGATCTTGACCGGGGACGACCAGGACTGGCCGCCGGTCTGCGAGGTCCGATACCAGACGTTCCACGCGTCGGGGTTGTCGCCGCCGGCGGTCTGCATGTACCAGATGCGGACGTTGCCGCCGCCGGAGGAGGCCAGGCGCGGGCCGGTCGCGTCCTCGCCCGAGACCGAGAGCGCCACCGGGGTGCCCCAGGTGCGGCCCTCGTCCGCCGACGTCACGACGTAGACCCGCTGCGGGCCGCCGTCGGTGGTCGGGCCCTCGTAGGCGAAGACGAGGTGCCCGGTCGCATCGGAGACGACCGACGTCTGGCCGAGGTAGAAGTCGGGGCTGCAGCCGGCGGCGACGCAGGCCTCTCCGATCGGCACCTTGGCGACGACGACGTTCTCCCATGTCGCGCCCTGGTCGCGCGAGATGATCGCGTGGTGCCACACCTCGCCGATCGCCGTCTTCGAGCCGGAATAGACCTCGCTGCTCTCGGAGAAGACGACCGTCCCGTCCGCCAGTACGCGGCCGTCGTAGGCGTAGTAGTACCGCTTGGTGTCGGTCAGCTTCTGTTGCGTCCAGGTGGCGCCGAAGTCGTGCGACTGGCCGACGTAGAGGTCGCCGCCCTGAGGGCCGTTCCACGACACGTAGACGTCCCGTCCCGAGGCGTTCATCGTGACCTCGGGCTTGTCCGTCCACGAGACGTTGCCGTACACGTGGACCGGCGTGGACCAGGTCGCGCCGTGGTCGGTCGACTCCGTGAAGACGGTCGAGAACCCGCCGGCCCGGTCGGCGTTCAGGAACGCGGCGTAGACGGCGCCGGTCCCGGGAACGACCTCGATCGTCGGGTCGTATTGGGCTCCGGAGCCGCGGCAGACGCACAGCGGCACCTGCGGCCCCCAGGTGGCGCCGCCGTCGCTCGACACCGTGAGCGCAAGGTACGGCGTCGGGCAGTGGCTCGAGCACGTCTTCGCCTGGCCGTACCGGGTCGTGAGGAGGTAGACGTAGGGCGCCGACGGATCGGCGGCGACGGCCGGCTCCCAGTCGTCGGTGGACGGGTCGAGGACGCGTGATCCCACCCAGCCGGTGGCGGGCGCCGCGGTCGCCGCAACCTTCGCCCCGAACCGGCCGTTCGCCTTCGCCTTGGCGAGGGCGTCCAGTCGCTCCGCGGTGAGCTTCTGCTCGTCCTGGCCCTCCTCGACCCCCGCGCGTTCGGCGCCCTGAACGGCGCCGGCGTCGGCGCGGCGCTCAGTGCCAGCTGCGCCGGATCTCGGCGTATCCCCCGCGTGTGCGGCCGCGACCGCGACCGCCGCCGCAACCACGAGCAGCCCCAACCCCACCTGCACCCACGAACGTCGCATGAGCCCCACCTCCGGTCGAGATGCCCATCGTACGGGGCCGCCGGATCGCCGTCAACGGCGGGACGGGCGTCAGTCGTCGAGGAGGGCGAGCATGCCCGCGAGCGACCGCACCGACGGCTCGGTGATCGGGCTCAGGACGAGGATGGCCTCGTCGGCGCCGGCCGCGGCCAGGTCACGGAGGTGAGCGGCCAGTGCGGCGTCTTCGCCCGCCACCGGCGGCGTCGCCGCATCGGCGGTACGCTCGTCCACCCCCTCGAGCCGTACCAGCACGCAGGCGCTCCGCTCGACGTCGCCGGGGTCGCGGCCGGCGGCCTCCGCGGCCCGGCCGATCCGGGCGTTCAGGGCCGCGAAGCCCTCGACGGTGTTGCCGTACCCGTCGTACCACGTGTTCCAGGCATCGACGTGCGGGAGCGTGATCGCGAGCATGCGCTCGCCGTTCGACCCCACCATGAGCGGCGGCCGCCGCGCGGGCGCCGGGTGCAGGACGGCGTCATCGGCAGCGACGAACCGGCCGTCCAGCGTCACGCGCTCGCCCGAGAGCAGCGCCCGCACGATGGCGAAGCTCTCCTCGAACCGCGACACGCGGTGATCGTAGGGGATGCCGAAGGCGCGGTACTCGGCCTCGTTCCACCCGGCGCCGAGCCCGAGGACGAGCCGGCCGCCGCTGACCTCGTCGACCGTCGCCGCCATCTTGGCGATGAGCCCGGGCGGGTGGAATCCGGCGCACGCGACGAGGGGGCCGAGCGCGACCCGCTCGGTCGCCGCCGCCAGCGCGGCGAGCATCGTCCACACCTCCCACGGCCCGCGCTCGGGGCCGCCGTCACCCCGGTAGAGGAGGTGGTCGCCCACCCAGATCGAGTCGAAGCCGGTCTCCTCGGCCGCGCGTGCGATCGCCAGATACTCGGGCCAACGCACCTCGCGCTCGACCTCGGGCAGCTGGACGCCGATGCGGAGCGGGCGGGGCATCGGTCGGAGAATCTACCGGCGCGGAGGCATGGCACCGCAATTGCGTGCCTGACCCCGCAGTTGCGTGCTCACTGTTAGCCGCCGCTGATGGCGGCGATCACGTCGACCCGCGAGCCGGCCGCGAGGGCGGTGTCGAGCCCGCCGCGCTCGCGGTCGACGTAGACGTTGATGTGGCGGCGGAGCGCCGGCCCGGGCTCGCACAGCCGGTCCCGGAGGCCCGGCCACCGCTCGTCGAGGCGGGCGATGGCCTCGTCGACCGTCGCCGCGTCGACGTCGAGCCGGCGGGGGAGATCCTTGAAGAGGGGAGGCAGCGTCGCGGGAAGGTGAAGCTCGGCCATCGCGCTACTCGAAGACCGCGAGTTCGACGGACGCGATCGCGGGCAGGTAACTCGCGATCTCGCGCCACGTCTCGCCCTCGTCGGTGCTTGCGAAGACCTGCCCGGTGCTCGTCCCGAAGTAGAGGCCGGGCGCGCCCAGCGAGTCGATCGCCATCCCCTCGCGCAGGACGCCCAGGTGAGCGTCGTGCTGCGGGAGCCCCTCGCTCAGCCGCTGCCAGGTCGAGCCGGCGTCGCGCGTCCGCCAGACGGCGGCCCGGCCCTCCGGCATTGTCCGGCCGTGCCCGGGGTCGAGGGGGATGACGTAGAACGTGTCCCGGTCGCGCGGGTGGACGGCCGCGGCGAAGCCGAAGTCGGTCGGCAGGCCGTCGGTGATCTCGACCCACGAGTGGCCGCCGTCGTCGCTTCGGTGCATCCCGCAGTGGTTCTGCTGGTACATGCGATCGAGGTCGGTGGGTGCCATCACCAGCTTGTGCACGCAGAATCCGACCTCCGGCTCCTCCAGGGGCCACTCGGCCCGGAGGCCGCGGTTGCGCGGCGTCCACGAGCTGCCCCCGTCGGTTGTCTCGAAGATGCCGAAGCCCTGGACGATCGACCAGAACCGGGACGGATCATCCGGGTGCTGGATGATGGCGGGCATGCCGAGGTGGCCGGGCGGCTGGTTGGACGGCACGTTCCAGCGCGACCGCCCCGGCTGGCCGTCGAGCGTGCTCAGGAGCGACCACGTGGCGCCGCCGTCGCGGCTCTCGAAGACGCCGGCGGACTCCGACCCCGCGAGGACGCGGCCGTGCCCGGCCGAGAGGCCCGAGATCTTCGACAGCTTCAGGTCGCCGTCGGCGAACGCCAGCCCCTCGCTCGAGAGCTCCCACGTCTCGCCCTGGTCGTTGCTGCGCCACACCCCGGCCCCGTGCCACTCGCTCGCCGCCGCGGCGAAGAGCGCGCCGGACGCGGCGTCCTGGACCGCGTGGTAGATGGGCCACCCCTCGCAGTACGGGCCGCGCGCGCGCCAGTCGCGGCGGTCGCCGTCGCTCTCGAGGATGAAGCAGCCCTTGCGGGTACCGACGAGGAGCGCGATTCGCGATGCCATCCGTTCCACCTCCAGCAGGGACGTCCGGGGACAGTCTATGAGACCGCCGTCGCGCCCGGAACTCATCGGTCGCGCCTCGAGCAGGCGGCGCAGCTCAGAGCAGAACGTCCGCCGCCATGGCGCAGTAGAGGAGCGCCAGATAGGCGAGCGAGAAGTGGAAGAGCACCCCGGCCCGGCGTGGCGTCGTCTCGCGCACGAGCCGCCAGGCGAGCGCCGCGAAGCATCCGCCCAGCACGAGCGCGGCGACGGCGTACCCCGGGCCGAGGGTGCCGGCGGCGACGGGAGCCAGCGTCACCGGCACGAGCACGAGGGTGTACGCGAGGATCCCGCGCGCCGTGGCCGCATCGCCGCGGACGACCGGCAGCATCGGGACGCCGGCCGCCTTGTAGTCGCGCTTGATCAGGATGGCGAGCGCCCAGAAGTGAGGCGGCGTCCAGACGAAGACGATGGCGAAGAGTGCCAGCGCCGGGACGGTCAGGTTCCCGGTCGCGGCCGCCCAGCCGACGAGCGGCGGGACGGCTCCCGCGGCGCCGCCGATCACGATGTTCTGGGGCGTGGAGCGCTTGAGGACGCGGGTGTAGACGACGACGTAGAACAGGTTTCCCGCCAGCGCCAGAACGGCGGTCAGCGGGTTCACGGCCACGGACAGGAGCACGAACGACCCGGCCGAGAGGGCGAGCCCGAACTCGAGCGCCCGCGACGGCGCCACCCTGCCGGCCGCCACGGGCCGCCGGTCGGTGCGCGACATCGCCCGGTCGAGGTCGCGGTCGATCAGGTGGTTGAGCGCGCTGGCGCCGCCGCAGGCG
>DASQXS010000300.1:0-7549 GCA_035639615.1 Gaiellales bacterium | reverse complement strand
GGGCGCCTTGACAGGCTGGCGGCTGCAAACCGCGTCCGCGATCTGCTGGGTAGCAGATCGCTCCCGAACGTCGCAAGGCAGCGCCTTGCGACTGCTGCGGTGTTCTCGGTCGCACCAATACTTCTCCAGTATTGGCCGGTGTGCGCCTGCGTGGAGAGCAGGCGCGTCCCGAACCCTGTCAAGCCTGCGGCTTGACAGGGCCTGCGTCCTAGCATCGCTCGGTTTTCGCTCGCCATCGACACCACCAACGTTGCCGGCCACACCACTAGCTGCTCCTGGCGCGAAGTCGCATGCGCTTTTCAGGGTGACCTGAGCATCCGCGGCGGAGGCGAGACCGCGCTCTCGCCGACGCGCACGGAAGGTCCGGTACAGCGGAAGGAGGGGGCCCGTGGGGGAACCATGGGTTCCCCCACGATCAATGATGCGCGTAGGCCAGGTTGTGAATGAGCGCGATGACCGCCGGCCCGAGCACCACCACGAACACGGCCGGAAAGATCAGGAGCACCGTCGGGAAGAGCATCTTCACCGGCGCCTTCATCGCGTGCTCCTCGGCGTCGTTCCGAAGCCGCACGCGCAGCTCGTCGGCCTGGGTGCGCAGCATCTGCGCGAGGGGCACGCCGAGCCGGTCGGCCTGGCTGAGGGCGCGGACGAAGCTCGTCACCTCGGGCGCGTCGACCCGGCCGGCGAGCGCCGTGAGCGCATCGGTGCGGCTCGTCCCGAGCTGCATCTCGCGCTGCATCAGGCCCAGCTCGTCGATCAGCGGCCCGTCCAGCCGCCGCACCATGCGCCCGAGGGCGGCGTCGAAGCTCATCCCGGCCTCGATCGAGAGCGTGAGGAGGTCGAGCACGGTGGGCAGGCCCGAGACGATCTTGTCGCGGCGGCCGCGGACGCGGACGTCGATCATGATCGGAAGCCCGCAGTAGGCGATCGCGGACAGGCCGAAGGCGGCCACGACGCCGACGAGGAACGGGACGACGCCGGCCGCGGTCAGGACCAGCATCGCCGCGTAGACGCCGAGCGGCAGCACCGCCTTGAGCCCGGCCACGTCCTCCGGGGAGAGCCGCTTCGACCAGCCGGCGGCGGCGAGCTTGCGGCGCAGGGCCTCGGCGCTGTCGCCGCGGCCGCCGGGAGCGACCCGGCCGATCCGCCTGAGCCACGCGCGCGGGTCGGAGCTCTCGGCGTGGCCGTAGCCGTACGCGGCCATCCGGCCCAGCACCGCCTCGACCTGGAGGCGCCCCTGGGTCGCGGCGCGGAGGCCGAAGAAGACGGCCCCGGCGAGGAAGCCGATTGCGAGCAGGAACCAGGGCATCAGTCTCTCCTCACGCGATCGTCCGCGGCTTGACCATCCGGCGCAGCACCAGGGCGCCGATCGACATCATGATGAGCCCGACCGCCATCAGGAGATGGCCGGCGCGGGTCGTGTAGAGCGGCATCATGTAGCTGTGGTTGATGAGCGTGAGCAGCGCCGCGATGGCGAACGGCATGCCGAGCAGCACTCGTGCTGAGAGCCGTCCCATCGACGTGAGCGCCTTCACCCGGGCCGAGAACTGCTGCCGCTTGCGCACCGTCTCGGCGACCTGATCGAAGATCTCGGCCACGTTGCCGCCGACGCGCCGCTGGACGTCCGTGGTGAGGACGACGAGCTCGAAGCTCTCCGAGCGCAGCCGCCGCGACATCTCGTCGAGGGCCTGCTCGATCGGCACGCCCAGGCGCACCTGCTGCTGGGCGCGGCGGAACTCGCGGTGGGCGGGGTCGGCCGCCTCGTCGACGATCGAGTCGAGCGCCTGGGCGAACGACCGCCCCGCCCGGAGCGCGCTCGCCCATACCGACAGGAGCTCGGGCAGTTGGGCCTCGAACTTGCGATGCCGGCGGACCGCCTTCACCCGCAGCGCCGCGACCGGGCCGGCGACGCCGAGAGCGAGCCCGAACGGCGCCGCCAGCACGCCGAGCAGCGCCCAGGCACCCGCCGTCGCGGCGAATGCGGTCGCCGAGATCGCGATCGCCACCTGCGGCGTCGGCCACTGGACGCCGGCCTGCTGGCAGAGGTCGTGCAGCCGCCGCCACGCCCACCGCTCGCCGAACCGAGCCTCGAGGCCCTCGTAGAGATCCAGGAGCAGGAGCGAGCCGGACCGGCGCGACCGGGGATCGCTCTCGGCCGTGTACTGCGCGAGCCGGCTGGAGAGCGACGGCGTGCGCGTCCCGGCGGCCGTCGAGATGACGTATGCGAGCATGCCCACGGCCGCAAAGCCGAGCAGGATGACGACGATATCGCCGTGGCTCGTCCAGAGGCCGGCGCTCGTGCCCGAGACGCCGTCCGGCAGCGCGACCGTGGCCGGGGCGCCGCCGCGGACGCTCACCTCCAGGCTCCGCGCTCCGGACTCGGGCAGGTCGACGTCAACGGCGAAGGTCGTCGACAGGCGGTCCTGCGAGAGCTTCAGGGCGAGCGGCTCGAGGCCGGAGAGCGTTCGCGTCGGGTCGAACTCGCCGCCGGTCCCCGCGGCGATCTGCTGGAGTGCCGACGCGGTGAACGAGCCGGACGACTGGATGCCGACCGTGTCGACCTCGACGCGGTCGCCGGCGAGCGCGGCCGTCAGTCGGGCCAGGGTCGTGTGCGAGGCCGTGTCGGCGCCGTCGGACAGGACGACGACGACCCGGCGTGCGCCCGGATCGGGATCCGCGGCCGCGACCCGCGCCGCGAGGGCGATGCCGTCGTAGAGGGCGGTCCCGGACTGCGTTCGAAGGCCGCTCAGAGCGCTCGCCACGGCGGCGGTATCGGAGGTGAGCGGCCTCACCACCTGCGCGGAGTCCGAGAACGTGACGAGGCCCACCTGCCCGCCCGAGCCGACGGCGTCGATCAGGCGGCGGCCGGCGGCGACTGCGGCTGCGATGGGCGCCCCCTCCATCGACCCGGACGTGTCGACGGCGAAGACGAGATCGATCCGGCGCGTGGGCCCGGTGCGGTGCACGCCGTCGATGAACGCGAGCTTCGCGCCCAGCTGGGCCTGCACGTCGGCCGCGGTCAGGTCGCCGGCGGTGCGGACGAGCACCTGCACGGCGTGGTCGCCGGCCGGCCGGACGCCGACTGCCCGCGTGGGCGGAGCGGCGGCCTGGGCGGCGGGCGCGGCGAGCGCGACTGCGGCCAGCGCGGCCGCGCCGACGCGTGCCCAGCCGGAGCGGGTCACGCGGTCCTCCGCTCCTTGCCGCGGCGCAGCACGTCGACCTTGGCGGCGGTCTCGCCGAAGAAGGTCTTCGGCAGCGTGACGCCGTGCTGCTCGAGCTTCTCGATGAAGTTCGGGCGGATGTTGGTGTAGCGCATCTTCGAGGTGACGTGGTCGCCGGCGGCGGTGGCCTCGTCGACGAACGACGCGACGAACAGGTCCTGCAGGGTGATGACCTCACCCTCCATCCGGCCGACCTCGGTGATGTGGGTGATCCGGCGGCGGCCGTCGACGAGCCGGTTGACCTGGATGATCAGGTCGAACGCGCTCGAGATCTGGTCGCGGATCGCCTTGAGCGGCAGGTCGAAGCCGGCCGTCAGGACGAGCGTCTCGGTGCGGGCGAGGGCGTCGCGCGGGCTGTTCGCGTGGATCGTCGTGAGCGAGCCATCGTGGCCGGTGTTCATCGCTTGCAGCATGTCGACCGCCTCGGCGCCGCGGCACTCGCCGACGACGATCCGGTCGGGCCGCATGCGCAGGGCGTTCCGGACGAGGTCGCGGATCGAGATCGCGCCCTTACCCTCGATGTTCGGCGGCCGCGACTCGAGGCTGATCACGTGCTTCTGCGCGAGCCGAAGCTCGGCGGCGTCCTCGATCGTGATGATTCGCTCGCGCTCGGGGATGAACGACGAGAGCACGTTCAGGAGCGTGGTCTTGCCGGTGCCGGTGCCGCCCGAGATGAGCACGTTCAGCTTGCCCTCGACGCACGCCTCCAGGAAGGCGGCGGCCTGGTGGGAGAGGCTGCCGAAGGCGACCAGGTCGTCCATCGTCAGCGGGTCGCGCGAGAACTTGCGGATCGTGAGCGACGGGCCGGTGATCGCAAGCGGCGGGATGATCGCGTTCACGCGCGAGCCGTCCGGCAGGCGGGCGTCGACCATCGGGCTCGACTCGTCGATGCGCCGCCCGGTCTGGGCGACGATGCGGTCGATCACCTGCAGGAGGTGCCGCTCCGACCCGAACTGGATGTCGGTCTCCTCGATCAGGCCGCGGCGCTCCACGTACACGGTGTGGTGGTTGTTCACCATCACCTCGGTCACGTCGGGGTCGGCCAGGAACGGCTCGATCGGCCCGTAGCCGAGGATGTTGTGGGTGATCTCGCGGACGAGCCGCGCCCGGTCGGTCGAGCTGAGCGGCGTCCCGGCCTCGGCGAGCGCAGCGTCCACCGCCTTGGTCACCTGCTCGTGGAGCTCCTCCTCCTGGACGTCGCCGTCGTCGAGCGCCTGGCCGAGCTCCCGCACCGCCTCGGCCTGGGCGACCTGGCGGATCTCGGCGAAGGGATCGACGAGCTCGGCCCCGGCATCCGCCGCGGCGGGCGCCGGCTCGGCGCGGCGCATCCGCCCCGCCAGGGTGCGGTTGCGACGGTCGGGCTTCACGACCTGCTCCCGACCGCGCCCTGCAGGGAGCGGCCCATCTCAGCCAGCGAGCGCGCCACGCGCGACTTCGGGTTGTCGATCACGACCGGCTGGCCGCGGTTCACCGACACGGGGATCGCCTTGTCCGACGGCAGCGTGTAGGTGATCTCGCGCCGCAGCGTCCGCTCGACGTCGCGGTCCTCGAGGCCGACCTTGGCGCCCGACCGGTTCATGAGGATGCGCACGTCGGGGAGGTTCATCTCGAGCAGGTCGAGCGTCTCGAGCGCGATCTTGAGGCTCTTGATCGTGGGCACGTCCGACGCGCCGACCAGGATCAGCGTGTCGGTGTGGTCGATCGCCAGAAGCGTCGACGGTGAGAAGCTCGACGACGTGTCGATGACGACCGCGTCGTAGCTCTGCCGCGCGACCTCGAGCAGCGCCTCGAGCCGGTCGATGGCGACGAGCTCCTCCTCGTCGGGGCGCGTCGGGGCCGGCAGGAGGTCGACGCCGCTCGCGTGGCGGGTGACGAACCCGGCCAGCTTCTCGGCGTCGAGGTCGCCGGGCGACTGGACGAGGTCGAGCACCGTCCAGCGCGGGCTGAGGCCGAGCACGAGGGCGTCGTCGCCGGAGTGAAGGTCGAAGTCGACGAGGAGCGTCCGCAAGCCCTGGCGGGCGAAGCAGACGGCCAGGTTGGTGGCGATCACCGTCTTGCCCGACCCGCCCTTCGTGGAGAAGACCGTGAAGACGTGGGCGTCCCGGCCTCCGCGGGTCGGTGCGGCCGGCTGGGCGGCGGCCGCCGCGCGCCGAGCCCGAGACGCGCGCGCCTTCGCGGCGGCGATGCCGAGCGACTGCGCGGACTGGGGTAGGCACAGGACGTCGTCCACGCCCATGTGCATTGCCTCGTTGAACCACCGCGTGGGGTGGTCGTCGGTGATGGCCAGGATCCCCGGGCCGTTCGGGTCGGTGAGCGCCGCCCGCAGCTCGGCAGGGAGCCCGTCGCAGTCGGCGGGGAGGTGCCACACCACGACGTCCGGCGCCGAATCGACGATCTCGACCATGCCGGACTGCTCGAACAGATCGCGCAGCGACGGGTCGTCGGTCTGCAGGGCGAGGCGGATGAGGTCGGGCTTCATGTTGGAGCTCCTGGTCACTTGGAGGGGACGCCGTTCTTGGGGAAGGCCCCGGGCAGGAGCACGGGGTCGAACCGCTTCCACGTCGCCGCGTGGCTGCCGGCGAGGGCGACCCAGATCGTCTTCGAGCTCGCCTGGGGCGCGTTGTCGGCGCTCGCGAGCGCGTTCGCGACGTAGGAGGCCTGGTGCTCGGAGAGTTCGAGGAGCATCGAGCCCTGAGGCTGGGAGCCGCCGGACTGGGCCGCGGACGGCTGGGTGACGTCCATGACCAGCACGTCCGCCGCCAGCACGTAGGTCACGACCTGGTTCGTGTCGAGCTTGTAGCTGCCGAGGACGTCCACGTGGTCGCCGGGGTGTACGTCGCCGATCAGGCCGGAGTTCGAGTCGAGCGGCAGCCGGATCGCGCGCTCGTTCCCCTGCAGGCGGCCCGCCACGCTTGTGTCGTGCAGGAGGCCGGTGCGGCTCGCGGTCAACTGCTCGCCGTGGAAGAGCGGCTGGGTCACGATGAGGCCGCGGGCGGCGTCGAGGTTCGTGTAGGCGCCGCTCACCAGATCGCTCTTGCGAACCGTCTGGTAGGCGAGGTCGCCGTCCGCGATCGCCGCCTGGACGCTCGTGCCGGCGTGGATGTCGCGCGTGGCGACGACCACCCGCGTGGCGTCCTGGCTCGACCGGGCCGAGCTCTGAACCTGGTGGGTGTAGACGAGCAGCGCGGCCGCGGCCAGGATGGCCAGGGCGACCGAGATGACGATGTTGCGACTGAGCGTTGGCACTGGCACCGGTGGTGCTCCTTTCCGGGCACGGATGGTGGGGCGGTCGATCGCTCGACCCGGTGGGATGTCAGGGCATCACCGTGTGGATCTGGGACTGCATGCGGAACTCATCGGCGTCGGGATCGCGATGCTTGATCCGGAAGCGTGCGTCGCCCCGCGGGGGTAGAGGCCGGCCGCGAAATTGCGACCGTTCTCTCGTGGTAGCGAACAATTGGCGATTCGTCCAGTTTTTCGGTTAAACGGGGCGGCCGGGCGGGTCTCTCACAGGAGCTACGCTCCCGCGTCGTGATCGCGCTCTCGATCCCGAGCCCCGGCGACCCGTTTCTCTTCAAGGTCGACGGCATCCAGGTGCGCTGGTACGGCGTGCTTCTCGCCGCCGGCGTGCTCCTCGCCGGCTGGATCGCGCGGCGCGAGTTCCGCCGCCGCGGCTTCGACCCCGAGCTCGCGTACTCGATCGCGGTGTGGACGGTGCCGCTCGGCCTGGTCGGCGCCCGCCTGTACCACGTCGTGACGGACTGGTCGGCGTTCTCGAACCACCTGATCGACACCGTGAAGATCTGGAAGGGCGGGCTCGGCATCTACGGCGCGGTGCTCGGCGGGATGCTGGGAACCCTCATCGGCTGCCGCCGGGTCAGGCTGCCGTTCTGGGCGGTGGCCGACTGCATCGCGCCCGGCCTCGTCCTGGCGCAGGCGCTCGGACGCTGGGGGAACTACTTCAACCAGGAGCTCTACGGCAAGCCGTCCGACCTGCCGTGGGCGGTCAAGATCGACCATCCGCAGCTGCCCTACCACGAGGGCCAGACCTTCACGCCGACGTTCCTCTACGAGTCGCTCTGGGACCTGCTCGTCTTCCTCGTCCTCTGGCGCTTCATCCGCCGCGTCTGGAACCGCGTGCCGGCCGCGACCGTCTTCGCCCTCTACGCGACGCTCTACTCCTTCGGCCGCATCTGGGTCGAGTCGCTCCGGATCGACCCGGCCCACCACTATTTCGGCCAGCGCCTGAACGTGTGGGTGGCCTCGGCGGTCACGATCGTGGCGGGGATCGTCTTCGTGATCCTCTTCCGCCGGCGGACGCCGGCGCC
>DASQXS010000299.1:0-13177 GCA_035639615.1 Gaiellales bacterium | reverse complement strand
ACGCAGGGAGCGCCAATAGTGAACCTATTGGCGCGACCGAGGACACCGCAGCAGTCGCAAGGCTCTGCCTTGCGACGTTCGGGAGCGATCTGCTACCCAGCAGATCGCGGACGCGCTTTGCAGCCGCCAGCCTGTCAAGGCCCCCGCCTTGACAGGTCTCGCGAGCAGCCTGCTACTCAAGCAGGCTGCGAGAGCGGCGAACGTTGCCGGACGATCCATCTAGATACGGAACCTGACTACGCCCTAGCGAGCCTGCTCCCCCGGCTGCCAGGCTCGCCGGCTCGCCCTGCCTCGCACGCGCGAGACGATCTGCCACATGCCCGCGCCGAGCACCATAGACACATAGAAGAGCACGAGGAACCCGATCGCGAGCATCACGCAAAGGATCTTCCAGGAGAAGTCGCCGGTCCCCGCGATGCTGCCGTCGGCCGCGGGCCAGGAGGCGCCGTAGAAGACGACACCGGCCACTCCACCGATCCATGCCAATCCCACCGCCGGCGATATCCGACGACGGCGCCGAGCACGGGTGCGACGAGAAAGAGCAGCCACAGCCCAGCCGCAAGCAGTTTCATCCTTCCGACGTACCCGGATTCATGCCAGGGTTATCGCCAACGGGAGCGGCCTATGCGGCATGACCCGCTACGGAGCCGGCCGGGTGACCGCGCCCTCGCTCGCGCTCGAGACGAGGGCGGCGTACTTGGCGAACACGCCCGTCGCATAGCGCAGCGCGGGCGGCGTCCAGTCGCGGAGGCGGGCAGCGATCTCGTCGGCGGAGAGCTCCACCCGAAGCTCGCGCGCCTCCACGTCGAACTCGATCATGTCGCCGTGCTCCACGGCGGCGATCGGGCCGCCGCGGGCGGCCTCGGGCGTCACGTGGCCGGCCATGAGCCCGTGGGTGGCGCCGGAGAAGCGGCCGTCGGTGACGAGCGCCACCTCCTCGCCCAGGCCCTCGCCGACGATCGCCGCGGTGACGTGCAGCATCTCGCGCATGCCGGGCCCGCCTGCCGGGCCCTCATAGCGGATGACAACCACGTCGCCGGGCTGGATCGCGCCGGCCTTGACGGCGGCGAAACAGTCCTCCTCGCGATCGAAGACGCGTGCCGGGCCGCGGTGGCGGAGCCGCTCGTGGCCGGCGAGCTTCACCACACAGCCGTCCGGCGAGAGGTTCCCGCGCAGGATCGCCAGGCCCCCGGTCGGCTTGATCGGCGCCTCGATGGGGACGACGACCGGCTGGCCCGGCGTTTCGACCACGTCCTCGGCGACCTGGCCGAGCGTGCGCCCGTCCACGTTCCGGGCGCCGGCGTGGACGAGGTCGCGCTTTCGCAGCTCGCGGGCGACGAGGGCGACGCCGCCGGCATCGAAGATGTCGGTCGCCACGTACTGGCCGCCTGGCTTCAGGCTCGCGACGATCGGCGTCCGCGCGGCGATCGTGTCGAACTCGTCGATCGAGAACGGGATGCCGAGCTCGTGCGCGATCGCGAGCAGGTGGAGGACGCCATTGGTCGACCCGCCGGTGGCGGCGACGGAGGCGGCCGCGTTCTCGATCGCCTCCCGGGTGATGATCTGGGACGGGCGCACCTCGTCGCGGACGAGCCGCATCGCCATCTGCCCGCACTCCTCGGCCGCGTCCCCCTTGCCACGGTTGAGGGCCGGGATGCCGTTCATGCCGGCCGGGCTGATGCCGAGGAACTCGAGCGCCGTGGACATCGTGTTGGCGGTGAACTGGCCGCCGCATGCGCCCGCGCCGGGGCAGGCGGCCGACTCGACCGCGTGCAGCTCGGCGCCGTCGATCTTCCCGGCGGCATGGGCGCCGACCGCCTCGAACACGTCCTGGATGGTGATGTCGCGCCCCCGGAACGTGCCCGGCGCGATCGACCCGTTGTAGAGGACGAGGCCGGGGAGGTCGAGGCGGCAGAGCGCCATGACCGACGCCGGGATGGTCTTGTCGCATCCCACCAGGCACACGAGGCCGTCGAGCAGGTGGCCGCGGGCGACGAGCTCGATCGAGTCGGCGATGAGCTCGCGGGAGATCAGCGACGCCTTCATCCCCTCGGTGCCCATGGAGACCCCATCCGACACGGACACGGTGTTGAACTCCATCGGCGTCCCGCCGGCGGCGCGGATGCCGGCCTTCACCCGCTGGGCCAACTCACGCTGGTTGAAGTTGCAGGGCATCGTCTCGATCCAGGTCGTCGAGACGCCGATCAGCGGCCGCGCCAGGTCGTCATCGGTGAACCCGATGGCCTTGAGCATCGCCCGCGCGGGCGCCCGGTCGGGGCCATCGGTGAGGGTGGCGGAGTGGCGCTTGGCAGGGTCGGATGGGCGGTCGTAGGGGCTAGATGGCCGATCGTTCACGCCGGCCGGGTCTCCAGCTCGACGTGGATCCCCCACGCCTGGCCCGAGCTCCAGAGCTCGTCCGGGTCGACCTCGCCCACCTCGCCGAGGACGTGCGGCTCCGGCTGGTCGGCGGTGGATCCCCACACCATCCGCCGAGAAAGCGGCGCCTCATCAGGCATGACGTGATCACCGCGCTCGCGTGCGGCCTCGGCCTCCTCGGCCGCGGGTCCCTCTGCATATCCCTTTCCCATGGCCGGCGAGCCTACCAGCCTCCGCCCGCCTCCGGAGCCGGTCAGAGCGCCCGTTCGAGGAGCAGGATGAGCTCGTCGCGGCTGGGCGGATCGGGCATGGCCGTGAGCTCCGGACGTGCCAGCGCCGCGTCCACGACGGCGGGGAGATCGCCGCGCTCAACGCCGAGGCCGGCCAGCCCTCCGCCGCCCGCGAGCGCCGAGACGCGGGCGGGCAGGTCGTCCACGCCGGCGCCGAGGGCGGCGGCGAGGTCTGCCATGGCATCTGGCTCGCGGGCGACCATCACGCCGATCACGTGCGGAAGGACCGCCGCGTTTGTGTGGGCGTGGGCCGTGCCGCATATCCGGACGATGGTCTGGCAAAGGACATGGTGCAGCGAGAGTTCGGCGGAGCCGAGCGCGTATCCGGCCAGGATCGCGCCCAGCGCGAGGTCGGACCGCTCGCCGGCGTCGATGCCGCGGGCGAGGAGCGCCGCCGCGCGTGCCGCCGCCAGCGACGCGACCGGGTTTCGGCCCGGCCCGTAGAGCGCCTCGACGGCGTGCGCGAGCGCGTTCATCGCTGACGCGCGCCGGTCGGCATCCGGCTGCCCCGTCATCAGCTCCGGGTCGGCGAGGATCAGGACCGGCCGGCAGCGCGGAGCGTCCTCGAAGCCCGGCGCCGGGCGGTGGCCCTGGCTCATCTCGGCGCCGGAGAGCGTCGTCGGAACGGCGCACACGCGCCCGCCGCGGGCGGACGCGAGCGCCTTCGCCGTGTCGATCACCCGCCCGCCGCCCCAGGCGACGATCGGGCCTGCGCCGACCCGGTCGATGAGCGCGGCCGCGAGGTCCGGGACCTGGCCCGCGGGGACATGGTGGACGCGCGAGCCGGCGCGAAGCTCGTCCGGGATACCGGCCTCGGCCCGCGCCGTCGTCAGCAGGTCTGCGCCGGTCCATGCGGCCGCGGGCGCGCCGGGCCCGAACCGGATCGTCCGGTCGCCGTCTCGCCACACGAACTCGGTCACTGCGCCAGCGCCACCCCGCCGATGACGAGCGCGCCGCCCGCGGCCAGCCACAGCGTCACCGACTCGCCCAGCGTGACCGCGCCGATCGAGACGGCGAGCACGGGGATCCCGTACAGGTAGGCGACGGTGCGGGACGGGTCGAGCCACCGAAGGGCGATCGTCCAGACGACGTAGCCGGCCAGCGTGCAGGCGAGCCCGAGATAGAGCACGAGCGCCCAGTCCGAGGCGTCCATGTCCGCGACCCGTCCGGCGGTGCCGGACGCCGAGAACGGAAGGAGCGCCACCGTCCCCACCAGCGAGGCCGCGGCCGTGACGGCGATCGCCCGGAAACGGGCGAGGAGCGGCTTCACGAGCACGTTGTACGCCGCGAACGCCGCCGGCGATGCCAGGACGAGCAGCGGGCCCTTCGCCGAGGCGAACGACAGCTGCTCGCCCGCGCCGAGCAGGACGACGGTGACGACGCCGGCGAAGGCGACGGCCAGCCCGGCCACGCGCCGCGCCGAGAACCGCTCCATCCCGAGCACCAGCGCCATCACAAGCGTCATGCCCGGCGCCGATGCGACGACGACGCTCGCGGTGCCCGCGGTTGTGTCGCGCTCGCCGGCGTTCAGGGCCAGGTGGTACACGGCGACGACCATGATCCCGGCGACGAGGAGGCGGAGGGCGTCACGGCGGGTGAGGCCCGGGAGCCCGCCCGAGACGACGAGCGCGGCCGCGAACCCGGGCGCGGCGATGAGGTAGCGGCTGATGGCGATGTCCGGCGAGTGCAGGCCGTGGTCGACGAGCGCCTTGATCGCGGCGAAGGAGCCTGCCCAGGTGACCACGACGGCGGCCAGCAGGAGATGTGGCAGGCTACGCGACCGATGCACTTCGCCAAGCGTATCGAGATCAGGTGGCGCGACCTGGACGGATTCGCTCACGTGAACAACTCCACGTACCTGACATATCTGGAGGAGGCCCGCGACGAGTTCTTCACCGGCCTTCTCGGCGAGACCGTCCACCGGGTGGTGATCCGCCGCGTCGAGCTCGACTTCCTCTCGGGGCTCGTGCAGGAGGACGACCACGTCGACGTCGAGCTCGACCTGATCGGGGTGGGCACGTCGAGCGCGACCACCCACGAGCGTGTCCGCTCGGCGGCCGACGGGCGGATCGCGGCGGAGTCGCACACCGTCGTCGTGCACACGAACGGCAAGCGGTCCGGGTCCGAGCCGTGGCCGGACGAGGCTCGCCGGGTGCTGGAAGGGCTGCTCTCCCCCACGTCGTCCTGACAACGGCGCCCAGGCGGGCGGCGTGAGATCCGAGTGAACCACCGGCGCGTGTCGACGGTCGAATCCGTGTGCGCCGCCTCACCCTCGCCCTCGTCTGCCTCGTCCAGGTCGGATGCGCCGGCACGGCGCATCACGCCGCCGAGGCGAAGGTTCGCGGCACGATTGTGACCGCGGGCGGGCCCGCGCCGGGAGCACCGCGTCCGGTTCCCGGAGCGTCCTTTCGGCTTGTGCCGGTGAACGCGGCGGGATCGGCGATCCCCGGGCACACCGACGCCCACGGGCGATTCGCCGTCGCCGCGCCGCCGGGAACGTATCGCGTCGTCATGCTGGCGCATACGCCGATGTCAGACGGCACGCCGATCCAGCCGGTCCATCGGATGGTCAGAGCCGTCGGCGGCCGAACGACGATCGTGCGACTCGCCATCTCGATCAGGTAGCGGTCAGTAGAGCGCCGCCGCCAGCCGGCGCCGGTACTCGGCCGAGAGCGGATGGTCCTGGCCGAGGTCGGTGAAGACCCCGACCATGACCTGACGGATGCGGTCGCGCAGGCTCGCGTCGGCGTCGGAGAGCGCCGCCAGGAGAAGCTCGAGCGCGCGCTCGGTCTCGCCGGCGTCGAGCGCCGCGAGTCCGGGGCCCAGGTCGGGGTCGCCGCTCGCCTCGAGCCGGGTTAGGGCGGCCCGGGCCGCCGGGTGGTCGGGCTCGAGCTCGAGCGCGCGCCGCAGCGACTCCTCGTCCCCCTCGGCCGCGAGCCGGTCGGCCTCGGACGGGAGCAGCCCCCGCAGGAACGTGTCGACACTCGCCCGCGGGATCGCGCCGGTGAACTCGTCCACCAGCCGCCCGTCCTTGAACGCCTTGACGGCCGGGATGCCCTGCACCCGGTAGGTGAGCGACGTGCGCGGGTTCTGGTCGACGTCCACCTTGACCAGCTCGATCGCGCCGTTCGTCGCCTCCACCGCGACCTCGAGAACGGGGGTGAGCTGGCGGCACGGTGCGCACCAGTCGGCCCAGAAGTCGACGACGACGGGCACCGTCCGCGACCGCTCGATGACCGCGTCGGCGAACGTCCCGTCGGTGGCGTCGACGGGCGTCACTCGTCCTTGCCTTTGTCCTGCTCGCGCAGGTAGCGCTCGAAGTCGGCAGCAAGCTCGTCGCCGCTCGTCTCCTCGGCCGCGTCGGCCGCCTCCTCGAGCTGCTCGACGTACCCCGCGATGTCCGGATCGTCGGCGATCGCCGAGGCGACGCGCAGGGCGTACTCGCTGGCCGCCCGCTCCAGCTCCCCGCTCCCGGCCGGGGTGCCGATCATGTCGCTCAGCCGGCGGAGGAGGGCGAGCGCCGCCTGCGGGTTCGGCGTCGCGGAGATGTAGTGCGGGGTCGCCGCCCACAGGCTCGCGCTTCGGAGGCCCGCCTTGGAGCAGGCGTCGTGCAGCACGCCGACGATGCCGGTCGGGCCCTCGTAGGTCGACCGGGCGAGGCCGTAGCGCTCCATCAGCTCGGCGTCGCTGGCGGTCGCCGATACCGGCACCGGCCGGGTGTGCGGCGTATCGGCGAGGAGCGCGCCCATGGTCACGACGAGCTCGACGCGGTAGCGCTTGGCCAGATCGGCGATGGCGTTCGAGAAGGACCGCCAGCGCATGTTCGGCTCGGTGCCGACGACCACGACCAGATCGGACGGCGCCGAGGCGTAGATCTCGGTCACGGGCCAGTCGAGCCGGCGGACGTCGCCGTCGACGAGCTGGACGGTCGGCCGGGTCTGCTGGTAGTCGATGAACGGCTCGGAGTCGATCACGGCGCAGCGCTCGGCATCGGTGACCGCGCGCAGATAGCCGGCCGCGAGGCTGGCGGCGCCGCCGGCGTCGTTCCAGCCGCGGAACGCGGCGACGAGCTTGGGTTTGCGCAGGGTCGGCTCGCGCTCGATGCTCACGAAATCCACCCCTGCAGTCTGGCACAGCACAGGTCGGCCGGCGCCGGCCCCGCGGGTATACATCACCAGGTGACCGGCGTCGACGTCCTGGTTCTGTGCTGGGTCGCGCTTTCGGCCGGGCTCGGCGCCCGCCGCGGCTTCGTGGCCACGGTGCTCGGCCTTGCCGGGTTCGCCCTCGGCGCGCTCATCGGGTCGCGGATCGCGCCGCTCCTCCTCCACGGCGGCCACGACTCGCCATGGCTGGGAGTGGCGGGCCTCGTCGGCGCGCTCGTCGGCGGGACGCTGGTGCAGTTCGCGGCTGGTGCGGTCGCCGTCACTGTCCGCGCGAATCTCCTCCGCGGCCCGCTCGGCGCGGTCGACACCGCCGGCGGCATCGCCGCCGGCGCCGTCCTCGGCCTGGCCGCGGCGTGGCTCGTCGCAGTCGTCGCGCTCGAGCAACCGGGCCTCCGGCTTCGGCGCGACGTGCAGTCCTCCACGATCCTGCCGGCGCTCCTCCGCGCCGTGCCGGCAAACACCGTGCTCAACGCTCTGGCGCGGTTCGACCCGCTGCCGGTGATCCCGTCCATCGCCGACCGCTCACTCCCGCCGCCCGACCGGTCGGTGCTTCGGGCGCCGGGCGCCCGCACCGCCCGGCGGAGCGTCGTCCGCGTGCAGGGGACGGCGTGCGGGCTCGGCGTGCAGGGATCCGGCTGGGTCGTGCGCCGTGGGCTTGTGGCGACGAACGCGCACGTGGTCGCCGGCGAGGACGACACCGTCGTCCAGCCGCCGGGAGGGGGCACCCTCGACGCGACGGTCGTTGCCGTCGACCGCGGGAACGACGTCGCCGTCCTGCGGGTCGCGGGGCTGGGCTCCCCCGTCCTTCGCATCTCCCAGTCGGGGCCGTCGGGACAGCCTGTGGAGCTCGTCGGCTATCCGGAGAACGGCGCGCTCACCGCCGTCCCGGGCCGCGCCGGGCACCCCATCACGGCGATCGCGCCCGACGCGTACGGCACGAACGTGCGGCCGCGCACGGTCGTCCCGCTCCGCGGGCGGCTCGAGCACGGCGACAGCGGGGGGCCGGTCGTCGACCGCCGCGGCCGGGTCGTGGCGATGATGTTCGCGGCGGACTCGGGCGGGAAGGGCGGCTTCGGCGTCCCCGTCGCGGCGGTGCGCGCCGCCGTCAAGACCGCCCGCGGCCCCGTGTCGTCCGGGCCCTGCATCGGTTAGATGGTTGATTCCGCGGCCGGGTGATGTCCAAGCTGCAATCCGGAACGGCTTGCAGCGATCAGGGGCGACCCGCTATCCAAGCAGGTCGCTCCCGGGCCGGGAGCCAAGCAGCGCAAGGACGCAGGGAGGCCGCGATATCGAGAACATCGGCCCGACCGAGAGCTGTCACAGCAGTGCTTGACAGCGCAGGCTGCCGGCCGCAGCACCGCCCAACGCGAGAACCGGATCGACCGTCGTGGCGTTCAGGCGCGCGGTCGTGGAATCAATCATCTAGCCTTCTGCCATGCGATCGGTCGCCGCCCGCCACGTCACGACTGCGCTCGCCATCCTCTGCCTGCAGGCGATGGCGACCGTGCTCTCGATGCGGCGCGACCCCGCCGAGCGTTTCGAGGGAGCCGTGGCGACCGCGCTCACCTGGGAGACGGTGCGGCGGATGCGGTCCCAGCCGGGCCGCCCGTAAACATCGCCTGCACCGCCGCGACGGCGTCTCCGTGAGCGCGAACGTCGAGTACGAGCCCACGGCCGCGCCCCACCGACCAGTCGGCGAACCCGCAGCAGCCACGCTCCAGCTCCGCGAGCTCGCGGAGCTCCGCCTCGACCGCCGGGTCGCCGCGGAACACCAGGCGAAGTCCGTCCGGCGTCACGATGCGGCCGGTCTGGGCCCGCCGGCGCAGCCGGTCCCAGCGGGCCGCGCGGGCGGCCTGGTCGCTCCGTTCGAGCGAGCATGCGATCGGCACATCGGTCCTCATCGCTCGGGTTAACGCCCGCCGGCGGTGAAGGCTTCCCGGCGGCCGCGATCGATCACAGCGCCGAGAGGATGCCGGCCAGCGCCTCGAGCGCCGCCAGGTTGTGGCCCTCGACGAAGACATCGGCGCGGCGAACCGCGACCCGCATCCCGCCCGCCAGCGGCTCGAACCCGGCGTGGCCCTTGAGCGGGTTCACCCAGACGAGGCGGTGGGACTGCCGCTGGAGGCGGACGAGCTCGGAATCGAGAAGCGCCAGGTCACCGCGCTCCCACCCGTCCGACACCACGACGACGACGGCGCCGCGGGTGACGCCGCGGCGGCCGAAGCGCTCGTTGTAGTCGCGCAGCGACTCGCCGATCCTCGTCCCCCCGCCCCAGTCGGGCATGGCAGCGCCCATCCCGTGCAGCGAGCGGACCGGGTCGAGCTCGCGCAGGTGCGGCGTGAGCCGGGTGAGCCGGGTGCCGAACGCGAACGCCTCCACGTGCCGGCCGGCGCGCGCCGCCGCCTCGAGGAACATGATCATCGCCCGCGCGTACGGCTCCATCGACCCGGAGACGTCGCACAGGAAGACGAGCTTTCGCGGCACCACCTTCCGCCGCCGGTAGAAGAGCTCGAGCGGCAGACCGTCGGTGCGGATGGCGCCCCGGAGCGTGCGCCGCGGGTCGAGCACGTCGCCGGTCCGCACCTGCCGCAGCCGGTGCGAGCGGCGCGTCGGCGCGGCGGCGGGAAGCTCCGCGATCAGCTCCCGGATGCGGCGAAGCTCGGCCGCGGTCATGTCGGCGAAGTCCTTCGCCCGCAGCACCTCGTCGCGGGACGAGGCCACGACGAGCGGAGACGAGTCGAGCTCGGACTCGGCGTCCGACGCCGGCTGAGACGCCCGGGCGGCGCCGTCGCGGCGCGGCGCCGTCTCGAAGCCGAAGTCGACGGGCTGGTCCGGGCCCGGCCGTGGCGCCTGCTCCCAGAAGGCCGCGAAGGCGGCGTCGAAGGCGTCGATGTCGTCCCGGCGCGAGACGAGCGTGCACCGCAGCGCGTGGTAGACCTCCTCGCGGCTTTCCAGGTCGACCTGGTCGAGGCCGCGGAGCGCGTCCTGGAGCCGGCCTGGCCCGACCTCGAGCCCCGCCTCGCGCAGGATCCGGCCGAAGGTGACGAGCTTCCGCACGACGGCGTCGCCGGCGGCTGCGGTGGGCACGGTCAGCCTCCGCGCGCCTGGGCGACGAGGTCGCGCAGGCCTGCGTCGCGCACCCGCTCGATGTCCTCGTGGTGCTTCAGCACCGACCCCAGCGTCGAGTCCACGATCGCGGCCTCGAGCTCCTCCTGGCCGAGCGCGACGAGCGCCTGCGTCCAGTCGATCGTCTCGGCGACGCCGGGAAGCTTGGCCAGGTCGAGCGTCCGCAGCCGGGCGACGAACGCGGCCGCCTCCGCCGCCAGCCGCTCGGGGACGCCGGGCACCCGCAGGCGGACGATCTCGATCTCGCGGTCGAGGTCCGGATGGCCGATCCAGTGGTAGAGGCAGCGCCGCTTGAGCGCGTCGTGCAGCTCACGGGTGCGGTTCGACGTGAGGATGACGCGCGGCCGGCGGGCTGCGCGGATCGTCCCGATCTCCGGAATCGTGACCTGGAAGTCGGAGAGGAGCTCGAGCAGGAACGCCTCGAACTCGTCGTCGGCGCGGTCGATCTCGTCGATCAGGAGCACCGGCGGGACGGAGTCGGTGTGCTCGATCGCGTCGAGGAGCGGGCGCCGCTCGAGGAACTCGGGGCCGAAGAGGTCGTGCAGCGTCCGCCCGGCGTCGGCTGTGCCGGCGGCCGCCTCGATGGTGCGGATGTAGAGCAGCTGGCGGGCGTGGTTCCAGTCGTAGAGGGCATGGGCGACGTCGATCCCCTCGTAGCACTGCAGCCTGATGAGGCGGCCGCCGGTCACGGCCGCGAGCGCCTTGGCCGCCTCGGTCTTGCCGACGCCGGCCTCGCCCTCCAGCAGGAGCGGCTTCTCGAGCGCGAGCGAGAGCGAGACCACGGTCGCCAGGCCGCGGTCCGCCAGGTAGGCGTGTTCGCGCAGGGCAACGGTGAGCTCGTCGATCGAGCGAGGCTCGGCCATCGAGTCAGGTTATCAGCGGGCTAGTGGGTCATCCGGCGACGGTGTTCTCGAGGCCGCCGTCGATGACGATGGTCGTGCCGGTGATGTACGCCGCGGCGGGCGAGGCCAGAAACGCGATCACGTCGCCGACCTCCTCCGCCGTGCCGAGCCGCCGAAGCGGCACTCGCGACGCTACCTCGGCGAGGTCCTCGCCATAGCCGCGCACGCCTTCCGTGTCGATCCAGCCGGGCGCGACGCAGACGAGGCCGATCCCGTGCTTGCCCCATTCCATTGCCAGGGTGTTCGTGAGCGCCCCCATCCCGGCCCGGGCGGCCGACGAGTGGGCCATGCCCTCGATCCCGCGGCGCGGGCAGAGGACGACCGAGATCACGCGGCCGCCCCCATTCCCGATCATCCAGCGCTTGGCGACGAGCTGGGTGAGGTACCAGGGGGCGTCGAGGTTGAGGCGCCGCACCGCCCGCCAGCCGTTGGGGCTGATGTCCTCGGCGGGAGCGACGAATTGCCCGCCGGCGTTGTTGACCAAGCAGTCGATGCGGCCAAACTCATCGAGGCAGCGCTGCACGAGCGCCCCGGCCACCTCCGGCTCACGGATGTCGCCGGGGTGGACGACGCAGCCCTCGCCGGCGAGCTCGCGGGTGCCCTCGAGCGGCTCCGGCCGGCGCCCGGCGACGACGACGCGGAAGCCGTCGCGGTGCAGGGCGAGCGCGGCCGCCCGGCCGATGCCGGTGCCGCCGCCGGTGACGATCGCCGCCCGCTCCCCCATCGCGCGAACCTACCAGAGCGCTGCAAAGACGGGGTCGGGCACCAACATTGCAGCCGAATGCAAGAATCCCCGGCCGTGCACCGGTCGCTCTGGCTCCAGGACGCCCTCGCCGCCGAGACCGCAGCTCCTTGTCCCGCGCTTCAGGGCTCGCAGTCGGCGGACGTCTGCATCGTCGGCGGCGGCTACACCGGCCTCTGGACGGCGCTTCGGCTCAAGGAGCTCGAGCCGAGCTGCGACGTCGTCGTCGTCGAGGCGGACATCTGCGGCGGCGGTGCCAGCGGCCGCAACGGCGGCTTCTGCACCACATGGTGGTCGAAGCTCAAGACGCTCGTCAAGACCTGCGGTGAGGAGGAGGGGCTGCGCATGGCCCGCGCCTCGGCCGACGCCGTCGACGGCAT
Source organism: Gaiellales bacterium (assembly GCA_035639615.1). GTDB lineage: Bacteria > Actinomycetota > Thermoleophilia > Gaiellales > JAICJC01 > JAICJC01. Next base: position 1,198 of record DASQXS010000299.1, on the reverse strand, counting down.
CGAACGGTTCTGTGCCGACCACGGCGTCGACGCCCATTTCCGCCGCTCCGGCTGGCTGTGGGTCGCGACCGCACGCACCCAGGTCGGGTCATGGGATTCGGCGCTGCGCGAGTGCGAGGAGCGCGGCGTCGACGCGTTCGTGCGCCTGACGCCCGAGGAGCTCCGCAGCCGGATCGACCAGCCGACCCACCTCGCCGGGGTATGGGAGCCGGGAACCGCGACCGTGCAGCCCGGGCTCCTCGCCCGGGGGCTTCGCCGCGTCGCCCTGGAACGCGGCGTCCGTATCCACGAGAATTCACCGATGGTGCGGCTACGGCGCGCCCGCATCCCGACCGTGCGCACGCCGGACGGAGAGGTGCGCGCGGGAACGGTCGCCCTGGCCCTGAACGCGTGGGCGGCCGCGCTCCCGGAGCTCTCGCGGACGATCGTCCCCGTCCACAGCGACATCGTCGCCACCGCGCCTGATTCCGGCCTTCTCGAACGGCTGCGGTGGACCGGCGGCGAGGCGATCGCCGACGCCCGCCTCATGGTGCACTACTACCAGGCGACTCCGGACGGGCGGATCGTCTTCGGCAAGGGCGGCGGCGGGCTGGGCTACCGCGGCCGGATCGACCACCGCTTCCACGAGGACGCCGGCCGGGCGAAGTGGGTGGCCGGCCACATGCGCCACATCCTGCCGTCGGCCGCCGGGGCCGAGATCACGCATGCCTGGGCCGGTCCGGTCGCGCGCACGCGCGACGGCCTCCCGGTCTTCGGGCGGATCGCCGAGGGCGTCGTCCACGGAGGTGGGTATTCCGGAAACGGCGTCGGCCCGAGCTGGGTGGGCGGCCGCATCCTGGCGTCGCTCGCGCTCGGGCGCGAGGACGAGTGGTCGGGCTGCGGCCTCGTCCACCCACCGGTGCGGACATTCCCACCGGAGCCGATCCGCTACGTGGGCGGGCGGCTCGTGCGCGAGGCCGTCCGGCGCATGGAGGCCGCCGAGGACGCAGGCCGGGAGCCCGGCCGGCTGGCGGCGTGGGCGGCCGGCTTCGCGCCCGCCGCCTTCGCGAGGACAGGCGGGCGCGACCGGCGCTAACGCATCGCAGCTAGTGGTGTGGCCGGCAACGTTGGTGGTGTCGATGGCGAGCGAAAACCGAGCGATGCTAGGACGCAGGACCTGTCAAGCCGCAGGCTTGACAGGGTTCGGGACGCGCCTGCT